>NZ_MEBQ01000043.1:0-399209 GCF_001722105.1 Salinivibrio sp. SS3 | reverse complement strand
TTCAACGCAAGCGAATGATGTGCGCGATGGACCAAGAGTACCTCGCGACCGTGCTAGGAAGCCTTTCGTGACGCGGATGTTCATGCGTTTTCCGTGGCGATCACCACGTTTTGCGCGAGAAAACACACCTTCATGGTAATTAGGCGACTCGCTGCTACGCTTATAGCAAATAGCAGTGCAGAGGATTTTGCCATGACAATCAGCCGTAAGATTAAAGCCATGGCGCTTGCCCTTTTGTTGGGGTCATTTCTTACCATTTACCTGGTTATGGAGTGGGTAGCGAAGCCCGTTTTGCAAGAGCAGGCAGAGGCGGGCGCTCGGCAAACCGTCACAAACATTGAAGGGCGTATTTCCACGGCATTGAATGAAGGGGCCGTGTTGACCGATACACTTGCGGCACTATCGGAAACATTGCCGTTAGATCGCGCGCAGTTTATTGAACGTCTTGAGCCCGTGGTCGATCACTACGGTAACACCGCGATTGCGGGCGGTGGTGTCTGGCCTGAACCTGGTAAGTTAACACCGGAAAAAACACGTGATTCTCTATTTTGGGCGCGTAATGCACAAGGCTCGCTGGATCTATTAGATGATTACAATGATCCCGCTGGCAGTGGTTATCACAACGAAAGCTGGTATCAAGCGGGTCGAGGCTTACCGGCAGGGCAATGCGCGTGGTCTGCCGCTTATGAGGATGCGATTTCTGGCACGCCCATGGTCACTTGTACGGTCGCAATTCGCCGAGATGGCCAGTTTTGGGGCGTTGCAACAATCGATTTGATGCTCTCCGGTCTGTCAAACTTATTAACTGACCAAAATGAGGCAACCGGAGGCTATGCCTTTGTGCTCGATCAAACCGATCGCATTCTCTCGTTTCCAGATGTGCGTTCTTCAAGCCTTAGTATGCAAAGCCTGAGCGACGCAAGTAGACAGTATCCTCGTTTATCCCCGCTTGTCTCGGCCTTGGACGCTGAGGAGCCGGTTTATCTGCCGGAAGGCGTGGTAGGCGATAGCCGGTCGCTCCTCGTGCAGGTTCCTCTGTCGGAACAGGGTTGGACAGTGGGCATGTTGTTGCCTGAGGCAACGGCCTTGGCGGCGCTTAATCGAGTAAGTTCTGGCCTGTATATAACACTGTTACCGCTGGTGATTGTCTTCGCGTTGGTCGTGGTATGGCTCGGCCAGAGGCTCATTCGCAGTATCAAAGAGACGACTCAGCAGGTTAGCAGCCTATCGAAAGGTGAGAAAGGCGGTAAGTTAGAGATTGTTCGTGCTGATGAGATGGGCGAGCTACGGCGCGCTGTCAACGATTATGGCGCCCATCTTGAAAAAATTCTCGAAGACGTAGCGAGAGAAGCGATTGGCGTTAAAAGCAGTGCAAACGACTTACAGGCACTGAGCCAAGATTTGAGCGACCGAACGTCGGCGCAGACGAATGAGAATATCACGCTCGCCTCATCGATCAACCAAATGTCCGCAAGTGCCACCGAGGTGTCGAGCAATACTGCCACTGCCGCAGATACTGCCGAGGATGCATCGCACGTGGTGGCAAAAGGGCAGCAAGCCGTCGATGAGAACAGTGACGCGATTGCCAAGCTTGCTACCACACTGAAAGAAGCCTCCTCTGTGATTGATAAACTGGCCTCAGATTCACAGCAGGTGGGAACGGTCCTTGAGGTCATCAAAAAGATTTCCGAGCAAACCAACTTACTGGCACTGAATGCGGCTATCGAGGCGGCGCGCGCGGGAGAGCAAGGACGTGGGTTTGCAGTGGTTGCCGATGAGGTGCGCTCATTAGCCGCCAAAACTCAGGAATCAGCGGAAGAAATTGATGGCATGATTCAGCAGCTTCATTCGGCGGCTAGCCAGGGCGTGGACGTGATTGAATCGAGTTATCAGTTGTCTCAATCTTCGGTTGAGCGAGCGAGTGTGGTGCGTGAGCACTTTGAAGAGATTGTCACAGCATTTGATAACATCAAAGAGCGCACCGTCAGCATTGCCACGGCATCGGAGCAGCAAGCGCATGTAACAGAAGAGATCAGTCAACTGGCGGATCGAATCAGGACGTTGTCGGAGCAGAACGCTGAAGGGGCATCTGAACTCAAAGTAATGAGTGCTGATTCACTCGAACGGGCTGACCGTCTAACCCAAATTAGTCAATGGTAGCGTTCGTTTACCTTGTATTGCTATTCTTGAAAGGGCTGATAAGTCGAAACGAATGCATTCCTTGTCAGCCTTATCAGGTGTTTGTTAAGGGGCAGTCGTGAACCAAATCAATCCAGCCAAGTTACGCAATAGCAAGTGGACGGCGATCAAACCCATACATCGCGAGAAGCACTTTTTGGTCTCCGACGTTGAGTATGATGAAGACGGTGTGGTGATTTCCTGCGTGCTCGAGTCGGTGATGTCGAAAAAAGAATATCCGATTGACTGGCGTGAGCTCAAAAGTGACGAGAAGTGGCGTCAAGGGTGGAAGTGATAATGCAAGGGAGGAGGTTATCCTCCCTTTTTTGATCCTTTTTTAAATGTCGCGCGTGCCGCTTGCTATCGTGCGTGTAACACAACACTACCTCGAGTCGGATGACGCGGGTCGTTAGTCGTATCGCATCGTCCAACTGACGATCTTGCCGTCCTCGACAATGAACAGAAAATCCGCTGGGCTTCGGTAATTGTCATTGTTGACGTAAGTGCCGGTGACGATGGCTTGTTTGTCATCTACCATGAGTGTCGGGTTGGTTACTCGTCCATGCACATCGATGATATCGGATTCGAGCCATGCCCTGAACTTGTCGCCGGTTTTCTTGCGCGCGTACCAACGCTCGTACTCCTGGGTCGCGTTCTCGGCAAACAATGATCGGATATGTTCTGCATCGTTGGCTTCCATCGCGCTGACCAATTCGGAGATAACCTGCTCGGGCGTTCGGCTTGCGCTAGCGTATGCGGAAGATGTTCCCAGCAGAGTAACGCTCATCAGCGCTAAGGCGACAAAAAATCGGTTCATGGCATGACTCCTTATTTTATTAACGGGTCGTGTATCCGCCGTTGGCGAAAATAGTTTGTCCAGATAGCCACCAGCCATCGGTCGCAAGGAATTTTACGATTGGTACGATATCCTCGATCTTGGTGAGATCGTTACCCAGTGCCTGTGACTTATGAAACGCCACTCGCTCAGGCGTTTCTTGACCGTAGAAAAACGGCGTATCCATTGGACCTGGGCCGATATTGTTCACCGAAATGCCGCGCGACGAAAACTCCTTGGCGGCTGCGCGGGTGAAATGTTCCACCGGAGCCTTACCGCCAGCATAGGTTGAATAACCGTCGGTAAACGCGGCGAGCAATGACGTCACAATAGTGATCAGCTTACCGTTATCATTGAGGTGTAAGCCAGCTTCTTTCATGAATAGAAAGGCTGATTTGGCGTTGATCGCCATCATGTCGTCTAGCTCTTCTTCCGTTGTCTCAATGATGGGCTTGCGCAGTACCTTACCCACCGTATTGATGGCCACATCGATACCACCAAAGTGATCCTTCGCCTGTTCGAACAGGGCGGTCACGTTAGCGCCTTTAGTCAGATCTCCCTGTATCGAGATAGCTTCACCCCCCGCCTCTTTGATGGCCTTTACTGTTGCGTCTGCGTCGCTTTCCGTCGCGGCACTGTGATAGTGGACCACGATCTTCGATCCCATCGCAGCGAACTCGCGGCTGATAAGACCACCAAGGTTCTTGGCGCCACCGGCGACCAATGTGACTTTACCGTTCAAATCAATCTTAGACATAACCTATCTCCCGAGTGAGTGAGTAACGTCAGCCAGTTAATTAGCGTGACATCTACAGGCTAGCTAGTTGACGGCAATGCTGGAAGAGTGTAAATAAGCAATCATTAATTGCGAAATTAACAATAAATGGCGATATAGCGATGGATAATGTAGAACGTCTGTTTCTCAGGGTGGTAGAGACTGGTAGTTTCAAACGCGCCGCTGAACAACTCAACCAAGAGCCGTCTTCAATCAGTCGTAAGATCGCGGCACTTGAAGATCGCCTCAAGGTCAAGCTGCTCAGGCGCTCAACTCAACGCACGACGCCAACCGAGCTGGGTCAACGTTACTATGAGCGCATGCGTCATATCGTCGATGAACAAACTGAGTTAGAGGAAGAAATACGGAGTGGCGTCAATCGATTAAGTGGCACCCTGCGGATCGCTGCTCCGGTGGATTTTGGGACGCGATTTGTGGTGCCGGTGGCAAGGCAGATGCAACAGCAGAGCGACGATCTCAACATTGAGCTCTTACTCGGCAGTCAGTTCGATAACCTCCAGGAGAGGAGCATTGACGTGGCTGTGCGTATCGGTAATCTGCCTGATTCAAGTCTCGTGGCGAGAAAGTTGGGTGATGTACCCAGGGTACTGGTTGCAAGTCCCGACTACCTTAAGGTACATGGTGAGCCACAGACAATTGACGATCTGGAACAGCACAATTTCGTGCAGTACTCTCCTGAGGCACGTCGCAGTGACATCAAGTTTGCAGATGGTCAGTACTTCCCACATACAAAGATACATAGCAATATTACCGTCAACAGCGTAGAAGCGATCCGTGAATTAGTGCTGGCCAACGTTGGCATCCATCTAGGGCCTGAGTGGATATTTAAGAACGACCTGAGTCGCGGACGTGTCGTCAGACTCCTGCCCGACAACGGCTTAAACAGTTTCCCTGCCCATGCTGTTTACTTGGCGCGATCCTACTTACCGTTCAAAACCAGAGAGTTTACTCGTCTGCTAGCGGATTCACTGTGAATAGGCCTTGATTGTTGAGTATGATGAAGACGGTGTGGTGATTTCCTGCGTGCTCGAGTCAGTGCTGTCGAAAAAAGAATATCCGATAGACTGGCGTGAGCTCAAAAGTGACGAGAAGTGGCGTCAAGTGTAGAAGTGATGATAAAGGGAGGAGGCTATCCTCCCTTTTTTGAGCTGTTCTGAACGTCACGCGTGGCGCGTGTTATTTCAAATGAAAGATTTGCTCTGTTTCTAGCGATGTCATCGCGCGTATTTGACGCCAAATGTAGTAAAAGATGCCGAACATCATCAGCATGCTAGGGATAGCAATCATCGGGTAGCTGTATAGCGTCATTTTGCCTAGCTCTTCATTAAACGCGGGCGTGCCGGCGGGGCTGGTCACAATCCACGTGGCAAGGAAATAGTTCATCGCCGATGAGAATACAAAGGTGCTGGCGAACAGATAGTTTGACCACATCAAACAACGCTCAAAGGCGGCGGATTGTCCATGCTCTTTTAAACGCTGCTTGATCAACGAGAGGTTAAGCACAGTGTCATTCAGAATTAACTTCTGCATCAGTGGGTAGCGGGTAAAGGTTGACCCTAACACCGCCAAGCCGATAAGGCCGGGGATCAACGCCTCTTTTAAGGCTAACCAACGGGTATCGAGCTCGAGTAGGCCAATCCCACCTGTTAGTAATACGCTGATAAAACCCAGTGCTGCGATAAAATTGAATTTCTGGTTACGGACCAGATCCATCCCGCCGTAAGCGAGAGGAAAGGCCAAAGCGACGACCAGTGCCGTGGCTGTACCTAGGTATTCATCGCCGCTCAACTTCATCAGGATGATCGAGGGGATGAAAACGTTGAACAGGATTTCAAACAGGGGACTCGGCTTTTTCGCGGTGGTATTGCTCATAATCTGTGACTAACTCTACGTGATATCGGTTGTCATTATACTCTGCCAAGCAGTGTTCATCGACCCGCGATCGATGTAAAGCGCAAAAGCGCATCGTTGTGTAACTATGTGTGAAACCCAAGGAAGCAATGCCAGTGAGCGGTTAAAGGTAACCCCCTCTTCAGGGCCACTGGGCAATGCTTCTTTGCGGGAGCCCTGTCTTTATCCTCACATCCCTATCTACTCACCTAACACTGGCGTTTTTCAACGCATACCAATCCATCTGTTTTGGCAAAGGCGTGTCGTTGTGATCGCGTGTCAGCGCTAAAAAAGTCGCATCCACGGCGCTAAAGTAACGGCTGGTCATCGTCCACTGGCCGCCGGCGATAAAGAACTCCAATGAGCTGGTATCGGCGAGAACTTGTAGCGGTAACTCTTCTAACTGCTCAGGCAAGTGAATACTGCGGCGGGTATCGCCCTCCGTGGCAAGACTTGCGCTTCTATCCAGTATTAGGGTGCGGCTGTCGCCGTTAATGGTGAGCGCACAACCGGATGGTTTGCCGGAGGAGGCAGGCGTGATCATGCCGCTGCGGCTGTGAAAATATAACGTGTAGTGGCCGCTGGCTGGAATGGGCAGCGTGGTGTTGAGCTCAAACTGCTTGGTGCCTAAATCCACGGTGGTTGAGTGGCACTCAGGGTTAATCACCAAAAGTTGCTGAGGGCCTCGTAAGCTTTGTAGCGCGGTAGCAGGGCGTTGATACATTTGCCCATTTTCCCAATGTAACTCGCGCGGACACGTCAACTGATGCAACCAGCCCGCACTTAAACTGGGTTGTTCAACTTCGTCTGGCAGGCCCATCCAAGCGATAAGCATGCGCTTATTGTCAGGGGTCTGCGCCGTCTGCGGGGCGTAAAAATCAAACCCATGATCCAGCACTTGCCAGTTATCAAGCCTGATGCCGTCCGCTTCTAGCGTGGCTGTGGCGTAACCATTGTGGTGAGGAACATGATGATCGGGCGTTGGTGAAGGGCTGCCTTGTGGGCAGAGAATACAAACCCATTGCTCGTTTAATTGGAACAGATCCGGGCACTCCCACATATAACCATGTTCGCCTAAGCTATCACCGCTTAGTCCGTCATAGTGCCACGTAAGGCCATCGGTGGAGGAGTATTGCGCCAGGCGGCCTATTTTATCTTCACGTTGCGCGCCCAACAGCATCCGATAGTGTTGGCCGTCATGGATGACTTTGGGATCGCGAATATGCTCGGTCACGCCTGCTGGTGGGGCATCAATCACCGGGCCGAGCTTTTCAAAATGAATGCCATCGCTTGACCGCGCCACACATTGGGTCGTTTGGCGCAAACGCTCGGGGCCAATGCGGGTATTGCCGGTGTAATACAGCCAAAGGGCGTCGTTCATCACCATGGCGTGGCCTGAAAATACTCCATGGCTGTCATACCAATCACTGGGGGTGAGACCGAGCGGCGCAGTATGCCATTGCACCCCATCAGGGCTGATTAAATGCACCCAGAATTTATCTTTGTGCTCACAGGCAAAGGGATACCACTGATAAAAAAGGTGATAGTGACCTTGAAAGTAAATAAAACCATTGGGGTCATTCAGCAGCCCTTGGGGAGGGTTGATATGCCATCCGGGGCGATGGAAATCTGTCTTCTGGCTGGGTGAATAGAAGGGCGCGGCTTGTTCACGCAGGTTGTGATCGATCACGCGTCCCAGTGCAGCGAGCACACCTTCATCGATTGGCTGATCAAGCGTGATTTGGCGCAGCGACACGTCAACCGCATGGATGGGTAAGGCGTCTTGATTGACACGCTCAAGCGCGCTTAGCTCAATGATCACCTTCTCTTGATGACGCAATACGCGGCGTACATTGTCGGTGCCACCACATGTGTCTACCAAACCTGTTAGGGTTATTTCCATCTATCCGTACCAGTTTTATTTTCGGGAACGTTCCAAAAATAGCGAATAAGACGGTGTTGGCGCAAGTAAAATTTCTCTGTATTGGCTTAACGATCGCGATGTTAAGGGCAGGTAGCGCGGCTA
The DNA here is from genome assembly GCF_001722105.1 of Salinivibrio sp. SS3. Taxonomy (NCBI): domain Bacteria; kingdom Pseudomonadati; phylum Pseudomonadota; class Gammaproteobacteria; order Vibrionales; family Vibrionaceae; genus Salinivibrio; species Salinivibrio sp. SS3. The sequence continues at coordinate 391,484 of NZ_MEBQ01000043.1, read as the reverse complement.
ATATAGTTAAAGCCCATCACCAATTTGGATACATGGCTTTGTCCGGTTTCCAGCAACTCGAGCAGCATTTTGGCACCACTTTCTCCTGCGGCATCAAAGGCATAGTTAAACGTGGATAAGCTTGGCGACACCACTTGGGCAAGCTCATCATCGCCCACGCCAATCAATTTCACGGTGCGTCCAGGGGTGATCCCTTGTGCTTGCAAGGCTTGGATAGCGCCAATAGCGATGCGGTCGGTGGCACAAAAGACGCCATCAAGATCAGGGTATTGCGCTAGCATGGCGGTCATGGCGACATGGCCTGATTGAATCGAGAACTGGCCTTGGTAATGGAACAAGGGTACCGTTTGGGTCAACGTGGTCAATGCGCTCTCAAAGCCTTGATAACGCTGCTGATCAACCGCAATATCTTCCGCTTGTACCCCCAGAAAGCCCACCTGTTGGCAACCGGCTTTAATAAGCTGCTCGCCAGCACAAAAACCGACTCGGTAATCATCATGGATCACGCTGGGGATGTTATAGGGTGAGCCGTCTTGGCCAATCACCACCACTGGTGCACTCGAGCGTTTGATTGCCTGCACCACGGTAGGGTTGAGTGTAGAAGCAAACAGCAAAATCCCCTCGACCCGTTTTTGATTGAACAAATCAAGGTAATGACAAATACGATGATCATCTTGTCGAGTGTTGGCCAGTAGTACTTGTTTCCCTTTTTGATCAAACACATGGCTAAGACCATCGACACTGGCTGACATCGCATGTGAGGAAACACGCGGCACAATCACCCCGATGAGGTTGGTTTTATTGGATTTCAAATCCTTAGCGATTTGATTGACCACATAGCCGCATTGCTCAATGGCGCGATTAACTTTCTCAATCGTCGCGGGTTTTACGCCATACTCTTGGTTAATCACGCGCGACACAGTGGATTTGGAAACACCCGCTAAACGGGCGACATCATTCAAGCTAGCCATGGGTTCTCCTTTACTGGAAGCGCTATGATCGTTCCATTTGCAGATCGTTTGCAAACATAGCGCCCTGAAAGCCCCTTATTTAGTGACATTTGTCACGTTTAAGATGAGGGTTAGGTTCTGGTTTGCTGATCGATCTCACAGCTATTATCCCTCATACTTGATGCTTGACAGGATTCAGCACATCATTTTCGGGATCGTTCCCGAAAATGTGGAGCGTGTGACGCCACACGAAAATAAAAGTGACGGTGGCAAAGACGGTGAGAGCGTGCAGGGGAAGTAGCCATGAACTACCAAAAAATAGCACAACAACTACTCGATAAACTGGGTGGAAAAGAAAACATCGCGGCGGCGGCACACTGTGCCACGCGGCTAAGACTCGCACTCCATGATGATAACTTGGCGGATTTAAGCGCGATTGAATCGATTGAAGGCGTGAAAGGCCAATTTCAAGTCAGCGGTCAGTTACAGATCATTTTTGGCTCGGGCATTGTCAATAATGTTTATGCCGAATTCAGCAAGTTAACGGGCCAGTCAGACATGTCGTCGAAAGACGTGGCGGCGGCTGGCGCTGAAAAGCAAAATTGGCTACAACGCGCGGTGAAAGGGCTATCAGATATTTTTGTTCCCATTATTCCAGCCATTGTCGCCGGTGGTCTGCTGATGGGGATTTTCAATATCCTCACTGCACCAGGCTTGATTGTTGATAGCAAGTCCTTGATTGAGGCCTACCCACAAATGGGCGACTTGGCCAATATGATCAATACCTTCGCCAATGCGCCGTTTGTGTTCTTACCGGTACTGCTGGCGTTTTCAGCCAGTAAAAAATTTGGCGCTAACCCCTTTTTGGGCGCGGCACTGGGGATGTTAATGGTGCACCCTGATCTGCTTAACGGCTGGGGCTTTGGCGGTGCCGCGGTATCTGGTGATATTCCGGTGTGGGAAATCTTTGGTTTTGAGATCGAAAAAGTCGGTTATCAAGGCTCAGTACTGCCTGTGCTGGTTGCGACCTATATTTTGGCGCAAGTCGAGCAAGGGTTACGTCGTATTATTCCTTCGGTGCTGGATAACTTGCTGACCCCGTTGCTGGCCATTTTTATTACCGGCCTGATCACCTTTACCTTGGTGGGTCCATTTACCCGTGATCTCGGCTTTTTACTCGGCGATGGTCTTAACTGGGTCTATGAATCAGCAGGAATGATTGGCGGTGCGTTGTTCGGGTTTGTGTATGCGCCGTTTGTGATCACCGGGATGCACCACAGCTTTATCGCGATTGAAACCCAACTGTTGGCAGACATTGCGGTCACCGGCGGTACCTTTATCTTCCCAATTGCCGCGATGTCGAATGTGGCACAAGGCGCTGCTTGTTTGGCGTTTGGGCTGAAAACCGCGGATGTGAAAGCGAAAGGGATTGCGATGCCGGCGGGTGTCACGGCTCTGCTTGGCATCACTGAACCGGCGATGTTTGGTATTAACCTAAAATATCGTTATCCGTTTATCGGGGCGCTGGTAGGGGCAACCTGCGCGGGCGCGTTTGTCACCTTCTTTAAAGTGAAAGCGCAAGCGTTGGGTGCCGCGGGGCTGCCAGGGATCATTTCTATCCGTCCTGACGGCGTGGTGCCTTATATCATTGGTATGGCGATTGCCTTTGTTGTGGCGTTTTCTGTGACCTATGTACTGGGTGCGCGTAAAAAATACGCACAAGCTGCAGCGGCCTAATCGAGCGTGAAACGAGGAGCAAGTGTGATGAATAAGGTATGGGTCACCGGTGATGCGGTGGTGGATTTGATCCCAGATGGTGAACACCACTACCTAAAATGTCCGGGTGGTGCACCCGCCAATGTGGCGGTGGCGATTGTTCGACTGGATGGCGAAACCGGCTTTATTGGCCGAGTGGGCAGCGATCCGCTGGGGCGCTTTATGCAAAATACCTTGGCGAGTGAAAACGTGGATACGCGATTTATGCATCGCGATGAAACGCAACGTACCTCAACGGTATTGGTCGAGCTGGATGAGCATGGCGAGCGCAGCTTCACCTTTATGGTCAAACCCAGTGCCGATCAGTTTGTGCAGCCTTACGACTTCCCACTGTTCGCAAAAGGGCAGTGGTTGCATGCTTGCTCCATTGCGTTAGCTAACGAACCCTCGCGATCGGCCACGCTCGGTGCCATGCAAGCGTGCCGTGATAATGGTGGCTTTGTCAGTTTTGATCCCAATTTGCGTGAGGATCTGTGGCAAAGCGAGGCGCAAATGCTAGAAACCGTGTGGCAAGCCTTGCCGTTGGCGGATGTGGTCAAAGTGTCTGATGATGAGCTTGCCTTACTGACTAAGCCGTTAGTGACAGGCTCTGAGCCCAGCGAGAGCCGGTCTATCAAATCCGCGCTTGAAGTGCTCGTCTCGCACGTACCGAGTGTGTCCTTGTGGGTGGTCACGCTAGGCAGTGACGGTGCACAAGTTGCGTTCAACCGAGCGCTTTGGCAGGTGGCGACAACACCTGCCAAGGTCGTGGATACCACGGGTGCTGGTGATGCGTTTATGGGCGGCTTATTGGCAGCCCTTGCCAAGTTGCCCGACTGGCAGTCGCCAGAGGCGGTAACGGAAGCTGTGCGTCAAGGCAACCGCTGTGGCGCACTGGCTACCACGGCAAAAGGTGCTATGACCGCGTTGCCCACGGCGTTGCAGTTGGCTGGACAATGATATACCCATTTACCTGCCATCGTCATGAAGACGACGAGACACGTTCGGGGGCCGTCAGTGGAATCGTCACAATGAAGCGACTGCCCTGCTGCGGTTTGCTTTTTACCTGAATACGGCCACCGAGCACACTCGTGATGAGGTTGAAGGTAATATGTAAGCCAAGGCCAGATCCGCCCTGACCGAGGTGGGTGGTATAGAAGGGATCAAAAATGTGTTTTTGCACGTCTGGCGTCATGCCTACGCCGTTATCTTGGACGATAATATGTACCTGATCGTGTGAATCCTGACTCGCATGGATTTGAATATGGCCTTGATCTTGCGTGGTAAATGCATGCACTAACGCATTGTTAATTAAGTTGATCAGCGTTTGGGTGAGGGCGCCTGGATAGCTATTGAGCTCAATTGCCTCAGGAATATCTACATCAAGGTGGTGAGGTGTTTGCTGAAGTGTCGGACGCAAAGACAGAAGCACTTCGTTGATAAGATGATGGAGGTCAAACTCGCGCTGGTGGTCGTTGGTTTGATCCACGGCCAGTTGTTTGAATGCACGGATTAATTCGGAGGCACGTGACATGTTACGTTCAACAATCCGTGTCCCATCTTCAACATGGGTGAGAAATTGGTCTAAATCGTCACGTGTGATCGGCTTTTCGAGTTGTTGGACAAAATCTTGCTTCATCGACAAGATGGAGGTTGAAGACATCAGTGCGTTGCCGATGGGGGTATTCAGCTCGTGTGCGATGCCTGCGACCAGGGAGCCGAGTGAGGACAGTTTTTCATTCTGAACCAATTCATCTTGGAGTGTTTCTAACTGCAACAGCAGTGCCTTTAGTTTATCACCATAATCGTTGACGGCATGGCGTAATTCCCCGACTTCATTCAGGTTCCCCACGTCGAGTGCTTGGGTGGTTTCACCATCGATCAACTCTCGGATCTGATGGGTGGTTTGTCGAATTTTATCTAGTAAATTGCGGGCGGTGATCGTCGCGATGACACCGACAATGAGCAGCAAGCCACCAATCGCTATCATTAAAAACAACCCCATGTTGTCAGCGGCGGCGGTCATTTTGCTTTTAGGGACGGCGAGGCCAATCACCCAGTCGGCTTCAGGGTAGCGAATCAAATGAACATACGCGGCTTCGTTGAGGATGCCGTCATTTTCTACCGTGATTAGCTTGCTGGTGCTGAGTGTTTGGGTTGCCTTGAACGCCGATTGCAACCAAGGCAATTGCACTTGCAGTTCGTCTCGCGTCCATAGTGTGTTCCTGTAGGGTTGAAAGGTGACGGCTGATTGGGGAAAACTGATCGCTTTGCTGTCTGCGTCGAAGGCGAAGACATAGCCACCGTTTTCTTTGCCATACTGGGACAAAATATCTGAGATGCCGGCGAGCCTCATATCGACGGTGGCGACACCCACAAAGCGCTTATCATCTTTCATTGGCACGGTGCAGGTGATCATCGGCTCTTTGGTAAAAGGGTCAATATAGGCGTTGGACCAACTGCAATGATCGGCGGGGGTTGTTTTGCCCGCTACGTACCAACTTTCATTGTGATACCCCTTCCCGTCTGGATGGTTGTAATCGTCGTAGTACTCCATGGTCGCGCCTGCTCGGCCCCAGAAAAAACTGCGCCGCGCCACCCCTTGTGTAAATGTGCCGGGCTCGGGCCAGATACCACCGCCGGCAATCGCTGGATCGCCATGATTATTGAGGATCTCGGGAAAGGTGGTGCGGAACAGAACTTCATCTTTGGGGAGTGTGGTCCCCGCTAACGCCATGGTGCTGGTTAACAGTTCAATTTGGCCGAGTTTGGCGTCGAGTAAATCGAGCAGGGCGTGTTGGTTGATGCTGATCCGCTCTTGTCGCTGCTCAATAAGCTCGGGTTTTACCTTCCATTCCACCACCGCAAAAATCGTCAGTAATGCCATAATCAGAACAAACGCAAAACCGAGGTTGATCTGATGACGAATCATGGGTGCGACTTTGGCCATTTTGAATACATCCTCTTTCTTAGCTGAAACAGGTGTGGAGCGGTTGTGTCCTGCGGTCAGCCTTGCCAAATTTCGATGAAGCTAGTCAATCATCCCCATTAGTGTAGTTGGTACTGAGTGTTTCTTCTGCATCAAGAAGGGGAGTGGAACTGAAAAGCAAACGTCACTCATAAAAACCCCCTTAGCGATCCATCGCTAAGGGGGAGGCAGGGTTTTCGGGATTGCGAAATAAAGCGTGTGGGCTTTATTTAATATTGACGACCATCTTGCCGAAGTTGCGGCCTTCAAGTACATCAATCAGTGCTTGGGGCGCTTGCTCAAAGCCATTCACCGCGTGTTCACGGTAATGGATTTGACCTTCACCGACCCATTTGGCCATATCGTGAGCGAACTCAGGATAACGGTGCGCGTAGTCGTCAAAGATAATGAAACCTTTCACGGTTAGGCGCTTAACCAAGATGGTGCCCATCAACTGCGAAAGGCGGTCTGGGCCCTCTGGCAGGGCGGTATTGTTGTACTGAGATACCAAGCCACACACGGGAATACGTGCCCCTGTGTTAAGCAGTGGCATCACTGCATCAAATACCTTGCCGCCGACGTTTTCAAAGTACACATCAATGCCTTGCGGGCAGGCTTCGGCAAGCTGCTCGGCAAAGTTATCGGCTTTGTGATCGATACACGCGTCAACACTGAGGTGTTCACGAGCGTATTGGCATTTGTCTTCACCACCGGCAATCGCTACCACGCGGCAGCCTTTCAGCTTACCGATTTGTGCGACGGTCGCGCCAACGGGGCCGGTTGCGGCTGCGACCACCAGGGTATCGCCTTCTTTGGGTTGGCCGATATCTAATAAGCCCATGTAGGCGGTGAAGCCGGGCATGCCCAAGATCCCAAGCGCGTATGAGACTGGGGCTAAATCTGGGTTAAGTTTAAGCAGGGTATCGCCATCGACGACAGAATGGGTTTCCCAACCTTTGTAAGCGAGTACCCAATCGCCGGTTTGGTAATCGGCGTGGTTAGATTCCAGCACTTTACCCACGGTGGCGCCGACCATTAGGCCATCAATGGCTACGGGTTCAGCGTATGATTTGGCATCACTCATTCGGCCGCGCATGTAAGGGTCAATCGATAGGTGATGATTTTCAATCAGTACATCTTGGTTGCCCAGAGCGGGAATGGCGGCTTCTTCTAAGCGAAAGTTCTCGGCAGTGGGCGCGCCAACCGGGCGCGATGCGAGAACAAAACGTTGATTGGTTAATGCTGACATTAGTTCCTCCCTTGATGTTGGGAAAAGAGGCGGCTGATTCAGCGCGCCTCAAAATAGCAATGAAATAAACCGGCGATTACAGCGCGGCTTGCAGCACGCGACGGCAAACGTCCGGGGTAACATCGCCATGTTCACCGAGTTGGGTCATGCCGTGTTGAGCCAGGCTTTCAATCAAGGGCTCAATCGCGGTTTCATCCAGATCGTAATCGCTCATGCGCGTTTTCACGTTCATGCGCTCGAAAAAGTCGCGTGTTTTCTCGATTGCTAATTTGGCTTTCTCGGCGTCGCTGCCTTGGTCAATATGCCAAACACGCTCAGCAAATTGTGCGAGCTTGGCCTGTTTTTGCTCAAACTTCTCATTGAGCATTGCAGGCAGTACCACGGCAAGGGTTTGGGCGTGGTCTAAACCATGCAGGGCTGTCAGTTCGTGACCAAGCATATGGGTTGACCAATCTTGCGGTACACCCACGCCAATCAAGCCGTTAAGCGCCAAGGTGGCGGTCCACATCAGACTGGCACGCACATTGTAATCTTCTGGTGTTTCCAGCGCTTGTGGGCCCAGCTCAACCAAGGTTTGTAGTAGGCCTTCGGCAAAGCGGTCTTGTACCGGTGCATTGGCTGGATAGGTGAGGTATTGCTCAACCACGTGAACAAACGCATCCACCGCACCGTTACCCACTTGGCGAATCGGCAGGGTGTAGGTTTTCACCGGATCCAACACTGAGAACTGCGGGAAGACCAACTCGCTCATAAACGGCAGTTTCGCTTGCATCGATTCACGGGTCACCACCGAACCTTTGTTCATCTCAGAGCCGGTAGCAGGCAAGGTGAGCACGGCGCCAAACGGCAGCGCTGCTTCTACTTTGCCACCCATGCTGGTGAGAATGTCCCATGCGTCGCCGTCATATTTCGCCGCCGCGGCCACGAATTTGGTGCCATCGATCACTGAGCCACCGCCCACGGCGAGGAGGTAGTCATAACCTTCAGCGCCGACTTTCTCGACCGCCTTCATCAAGGTCTCATAGCGCGGGTTGGGTTCAATGCCACCAAATAGGCCAAATTGACGTTGCCCTAGCGCTTGTTCGACTTCATCCAAAGTGCCTGTTTTTCTTGCACTTTGGCCGCCGAAAAGAATCAACACTTTTGCATCGGCCGGGATGAGCCGATCCAGCTCGGCAATCTTACCTTCGCCAAAAACGATACGTGTGGGATTGTAGAACTCAAAGTTGTTCATTGCTCATCCTTCCTTTTATTGTGCTTGATAGTATCAAGCGTTTATTTAAATTAGACCGGTCGTCTAGCTGGTGCCGGTTAAAAACCCGCCAAAGCGGGTTTTTAAGTAGATGGTGGCTGTCGCTAACAATGAGGCCGTCGCGAGTGCCACGCATCGGGTATTAACTTGTTGTTGAAGCGATGCTTGGTACAGCAAAGCGCCGTTAATCGATCAGCCCGAGCTTTTCTTCGGTGATGGTCATCGCTTGCGCGAGATGACTGTCGTTACGATGCAGCTTGGTTAGTAAGCTGGCACCCAGCCACAACTGATACAAGGTCGTAGCGGTGGTCAGTGCGGTTTTATCGTCAAAGACATCACGCGCTTGTGCCAGTGTATCAGCCAAGCGGCCAATTAATTGGTCGGTGCCATCGCGTAGCGCCAACCGCATTGGCTCGGATAAATCGGCCACTTCTGCACTCAGCTTCACTACTAAGCAAGTTTGCACCGGATCTAGGCTGCAGTATTGTGCTTGCCAACGGCTAAAGTAGTTGTGGACCCGCACAATGGGTGAGACTGCCTTATCGGTCAGCAGGCGATTTACATCGGCAATGTAGCAAGCAAAATAGTGATCCAACACTGCTTGGCCGAATTGCTCTTTCGACGCGAAATAATGGTAGAAGGAGCCCTTGGGCACGCCAGCTTGTTTTAGTATTGCACTAAGGCCGACGCCACTAAAGCCAAATTGCGCCATCACGCTCACGCCCGTTTCCAACAAATGTTGGTGGGTCGCATTGTGGCTGCTGTTTTCTTGGGTGCTGCTCGATTTCATGTGGGGCAGCATAATTAAAATTAGACCGGTCGTCTAGTGGTGCGGGAAATTTTTATTTTGGCGCGGTTCGCTGGCATAAATTGGGCCGGTATGCTGTGCGCAATCCCAGTTGATGTCAGATTTATTACGTTGTTCACAATTTGAACGGCACGCAGTGGCATAGTGGCAACCGTGTGCTTTACTGAAAGAGTCAGCCGAGCTGACACACAATTTGGTAGATGATTAGCGCGCAGTGACGCGCCTTAATGAGTTAAGACCCCGTTAATGTCAGGCGCCCATGACGACACCTTGTTAGCCGCCAGCCAGGCCATTAACACAAGACCATGCGGTAAGGACGCTCAACGTAGTGAGCACACGGGGCAACGTAAAAAGCGTTTCATTGACCAACAACCAACAAGGAATGCATCTCGAAGCCGCTCAGCAGAGCGGCTTTCTCTTTTTTGGGCCTAGCGCCTGACGCATTGCATATGCACGTAATACCCTAAGCCGAGTGTTTTCTCGCCCTGTGGCTGACTGTGTATCCACGTCCCCCTGTTATGTGCTTAACGGCTCGTGCATTGTCTTTTTGAATCACGAACTTGCCAATTCTCTGCCTAACGGTGATCGAATTTGCTTTCCGATTCGAAATAATATAAGAATGTGACGTAGCGCCGCATTCGGCGCTTGGCATTAATATCGTTCATTAATCTGGTAGAGAGGTGTTCGATGAACAACAAAAGCAGACGTTTGTGGTATTACTACAAAACGAAGTCCAATAAGACCCGCCAAGTTAAAACGGCTGGGTCAGCATAATCAAGCGTGAGTCAGGCAACCATCGGGTTGCCTTTTGTCGTTCTAAGCGATTGAAAAAATCACTAAGCTATTGTGCATTGTCGAATTTTTCATCTAATCTTATCAGTAAAGCTTTCACAAGCGCATTGACCCAAACAGGGGCGCGGGAGGGACGATGAATGTACTATCTTTCCAGCATGTCAATGAATTGATTAATGAAACGATCACGCTCATTGATGGAACGGATACGGAATATGCAATGACGCTGGCGCGTGTCGACACTCATCCTGGCCACGGTGATGAGGTGGGCGGGCAGGCGGTAGAAAACTTCAGCCTGGTATTGAAAGGGCCCGAAGACACCCGCTTTCCGCAAGGCAATTACCTGCTTACCCATCCAGCGCTTGGCGAGCAAATCCTACATATGCTTCCCGCGGGCGATGCCACCTATACCATCAACATCAACACGCAAGCCTAATCGTTCTATGGTCGCTCGCGGTTGCCCATTGGGCCTCGTGGTAGTTAGCGACCAACACTGATTAAATAACCGCCAGTCAATAAGTTACTTTTCCCTTTTCGTAGATTAGTCATGGAAATTGAGTAGAATAAGGCCGCTAAGCTAGCAGTAGGGAGGTCATATGTTTGCCTGGCTGAGTGGCTTATTTGAAAAAGAACAGCTGCAATCGTTTGTTTGGGTAAGAGACATTATGGCGAGCAACCCTAAAGGGAGCTACGCCAAGTATAAAAATTATTACGATCGCCACGTGAATCGCATTCTTAAGGGTTATCACAAAGACTTTCTCCGCTTTGAGAAATTCGCCGCCCGTAATTACAAATACAGCGACCAATCGATTTTTATGGCGATTAAAGTTGCCAACTATGCCTATCAACTTGGTCAGATGAAAGTGGCCGCTTGCATTACCGCGGCAGTGATTTCGGCGTGTAATCGCGCAAAAAAAGGCGAGTCACAGGTTCATCCTAAATTGTATCGCGCTACCGTGGTGTTGCATAAAAAAGTGCTCGAAACGGGTAAGACGAATAAGACAGAGAAATCGAAAGCGCCAGCGTGACAAAACAGTGTTGGGTAAGTTTTGTCCATTTAACAAAAATGTCATATTCCTATTCAGCCCCCGCCACGGCTGAATAGGTGATGCTTGTCACGTTTTTTCCTTCTTTGACTGTAACAATTTGTTCTGGTCATTCATTCGCCACACTGATAGAGTCCCGTCCCTCACACACCTTGTGAGCGAACTAATGCTTAAATCTACACAAAATAATGACCGTCTCGTTGCCGTATTTACCATCGGCTTTGTTGCTGTCTTCCTTGCCTTTGCCCTGTTTGACCTGAAACACTTCTCATCTGTTATCCAGTCTCTGTTTGCTGAGTCTGCCAATCTTTTTGGTTACTGGTGGCAGTGGTTAATGGTGATCAATTTCGTACTGGCGCTCGCGATTGGCGGCAGTAAATTTGGTAAATTGAAACTCGGCGCCACGGATACTGTCTCGATGAGTCGTTTCCGTTGGGTTGCGATGATCATGTGCACCCTACTTGCGGGTGGTGGTGTATTCTGGTCAGCCGCGGAACCTATCTATCACTTCATGACCCCGCCGCCGGCGTTGGGTGACATGGAAGCGGGTGTAATGGATACCGTCGCCCCCGCACTGAGCCAAAGCTTTTTCCACTGGGGCTTTTTAGCCTGGGCCGTGTTAGGCACCTTGGCAACCATCGTGCTGATGTATGCCCACCACCAAGCGGGTGTGCGCATGCGCCCTCGTGCGTTGTTGTATCCGCTACTTGGGGACAAGCTGGAAAATCACTGGTTAGGCTCTGTGATTGATGCTTGCTCTATCATTGCTGTGGCTGCCGGTACCATTGGCCCAATCGGCTTTCTGGCGACCCAGCTTGGCTACAGCCTAGAAAGCTTTGCCGGTATCGAAAACACCATGCCAATGCAGATGCTGATTCTGGCTGCCGTCGTGGCGATTTACTCTATCTCTGCATTTACCGGGATGGATAAGGGCCTACAATGGCTGAGCCGCATGAATGTGATTGGCGCTGCCGTATTGTTGGGCGTGGTGATTGTGCTGGGGCCAACTGGCTTTATCTTTGAGCAGTTTGGCTCAGGCTTTAGCTACTACCTGAACAACATGCACACGCTAGCACTGAATACCGATAACGGCAGCTGGAATGCATGGTGGACCTGGTTTTTCTGGGGTTGGTTTATTGGTTTTGCACCCATGATGGCGATCTTTATCGCTCGTATCTCGAAAGGCCGCTCGATTCGTGAATTGATCTTCGCCGTTGCGATTTGTGCACCGATTGCGACTAACTTCTGGTTCTCAGTACTGGGTGGTACGGGTATCTTTTATGAGTTGCAATCGCCTGGCAGCATCTCTGGTCCAATGGCGGATGCGGGCTTGCCGGCGATCTTGATTGCGTCCTTGTCACAGCTGCCTTACAGCGTGGTTCTGATCCCAGCCTTTATGCTGCTGACCACTACCTTCGTGGCGACCACGGGTGACTCGATGGCATACTCGATTGCGATGGCCGTATCAGGTGACAACCAGCCAACTCGCCGTCATCGTCTATTCTGGGCGATTGTGATGGGTGTGGTTGCCGGTGTACTTCTGCTTGCCGGCGATGGTGGCTTGAATGCGCTTCAGTCGTTTATCGTGATCACCGCCGTGCCTGTGTCTTTCTTGATTGCCTTTACCTTCATTACCGGCCCGATTGCGGTGATGCGGATGCAACAAGAAAAAGAAGCCAACTTGGCAGTACAGCCGGCGACTGCCAGCTAGTAAGACCTGAGCTTGTTAATGAGAAAAGCGCCGCGTTGTCGGCGCTTTTTTTTGCTTATTGGATAGGAGTCATCACGCTATTTGGGTTGCCATTGTCCGCTGGTGACCAGCTTATCCATCACCTTATCGACAGCGACTTGCGCTTTGGCGACAATTTCATCCACCTCATTAGGGGTGACCACCAAGGGTGGGGCGAAACCAAGAATATCGCCATGTGGCATGGCACGCGCGATCAGACCTTGCTCCATACACGCGGCGGCGACCTGTGGCCCCACTTTCAGGCTGGGGTCAAAATGGCTGCGGTTGGCACGATCGGGTGAAAACTCAAGCGCATGGAGCAAACCGACACCACGGCTGTCACCAATCAACGGGTGATCCGCAAACGCGGCTTTCATTTTCATTTGCAGATATTCACCCGTGGTCGCGGCGTTCTGAGTCAGATTCTCGCGCTCGATGATATCAAGGTTACACAGTGCAGCTGCCGCGCCCAGTGGGTGGCCAGAGTAGGTGTATCCATGACCAATCGCCCCCCACGCATCGGTACCATCTTCCAAAACATCCCACACTCGGTGACCGATTATCACCCCGGAGAGCGGTTGATAGGCAGAGGTTAACCCTTTGGCAACGGTAATCAGATCAGGCTTCATATCGTAGTAAATCGAGCCAAAATCACTCCCGATACGACCAAAACCACATACCACTTCGTCGGCGATCAACAAGACATCGTATTTATCCAGCACTTTGCGAATCGCCGCCCAGTAGCCCTCGGGGGGCGGTACGATGCCACCCGTGCCGAGTACCGGTTCGGCAATCATCGCCGCGACGGTATCCGGGCCTTCAGCAAGGATCATTTTCTCCAGTTCATCGGCACAATGTTGTGCGAATTCAGGCTCGGTCATGCCGGTGTCTTCACGACGATAATAGTAGGGAGCCATGGTGTGTTTGATGCGCTCAATGGGCAGATCAAAATGCGCATGGAACAGTGGTAACCCCGTGAGTGACCCGGATGCCACGCTGGAGCCGTGATAACCCCGATCTCGTGAGATGATTTTCTTCTTCTCAGGTTTGCCACGCGCATTGTTGTAGTACCAAACAATCTTGAGCTGTGACTCATTGGCATCACTGCCTGACATGCCGTAATAGACTTTGCTCATGCCGGGGGCCATGTTGATCAGGCGCTCCGACAGCGTCACCAGCGCTTCGTTGGTGTGGCCCACATAGGTGTGGTAATACGCGAGCTTTTTCGCTTGATCGTAGATGGCATCGGCCATTTCTTCGCGGCCATAGCCGATATTGACGCAGTAGAGCCCGGCGAAGCCGTCAATCAGCTCAATGCCCTCTGAATCGGTAATGCGAATGCCTTTCCCGGTCTCAATCACTCGCCCTGGCATCTCGCCATGCGCATACTGCTTTAAGTGCGTTGAGGCGTGGAATACGGTGTTTCTGTCTTTTTCCAACAAGGCTTTTGTTTCTGGACGCATGATCAGTCTCCTTATCCGTCAGCAAACCTGAATTAGCTGCCGCTCACCGTGGGCAAGCCACCTAAACAGTAGTATTTGATTTCACTAAATTCGTCGATGCCATAGCGGCTTCCTTCACGGCCTAAGCCCGACTGTTTGACGCCACCAAAGGGAATCGGGTGGCCGGTCATTTTCACTGAGTTGACACTGACCATGCCGACTTCAAGGCCGCGCAGACAGCGCCAAATATCACGAATATCATTGCCGTAGACATAGGCTGAGAGCCCATACTCGGTATCGTTGCCCATCGCAATGGCCTCATCCAGATTGTCGTAGGCAATCACGCCCGCTACTGGGCAAAAATTTTCTTCTTGGTACACCAACATATCCGGCGTCACCTTGGTGATAAGCGTAGGCGCAAAGAAGTTTTCACCGAGGTTGGGGTTGAGCTTTCCGCCCATCACGGTCGCCCCTTTGGCAATGGCGTCATCGACGATTGCTTGCGCTTTGTCCACTGCCCGTGCGGAAATGAGAGGGCCAATATCGGTACTGGGCAGCAAACCATTGCCCACTTCAAGCTCATCCATCAACGCGGCGAAGGAATCGACAAAGGCTTGATGTTTGTCGCGTGGCACCAAAATTTTGTTGGCGGCCAAGCAATCTTGCCCCGATGTTTGGAACTTGGCATCGATGGCCGCGCGCGCCGCTTGTTGAATATCCATATCAGGCAGCACAATGAAGGGCGCATTGCCGCCAAGCTCCATGGCACACTTTTTCACGGTTTGCGCACTTTGCTCGAGCAATAACCGACCGACACGTGTTGAGCCGGTAAAGCTTAGCGCTTTAACGTTGTCACTTTGACAAAGCTGGGTGGAGACCATGGGGGCGTCGCCCATCACCACGTTAAATACACCGGCAGAGATCCCAGCACGTTCCGCCAATTCGGCCAGGGCGAGGGCTGAGAAAGGTGTCTCTTCTGCGGGTTTGACGATCACACTACAGCCAATCGCGAGAGCCGCTGCCGCTTTACGGGTGATCATCGCATTAGGGAAATTCCATGGGGTGATCAAGGCGGCCACGCCAATAGGTTCACGTAATGTCGCTAGGTGCGCATTGGGAATGTGGCTAGGCATGGTGTCGCCATACACGCGTTTGGCTTCTTCGGCAAACCAGTGAATAAACGACGCGCCGTACTCGACTTCACCCTCGGCGTCGCGCAGTGTTTTGCCTTGCTCGAGCACCATCAGATGCGCGAGATCGTGTTGATTTTCCATGATGAGGTCGTGCCATTTCATCAACAGCTTGGCGCGCGTTTCGGCCGACTCAGCGCGCCACAAATGGAAAGCGGTTTCGGCGTCATCAATGGTTTGATTGATTTGCGTGGCGTTGAGTGATGCGGTGTAACCAAGCACTTCGCCCGTCGCGGGGTTGAGCACCGGCGTATCAGAGTCACCATTCACCCATTTGCCATTGCAATAGGCGAGCTGGCGAAACAGACGCTGATCGTCGAGGTAGGCAAGCACGTCGGAACTGGCTTTGCCGGCGATATCATGACGCAATGCATTGGCTGCGCTTCCCGAGTAGTGAAGATCGCGTGATTGGAATACGGTCATACTCCCTCCTGATTGAAAATCGCCACGCTGCCTATCAGCGTTTGCCTACTGTTACTGTATGCAATGCACGAAAAAGAGGTTTTTTGTTCAGGTGCGGGATTAACGAAATTTTTTCTGAAACCGCGCAATAGCAGGAGAAAATTTTCTGGTCACAAGAGAAACGGGCATTTGCCGTGATAATGTGACAGGTATTGCTCAGAGGTTAACAACGCATGCGCGAGCGTCATTGAGCATGCGTAAGCAAGGATAAGTCTGGTTTAACCATTAGCAGCAATGTCTGGCGTTTCAAGCGGTAAGGTGAGAGAGGGGCGCTTCACTTGCTTGGTGACGATGTAGGTGTAGTACTGTTTGATGCCAAGGTCATCAGTTAGCCAGCTGTCGATAAGGCGCTGATAATAGTCGATATCAGTGACACCAAGGCGAACGATATAGTCTATCCCACCGCCTGTCGCCCAACATTCTTTGACATCGTCGCAGGCTTGCATGGCGCGCTCAAAGCGTTGAAAGCTGTCGACATCGTGCTGGCCGAGAGTGATTTCGACTAACACGGTATTTAACTTCACCACCGCATCCGGGTTGATACGGGCGCCATAGCCCTCGATGATCCCCGCTTGCTCGAGCCGTTTTACCCGCTCCCAACAAGGGCTCACAGACAGGTTGATCGCCTGTGCGAGGTTAGATTTGGTGATGCGGCCATCTTGCTGCAGGATCTGCAAGATTTTGATATCGAATTTATCCAGCTTCATGGCCCCTCCGTTAAACAGGCTCGGCAATCACCGCAAAGGTATCGCCGATGTAAATCCGTCCCAAGTGACGTTTGGCCAGTAAAATACCGTCGCGTTCGGCATAGTAGGGAACGGGCTCGGTGCCAGTGCGCTCGATGTTATGTACTTTACCAATCAAATCGCCTTTTTTGATGGTCTCGCCCAAGTGCACACAGAACTCAATAATACCCGCGTGTTCACTTTGTACATAGCAGTGTTTATCGGGTAACTCGAGTTTGACGGGCGCGACCGAGGGGTGGCGATAATCGTCTTGTAGAATGCCCGAAAACACTAAAAAGTTGTGAATACCACGTTGGGTAATCGCGATCGATTCAGGGGTGCTGGTGCCGCCGCCGCCAAGCTCTGTGGTGACAAAAATCTTACCTTGTTGCTCTACCGCCGTGTCGTACATGCTGGTGGCATCCATTTCAGTGGTTTGTACTTGATAGGGGGCACCAAACAGGCGAGCCCCTTCGGCACAGGCGTCGGCTTGCTGAAGGTTCTCTAAGCGGTGGGACGCCGCATAGGGAATCAGATCTAAGGTTTTACCGCCTGAGTGAATGTCTAAAGCCGTATCGCACTGCGGGATCAAATACCGAGTGAAGTAATCGGCAATTTGCTCGGTGACGCTGCCAGTGGGCGAGCCGGGAAACGCGCGGTTCATGTTTCCTTGATCCCAAGGCGAGGTACGCGTGCCTGCGGTTACTGCGGGCGCGTTCATCATCGGCAATATAATCACTCGGCCTTTGATATCACTGGGCATCAGTTGGTGGCAGGTATTGAGTAATGCAGTAATGCCCTCGTATTCATCCCCATGGTTGCCACCTGTGAGTAGAGCCGTTTTACCCTCGCCGTTTTTAATCACAGTGATCGGAATGGTGACACAGCCCCAAGCGGATTGGTCGTGTGAATGAGGCAGTTTAAGAAAGCCATGCTGTACACCATCGGCATGAAAATCGACGGTGGCTTCAATTGCGGTGGGTTCCATAACCTCTCCTTGTGATCTGTTGTGACGCTCAATCCGGCGGAAACGGGTAAAGTTTAATCTTTAAATCATCACCTTATGAGTGTAGCTAAAAACAATAATCAGGCTGAACAGAAAAGGGCACAAGTAGGGTACTCCGTTTCTGACTCGTTGTACCAAGCTAATGTTTGACAAACAATTGGCGCGGTAGATCGCACAAAGTTTGCGCACCATCGCGGGTGATCACAATGCTTTCTGTGGTTTCGATGCCCCAGTCTTTCATCCACAACCCTGGCATAAAGTGAAAGGTCATTCCCTCACGCAACATCGTCTGATCGCTTGGGCGCAAGCTCATGGTGCGCTCGCCCCAATCGGGTGGATAGCTTAATCCTATCGGATAGCCACAGCGCGCGCCTTCTCGATCAAACCCATAGCGTAACAAGGCATCGTTGAGGGCGTTGGCAATGTCTCCGCATGTGTTGCCAGGCTTGGCGACCGCGAGACCTGCTTCGAGACCGGCCTGTAAAGCCTCATCAGCACGCAAAAATTCATAGCCCGGCTCTCCTAAGAAGATAGTGCGAGAGAGTGGGCAGTGATAGCGGCGATGCACCCCGGCGATTTCGAAAAAGGTCCCTTCTCCCCGTTTAAACGGACGATCATCCCACGTTAAGTGAGGCGCTGCCGCATCACCGCCCGAGGGTAACATCGGCACGATCGCGGCATAATCCCCAAAGTGACCATCGTGGCCGACCACCGCGTGTTTATTGATTTCGGCCACCAGTAGGTGCTTGGGTAAGCCGGGCTCGATCATCTCAAAGGCGACGCGGTGCATGTTCTCCACGATGCGGGCGGCCGTGTGCATGTAGGTGAGTTCTTGATCGGATTTGACCGCGCGACACCAGTTAACCAGCCCAGTCGTATCGACCAGCGTTGCCATCGGTAGATTTTCTTTGAGCGACTCAAAGGCGGTGGCACTGAAATAGTAGTTGTCTTTCTCAACGCCGATGCGGCCACGATCCCAATAACGTTCTGCCAGGACGTAATTGCAAAGGTACTCCATGGGGTGGAGCGGTGGATTCATCACGTAATGGTCAGGATAGTAGGTGATGCACTCAGCGCTCATGTAGACAGTACGCAGCGCACCGTTGGCGTCTTGGATACGACCGAACCACAAAGGGTCACCCGTTGCGCCAATCACTACGCACTGAGGCACATAGAAAGACCAGCCATCGTAACCGGTAAGCCACGCCATGTTGGAGGGGTCGTGCACCAACAAGGTGTCGATTTCATGTTCTTCCATGGCATAGCGAACCTTGGCTAAACGGGCGCTGTATTCTTCGTGAGAGAACTTCAATACAACGTCGCTCATACGCGTGACTCCTGTTCAATACCACGACTGTGGCGCTGATAAACGTACTACTGACCGGTAATCAAACTTGGATCAAGTATGATTACCGGTACAGAAAGGTGCCGTTTTTCGGTCTTTTTATCGAACAAACGGAGGAAGCGCGAGTGTTGCGCGGTCTTATCCAGGCGACTCTACTGTCTGGTGCGGCTGTTGCTCAGTGAGCCCGTTCGGCCTGCTCACTGGATAAGATTTTGTTTCGCCTCTATTTAAGAGTTAAACCATAGAGTGAAAACCCGTCAAGTTATATTAGCAACAAATTTGTCACTAAACTGCCAATTTGTGCAGACAGGCAAGTGTTGGAGTGAAGCGGGAAAGCGTGGGAAGGGGATAGAAAATATACGAAAAGGGCCTAGTGCTGGTTGATGGTGCCAGCGCTAGGCCCTTATCACGTAATATGGCGGTGGTAGATTACTGCTTTTTCAGGTGATACATCTCAGCAAGGTCGCCTTCGATGGTTTCGCCATTCATGTCTTGCATGATCACCTGGTTTTCCGCCACAAAGAAGTGGTTAGGGCTGTCAGTCAGGCCTTCAAGGATCACGACACTGCCTGTTTCATCCCACTTAAAGGTGCCTGATTCTTTAAGGGCTTCTCCCTCTTTGCCCAAGTAAGTTTTGGTGAGTGAATACGTGTTGTCTGGGTTCAGTGTTAGTGTGGTATCAATACCTTCACAGTCGGCGCAGGGCACCACACCTTGGTAAGTACCGTTCCAGTCTAGTGAGGTTTTAGCGTTGTGGTGATCAACCATTTCAGAAACGGTGTTTTCTGCGCTATCGATGGCGTTTTCTGCACTATCCATCGCTTGCTCTGTGCCTTCTTTCACTGCATTTTGGGCGTCGTCCAGGCTAGATTCGATTTGCGACTGCGCCTCTTTTGGTTCGTTGGTTTGCTGTTCACAGCCGACAAGTGCGACAACCAGTGCCAGTGGTGCAAGTAAATAGGTTTTTTTCATGTGGACCTCATTTAATGTGTTCAAGCTAAAACGTTGCTGGATTGCCAGCGATGAATGGCTCCATGATAGGCGTTTGCTGCGCTTGGGTGTCATTATTGCGCTAACATTAGGTCAGCGTTAGACAATCAACGTAAAAAAACCGTCAACTGATGAGAGTGATCTAAGCGACCACCTTTTACGTTATCACCCATGTCTTGTTAGTCTACTCAATGAAAACCAAGCAAATACTACCCAAACGCGTGACAATAAGGAGCGATGATGCAACAACATAAAATTTTGATGGTGCTGACATCTCACGATGCCATGGGCGATACGGGACACAAGACAGGCTTTTGGCTTGAAGAGTTCACCACCCCTTATTACGCGTTTAAAGATGCTGGAGCAACAGTCGTTGTTGCCAGCCCGAACGGCGGTGCGGCGCCGATTGACCCAAACAGCGAGGCGGAGGATGCGCAATCCGAATCTACCCGTCGGTTTGATGGCGATGCTGAGCTGCAAGATATGATTAATAACACCGTCAAGCTAAGCGATGTAAATGCGTATGAGTATGACGCGATTTTCTATCCTGGTGGACACGGTCCATTGTGGGACTTGGCGGAAGATCCGACTTCACGTCAGTTGATTGAGACCTTCTACTATCAGGGTAAACCCGTTGGTGCGGTATGCCACGGCCCTGCCGTGTTCCGCCATACGCGTTCAGACCGGGACGAGCCACTGGTGAAAGGGAAACGGGTCACTGGTTTTACCAATGGCGAAGAAGCCGCCGTTGGCTTGACTGAGGTGGTGCCGTTTTTAGTTGAGGATATGCTCAAAGAAAACGGCGGCCTTTATGAGAAAGCGGATGACTTTACCTCGTATGTGGTTACTGATGGCAACTTAGTGACAGGGCAAAATCCGGTGTCATCTGAAGCCTGCGTCAATGCGGTGTTGGCATTGCTAAAGTAAGTCATATGATAGTCTTTCGATGAAAGCGCCTGCGGGCGCTTTTTTTGTATCGGACGAGATAAAAAGAGTGGGGTGTATTTTATCCAATGGATTCGTGTAGATTAAAAACGACACGGATAGAAGAGCACGCCGCATGAAAATACTCATCATTGAAGATGACCACGATCTCAGCTTAGCGATTTCAGAATATTTAGAGCTGCATCATATCGACTGTGATTTTGCCTATAACGGCGAAACGGGTATTCAGCTTGCCAGCCAGCAGACGTTTGATTGTGTGATACTCGATAATATGCTGCCCAAAACACAGGGTATGGCGGTTTGTCGTGAGCTGCGCGAACAGGGCATTGATACCCCGGTGTTAATGCTGACTGCGTGTGATGCGGAAACCGACCAGCTTGAGGGCTTTCGTGCTGGTGTGGATGATTATGTGGTCAAACCTTGCACCATGCCCTTGTTGCTCGCACGTTTACAGGCCTTGCATCGGCGTCATCACCCGGTGCGAGAATGTATTACCATTGCCGATCTGACGATTTATCCCAAAGAGCATATCGCGTCGCGCGGTGACACGCCGCTTAAACTGACCCCCATCGGCTGGAATATTTTACTGTTGTTAGCGCGCCGCTCCCCCACTGTGGTGTCCAAAAGCGATATTGAAGAGGCGATTTGGGCCAGCGAGGATGTGCGGCAAGGGACCATTAACGTGCATCTTCACCATTTGCGCAAAGTAGTTGATAAGCCCTTTGCAAAAACGCTGATCCACACCCATGTCGGCATTGGTTTGTCTCTTTCTGAGGCCGCGCCGGTATGAGCCAACGTCCGGTTCGAAGCCTCGCGGCACAATCGCGCCGCCAGCTTTTGTTGATGGCGGTGGCGATCTTTATCGGGTTGTTGGCACTTGTCACCGTGTTTAGTTTTTATCAAATCAGTCAGGCAGGCAAAAACTACATGCGGCTCGATGCGATCAAGCTAGAGCAAAAGCTGACCGCCGATCCTAACTATCTATTACCCCAAAGCGACACTGTCAGTGCGTATCGAGATTGGCAGGCTATCCCAAAATCGGTGCGTGAGTTGTTTTCCTCGAAGCCGATACAGCCCGATGATCCAATTGAAATACAGCGCATTAATGACAGTGGAACGCGTGAGTATGGCTACTTGTTGTACTCCGACCAGTACCTATCCCAAGGCCTGTACTTGGTCGAATTTGAAGCGGCAGAAAAAATCGAAGCATTAGCCGCCATGATTGTCGAGCGCTCTTTGGCCGATGCCAGCGTGTTAATTGCCGCTTTTATGCTGGTGCTTGTCACCGTGATTGGACTGTTGTTCAACAATGCATTGAAGCCACTCAAAGAGTTGGTGGCATGGTCGGCGCGAGTAAAAACACACCCTGATCAAGCTATCGATGTGCGCTTTTCGGTACGTGAAGTTAACCAAATCGCCGACCATTTGATGGCCTCGTTGCAACAGGTGCGTGAGTATAACCAACGGGAGCAGCAGTTTTTAAAGCATGCCAGCCATGAACTGCGCACGCCCTTAGCGATTATGCAGGCATCGCTGGATACTTTGTCGCTGCGTATCGATAACAAGGATGCCAGTTATCCGGCATTGCAGCGTGCCTCGCGTGCCAACGTTAATATGATGGCGCTGTCTGAATCACTGCTTTGGCTAGCACGGCAACATCCGGATAAGGTTCGTCAATCAAAGGTCGACCTAGGATCGCTTTGCGCAACCCTCGTGGATGAGCTGGCATATCTTGCAGCGCATAAGCCAGTGACTGTCCATATCGATAATCACAGTGATCCTATTTGTATCGAGAGGGAATTGTTTCGTATTGCGAGTACCAACCTGATTCGCAATGCGCTCACCTACAGTGCGCCCGGCGTGATTGAGATTCGGATCACCAACGGGCAGTTTTCGATTGCTAACCCTATTGATTCAGGCGTGAACGAAAATCAGATCGGATTTGGTCTAGGTCTACAACTTGTTGAGCGTATTGCCGGTCAGCTTAACTGGCATTTTGAATTTCAGTGCGACGCTCAGATGGCGAGGGCGATTATCAATTGGGAAGCGGCGCACAATATGACGGGAGAGTCTTAAGGTTTTCTTAATACCGGTTGTTTCAAGATAAGGGCGAACTCTCAGTTACTATTTCGCCATTATGGAGAATCGCCGGTGAATCCATTTGTCACACTTATCTGTTTAGTTTTGACTCTGATGCCCTTGGTCGGACACGCGCAAACCGACAGCGTGTCTGGGGATAATTATCTGACCGTCGGGTTGGTTGGCTATACCGAGCCGTCGATTTATACAGATGGCGAAGATGACCAAGACATCGAGCTGGTGGTTGAGGCGCAATGGGAGGGAATTTTTTATCGCAACGACACCCTAGGTGTATATCTGGCCGAGGGCGACAGCTGGTATGTGTCGGCGGGTGTGGGCGACGATGTGTTTGGCGACCACGCCCGCGGTGACAGCAAAACCCTCAAGGATATGGAAAGCCTTGATAAGGTGTATACCGCTAATCTAACCACGGGCTGGATAACATCTGTGGGCTATTTTGAGCTGGGCTATCATCATGATATCTCGAACAACCATAATAGCGGCGCGGTAGTGGCCCGTTATGGCGCGCCGATGGAACAAGGCCAGTGGGTGCTTGACCCTCAAGTGTCACTGACTTGTGTGGGTCGCGCGGTCAGTCGTTATTATGTTGGCGTGTCAGCGCAAGATACCAAAGCTGGCCGACCCACTTATCAACCTGATCAAACCTGCAAATTCCAATCCGACCTCAATCTCTATTACACGCTTGGCCGCGCGCATCATCTTTTGTTAGGGGCGAGCTATCGCCACTATGGCGATGAGATATCAGACAGCCCGATTATCGATAGAGACGATCTGTGGTCGTTCAATACCGGCTATTTATACACCTTTTAGCGGTAGTTGGGTGGAGGGGGAAAGGGGATGAAGTGGCTAAAGCGAGGCTTGATAGCGTTGGTGCTGATAGGCGCGTTTGTGGTGATAGCCATAGATGACCCCTATGCTGGCTTGGATCGTCAATCCATTCAGTTTAACGCCGGCGATAATCAGCTCGTAGGTGAGTTAATTTTACCTTTGGGTACTGAAACGCCGCATCAGTGTGTGGTGTTTGTGCATGGCTCTGGTGACGTGCCGACCGATGCGTTTGGTTATTACCTCCCACTTTGGCGGACGTTGGCGGCCAATGGGTGGTGTGCAATGTCTTGGCAGAAGCCGGGCGTGGGGGATTCAAGCGGGGATTGGCGGTCGCAATCGATGCAAGATCGCGCCGATGAAGTCGCGGCGGCGATTCACTATTTGCGCCAAACTTTAGGGCTAAAGGATGGCAAGCTGGGGTTGATGGGCTTTAGCCAAGCCGGTTGGGTGATCCCTAAGGTGGCGCACCAAGTCGAAAACATCGACTTTTTGATCAGTGTCGGCGGGGCGGTCAACTGGATGGCGCAATCCCAGTATTCTGGACGTCAACGGCGATTAGCCACCGGATACAGTGAGTCAGAGAGTGCGACAGAGCAAGCTGCCGAGGCGAAAGTGGATGCTTTGATCCAATCCGGCGCGTCGTATCAACAGTACCTAGACCACGTAAATCAGAATGAGAAAGCGCCCATGAGCGAGGCCTTTTGGCAATTTGTACAACGTAATTGGGTCTCGGATGTGACCAATGATTTAATCGATCTCGACGTGCCCATGTTAGCGTTATTTGGTGCGCGGGATGCTTATGTCGACTCGGATAAGACCGCTTCAACCTATCATAAACTGCTTGCTAACGCGCCGCTGCCTTTTTATCACGTGCGTGTGTTTGAACATGCCGATCACAGCCTACTGCGCACCGACAATATCGCCAACGCGCACAGTGAGCATCACCGCTGGTTAACACTGGCCCGTATTTGGTGGCAAGGCGATGCAGCGTTTGCAGATGGCGTGATGCCATGCTTAACGGCTTGGCTGGCGCAGTTTGAGAGCGGACGGCCAAGGCAGACTAATATCTGCGCGCCTGAGCTAAACGCGGATACGACCTAGGAGTCACGTTTCATTTTGCGGTGAATTGAGGTTTAATGCAGGCATTGACGCAAAAGCTAAGAGAGCCAGCATGCAAATATGGGTAGATGCGGACGCTTGTCCGGTCGCAATGCGCGAGATGATTGTACGCGCGGCACACCGAACACATATTCAAGCCACCTTTGTTGCCAATCAATTTATTCGTTTACCGCCGTCGCCCTATGCCAGCGCGCGTCAGGTAGAAAAGGGCTTTGATGTGGCGGATAACCAGATTGTCGCGGATGCGGAAGCGGGCGATTTGGTGATCACCCAAGACATTCCACTCGCGGATGAAGTGATTGAAAAGGGCGTGACAGTGATTAACACTCGCGGAGAATTGCTGACCAAAGAAAACATCCGCGCCCGGCTTAATATCCGCGACTTTATGGAAACCATGCGCAGTAGCGGCGTGCACACAGGTGGTCCTGCTCCGCTCGGTCCGCAGCAAAAACAAGCCTTTGCCAACCAGCTTGATAAATGGCTGGTTAAAGCCCAGCGTTATCATGCCGCGCAAGCAAAATCGTCTGATTGAGTCGGCGCGCTTATTCCATCACTCAATTTTTTCTGCTCGCTAAATAGCAACCGGTGCCCACTCGCTATCTGCGAAGTGGGCAATCAGCGCATCTAGCAATGCGCGCACCGCCGGTGGTTGGTTGCGACGTGACGGATACAAGGCATAGATATCCATCTCCTTGGGTTGCCAATCGGGGAGTACCACCTCCAGCTGACCTCGCGCAATGGCACTATGAGCCAGATACACCGGTTGCATACTCACGCCCATGCCCTGAATGGCAGCACTGAGTAAGGTGGTCGCCTCGTTGGCAGACAGCTTGCCTTGCACCTCAACTGCGGCGTGTTCCTCGCCTTTGTCTAAATGCCAAATTGGCCGATCAAATTGTTTGTAACTGAGACAGCTATGCGCGGTGAGATCCTCCGGTGAGCGGATTGGTGTATGGGCGGCTAAATAATCCGGTGCCGCCACCAAGACGGAATCACACGCGGCGATCGGGCGACCAATTAGGGAGGGATCCGGGTTGGACGCAATACGGATGGCAATATCAATCCGTTCCGCAATTAAATCGATCGCTTTATCCTGCACCTCAATATCCACATCGACCCCGGGGTGAGCGGCCATAAAGGGCTTTACCGCAGGGATCAGTTGCGCAAAGCCAAACGACATACTGGTGGCCACCCGCACTTTACCAGTCAAGCCCGCCTCTTGTTGCCATTGTTGTGTCAGGGCATTGGCTTGCTCAACCCATTGTTCCAGTTGTGGCAAGCTTTGCTCGCCAGCGGAGGTTAATGATACTTTGCGCGTGGTGCGCTGCAATAAACGCACGCCTAACCAGTCTTCCAGCGCTTCGACATGGCGAGTCACCATCGGGCGCGACATCTCGAGCCGCTCGGCAGTGGCGGTGAAACTTTGCGTAAGGGCTACATCAATCAATACGCGGGCGGCAGTCAGTGTGTCCATATCAATCTCATCTATGCTTAAGAGCTAGCCGTTCATAACACGATACGACCCGTTTACATGCTCGAATTGTGAAATAATGATGTAAATTATTAGCTATATATCTGAACAAGTCGAGCCCGTAAACTGCGCAGCATCTCAACAACGAATGCAAACAATGGAGCACGACGATGAAATTGATAAAAACCCTAGCTGCCTCTTTATTACTGACTGGTAGCGCAATGGCAGCTAATAATGCTGAACCTTTGAACCTAGACGTGTATAACGCAGATGGAAACAGCTTCCACGTAAACTCAACCTTGGTGTATGGCGAAACCGAAGCCATGGTGGTTGATACGGGCTTTACTAAAGCAGACGCGCTACGTATTGCCGCTAAAGTGTTGGACTCTGGGAAAGCGCTGACCACTATCTTTATTAGCCAAGCTGACCCAGATTACTACTTTGGGGCGGAAGTGCTGCACGGCATGTTTCCTGACGCAAAAGTGATCACCACACCGGCAGTGCGCACCACCATTGCAGAAAAACTGGACGGAAAAATGGCATTTTGGGCCCCAAAAATGGGTGACAATGCCCCGCAAAACCCTGTGGTGCCAGCTGCTTATACCCGTTCATCACTGACACTGGATGGCCGTAAAATTGAAATTCGCGGCGCGAAAGGCGAGTTGGCGCACCGTCCGTATCTTTGGATCCCAGCCAACAAAGCGATCCTCGGTAACGTCGCTGTGTATGGCAATGTTCACCTTTGGATGGCAGACGCACAATCTGACCAAGCACGTGAAGGTTGGGCCGCACAACTAGAAGAAATGGCAGCACTGAAACCTGAAGTGGTGATCCCAGGCCATATGAAAGCAGGCACGGCACTAAACGCTGACACCATCACCTTTGCCCAGCAGTATTTGCAAGACTTTGCCGAGGCGAAAGCCAACAGCAAAGACAGTGCTGAGTTGATAAAAACCATGCAAGCGAAATATCCGAAAGCCGGTTTGCCGATGGCTTTGGAAATTGGTGCGAAAGTGCACATGGGAGAGATGGAATGGTAAACGTCCACTATATTTTTGACCCAATGTGTGGCTGGTGCTTCGGCGCCGCCACCTTGATAGAAAGCCTAAGCAACAACTCTGAGATTAACTTGCAGCTTCATCCAGGTGGTATGCGTGAGCGTGCGCCGATTGAAGACAGCTTTCGTCAACACATTTTGACGGCAGATCAAACCATTGCTGATCAAACCGGACAGACATTTGGTCAAGCGTATCTTGACCGCGTGGCAAGCGACCAGCCGGTAATTTTGGACTCCTTTATTACCGCGCAAGCCATCCTCGCTGCCCAGCAGCTTGATGGTCAGGGTGCAGAGATGCTGAAACGGATCCAGCGTGGCCATTATCAGCAAGGTCGATCCGTCTATGAAGCCGACACGCTCGCAGAGCTTGCCAGTGAGATGGGGATAGAGGCAGAGGCTTGGCAGCAGGCGATGAAAGGCGCCGAGCATGACGTGATGCCCGCGGTGAATCAAACTCGTCAATTGATGGCAGCGCATGGCTTACGCGGTTTTCCATCCATGCTGGTGGAGCAAAACGGTCAGTGGCAAGCCATCACGGTGAACCAATACTATCGCCGCCCAGACGCATGGCAGGCACTGTGGCAAACACTGACTCAGGCATAAAGCAAACAAAAACGGCGAGCACCAAGCTCGCCGTTTTTATTTTGTTGCAATCATAGTCTACGCATTCGTCACTTGGGCGCAGTCAGCGGCACCGGCTTTTTGGGCTCAAAGCCTTCGATGATGCGACGTTCAAGTGGGTGCCCGAGACGTGCTTCAATCATGCGCAAGTTTTTGGTGTTGTCTTTTGATACCAATGAAATCGCTTCGCCTTGAGCACGGGCACGGCCAGTACGGCCAATCCGATGGACGTACTCGTCGGCCGGGAAGGGCAGATCATAATTAACCACGCGCTCGAGCGACTCAATATCAATGCCGCGTGCGGCGACACCGGTTGCAATTAAAAATTGGATGTCACCGTTTTTAAAGTCTTCCAGCAATTGGGTCCGCACGGCTTGGCTGCGTCCACTGTGAAAAGCTTCAGCGGCAATGCCCCGTTTTTCCAGCTGGGTGGCGAGTTTGGCGGCGCCATGTTTGGTTTCGATAAAAATCAACGCCTGCGTCCAGTCATTGTCTTTAATCAAATGACTAAGTAGTGCGGACTTCTTATCTTTATCGACAGGAATACACCACTGAGTAATGTTGTCTTTAGAGGCATCCCGCGCGGCAATGCTGATTTCTTTGCCTTCATCACCAATGGTTGCTTTGGCTAGATCACGTACTTTATTAGACAAGGTGGCAGAAAACAGCAGACACTGCGTGCTTGCCGGCAATCGGTCGAGAATATTCTGAATGGCATCAATAAAGCCCATATCGAGCATGCGATCGGCTTCATCCAGCACCAGCACTTCTACTTCATCTAGATAGACGGCACGTTGGCTGAGTAAATCACGCAACCGTCCCGGCGTAGCGACCAAAATGTCGACGCCCTCGATCAAGGCTTGCTTTTGTGCCTGCTCGTCCATGCCGCCAACCATTGCCAAGGTTTTTAGCGCCGTAAACTGGCTGTCTTGACGTGCGCTCTCTTCAACTTGCAGGGCCAGCTCGCGAGTGGGGGCGACGACGAGTGCGCGTGCGCGCTTTTTTCGTCCCGCTTCACCCGAACATAATTTATCGATAATGGGCCAGATAAAACTTGAGGTTTTCCCCGTGCCCGTTTGCGCTGCCGCAATCAGATCATGCCCTTGTTGGATGATCGGAATCGCTTTCGCTTGAATGGACGTTGGCGTGGTAAAACCGCGTTGGGCAATGGCTTGGCAAAGCGGGGCGCTTAACCCTAGTTTTTTAAATGGCATAACAGACTCAACAAACAAGAAGCGTGTGACTGTGTTACCGCCCAGACACACTGAATGGCGTGGAGTCTAGCACGAACCTTACAGTAGCACGACGTAAAATCTGACGGCGGATAGTTTCTTGGCTGTTTCGGTGACAAAATCTCGCTTTATCAATATATTAAAGTTTTTGCATCTCGAGACGGCTAGATGTTCACGGCAAAGAGTACGCTAGTCCTCCGCGGTATGATGCGTTTTCGAAAAGGATATCAAACACTGACATGATGAAGTTTTACGCTGCCGACCAATACCAACTTGCTTGCGAGCGATTATTCAATCAATGGCGACTGGCTATCCTACACCAGCTTCCTGAAGCGCGAGTCGAGCACATTGGAGCGTCGTCGATCCCTTCAGCAATATCAAAAGGCGATCTCGATATTTTTGTTGGTGTACCTGCCTTACAGCATGAAGAGGCTGTGGCGCGGCTAGTTGAGTTGGGCTTTCAAAAAAAGCAAGATACGTTACGGACTCCCGAGCTATGTATGCTGGAATCCAAACAGGATGACGATGTTGCGTTGCAAGTGGTGGCCAATGGCTCTGAGTTCGAAGACTTTTTGACCTTTAGAGACACGCTGCGCGCTAACCCACAACTGGTTCACTCCTACAATGCGCTTAAGCACGCCTGTGAAGGGTTTGAGCAAGATGACTATCGGGAAAGAAAAGCGAGGTTTGTAGAGCAGGTGCTATCTTCGTCAGCCGGCCTGTAAGGCGAAAAACTTTTTTTATCGTTGCCGTGTTCTAACTGTGCCTCTTACGTATTCTCTATTGCTTGTTTGCCCCCTTAAATGGGCAAAATCGAGGGGTTGAAAGATCCTGATTTATAAGGGTTTTATTTTCGTGATTTCAAAAGGTTATGTTGTTAGCCTAGCGGCGCATTAATTAAGGAAATGATATGAAGACACATAACCAGACATTTCATCAAGAGAACTTTTCTCACCAAGATCTCAGTGAACTTGAATTTAAAGAATGTACCTTTGTCCGTTGTGACTTTACCCGCACTAACCTTCGCGATGTGACCTTCAGACGTTGTAAATTTATCGAACAGAGCGATATCGAAGGATGCCACTTTATCGCTGCTGACCTTCGTGATGCCAGTTTCCAGCAATGCCAATTAGCGATGGCTAATTTTAGTTTTGCCAATTGTTACGGTATTGAGATGAGAGAGTGCGATTTGAAGGGTGCGAACTTTTCCCGCGCAAATTTTGCCAATCAAGTCAGCCATCGTATGTTCTTTTGCTCAGCATTTATCACCGGTAGTAACTTGTCTTATGCCAATCTTGCGCAAGCGTGCTTAGAAAAGTGCGAACTGTTTGAAAACCGTTGGATTGAAACCCATTTTCTCGGTGCATCATTGAAAGAAGCCGATCTGAGTGGTGGTGTTTTCTCGTCCGATGTATGGGGGCAGTTTAGTGTACAAGGCGCTAATTTATGTCACGCTGAGATTGATGGCCTCGACCCACGCAAAGTGGATCTGTCGGGCGTGAAAATAGCCGATTGGCAACAATCTCAGCTACTTGAAAGCCTAGGCCTGATCGTTTTTCCAGATGCGCGCTATCGCTGACCATTTCGGCTTTCATCATTGGCGGCTACCTCTTTAGTTAATATCAAGCCGCGTACTTTCTGAGCTCATGAGGATATACCCGCATACCATTGAGCGTGTTTTCATACACGGCTTGCTCGCGGAGGTAAGACCAGGCATGGGCCTCTGTCCCGGTTTGCGCCGCTAATCGATCGATAACAGCGTCGATATTTCGGCCGGCATAGTCTTTATGAGGGGTAAAAAGTTCCTTAATCGCGGATAACATAGCACGCTCCTTATGTGTAACTAAATTACATTTCAGTATGTATTTATCATAGTACGTCTTTTAAACGTGATCAATGTTAAACCATATGTCGATATTAAATGATGTTTTTGTAATTAATTTTCATTGGTGCGGTCTTCTTCAACGGCTTCGATCTCTTCTTCTATTTCCACACCGCGATAAGGCTCACCTTCTTCATCATGTAGTTGATGGTCATAGGCCGCTTGTAGGCCAGTGTCCTCAATCACGTCTTCGTCCCACTCTTGTTCGAGCTGACGAGGGTAAAGTGGAGAGATAATGGCAACCACAATGCTGGCGGAGGCAAATACCGAAAAAGCGCCAGCATAACCCATTTTTTCAATCAATAAGCCTAACACTGGAGAGCCGACCGCTTGGCCGAGTGATACGGCCATAAAAGGCAAAACAGGTCCGAGGGATAAGCGCCCGGGGAGAAGTCGGATCCCGGTCATTAGATACAAGCCAGTTAAACTCATGTAGGCAAGCCCGAACACGAGAGCGGAAAAAAGCGTGATTCCGCTGTTGCTAGGACTGGCGGCAATGAGTGCCATACTTGCCGCCAACATCATTAACATTAATGAATGGGTAATTGGAGGATTGTTACGATCTGCAAGATCTGCGGCTATTGCTCCGCCTAAACCTGCAATGCCAACGGCAACCCATAGCCAAGCGGTTGTATCAGTAGGAAGCGCGCCAAGCGTAATAACCAAATCCGGTGCGAAAATCCAGTACGCGGCAGAGACAAATCCCATCGCGAATGCAAACAACGATAAACGGAACAGCCGCGCCCATTGTAATCGGCTGATCGGTGGCGCAGGGGCGGCATCTGTGGGTGTGACAGGCGAGACAGATGGCAACATCCGCCAGGCGGCTACAATGCCAAGTGTCGCAAGTACTGCAAAAGACAAATAGGCCGTGCGCCAAGCCGACTCGAGCAGTAAAACCACAGGCACAGCAACGACTACACCAATGCTGGTACCCGCATTCATCACTGAACTGACTCTACCGTGCAGCGCGCGATTAACGATAGCCTGCATGGCAGCGGTGAGGGCGGGCATCATCAAGCCGGTGCAAATGCCGCAAGCAAACACACCGACAGCTAGTGAGACACTGTTAGTCGATTGACTGATGACGGCGAGGCCCAGAGCGCCAAATAAACCAGAGACAATTGCAGTGATTCTTGCGCCAATGCGATCGGCAATCAGCGGCGCAAAACCAGTTGCGATCACAAAGCTAATCAACGGCAGGGCACTAATCATACCTATCTGCGAGGGGCTCAGTGCTAAGTCATCGCGGATCGGTGGGACGAACAGACCGAATGCAAAGCGGGCTAATCCATAGCTTATGGCGATAAGTGCCGCGCCGAGTACCGCAAACTTGCTACTAGATGGATAGGTCATGGGCCTCCTCATTCTTTGGCTCTGCCAGCTTGAATGTTGCACCGGTTGGTGATGAGAAAATTGTTGTGGTTCATATCGGTTACGTCCAGCCTTTTGATTCGATAACATGGATCTTGATTAAACAATAACCACAATAACCTTTCTTTTTGTAGCACATTAAGTTGGTTGGGATTTGTTTAATATCAAAAGCAGTGTTTCCGTGTGTGCTAGGGTGAATAACCCAATTCTGCAGATGGAGCGCTCGAATGTTGTTAAATGTCACCGACAAACAAAAAGAAGATAAGATCCCGCCGCTGTTGCGGTTGGGATTTCGGCCCTTCTTCCTCTTTGGTGCTCTGTACTCCTGTCTGGTCATTATTATATGGAGTGGGCTGTACACCCATCCTGGGATGGTGTCACTCACGGTGCCTTCGCTTTGGTGGCATGCTCACGAGATGTTGTTTGGCTTTTCGATGGCCATTGTTGGTGGGTTTTTAATGACAGCGGTACAAAATTGGACCAGCATACCGGGCACACGTGGACTGAAGCTTTTCGCTATCTTTTCATTATGGCTGTTGGCGCGATTGAGCTTCTGGGTGGATGTCCCAATTTGGTCGAGCCTTGTACTTGATACCCTGTTTATAGGCTGTGTGGCATGGTCGTTGGGCTATCGCGTGGTGGTGGCTAAGCGTCAGCGCAACTACTTATTTATTCCTATTTTAGCGATTGCGGCCTTGCTTAACGCGTTGTCGTACGGCGTATTACTGGGGGAAATCTCACTACCCATTAATCAAGTTTGGCACAGTACCTTGTTGTGGTTCATGCTGCTTATTAGCGTAATGGGTGGCCGAGTGATCCCGTTTTTCACGGAGAAGAAGTTGGGTATACAGGTGTCAAGCACACCTGTGTGGCTAGAGCGAGCGATTGTTGCTGTGTTTGTGCTACTGATTGGCGTCACTTTGGTGTCCGGCACTGACAATATGGTCGCGCGTGGGTTGCTGCTCACAGCGGGCATTGCTCAATGTGTTCGGCTTTACTGTTGGAAAGGCTGGAAAGCGTACCAGGTACCTATGCTGTTCTCGCTGCACCTATTCTATCTCTTCCTACCATTTGGCCTGATATTAAAAGCGGTGGTGATTAACCCCTGGGCATCAAACCTTATCTGGCACTTATTCGCGATAGGTGTACTCGGGGGCGTTGTCCTGGCCATGATTGCGCGAGTCACGCTTGGCCATACTGGGCGCAATGTTTATCAGGGCCCCGCTGTGTCTTGGCTCTTTTATGCCTTAGTCATATCAGCACTCGTCCGCGTATTTGGCATGTGGTTTTGGCCGGTGTATACCCTAGAGCTGGTTGCCGCATCGGCACTGCTTTGGACGATAAGCTATGGCTGGTTTGCGGTGCGATTTGGCCCTATGCTGAGCCAAGCACGCGCAGATGGCGCGGCGGGGTAACCCTGTCACATTATTATTAATAAAAGGTAAGCTTGGAGTAGGGTTTAATGAGAGCTATTACTGTTACCATCCTTCTTATGTCTTACCGCTATTATTGCTATTATTTTTTAGGTGTAAGGTATGGATTCAAAGTGGTTAACCGGTGAGCTTGCAATAGAATTTAAAACCGTTTCATGCATGATACAAATCTATTGTCGTGACCATCATCAGGGAGAGGCGCTCTGTTCAGCGTGCCAACATTTGAGAGACTATGCAGAAGTGAAGTTGGATCGTTGCCCTTATGGTCAAGACAAACCGACTTGCAATCGTTGTCCTATCCACTGCTATAAGAAGGCAGAAAAGCAACAGATGAAGACGGTCATGCGGTACGCTGGTCCAAGAATGTTACTGTCTCACCCGATCCTTGCGCTTAGGCACCTATACCATGAGCGTAAGGCGGCTCCGTCGTCCCTTACCCCCAAAAACTCTAACCGTCACAAGAGACTGGAAAAGCAAAAAGCGGGCAATTGACGGAATACGTCAAGTGAGCTCAGTAGGGTATGAATTTACGGCCTTTTGATCTGCGCCGGTCGCTCCTATTTTAGGCCCAACCGTTTTGCTAGGCGATGTAAATTACCGCTATCAATATCAAGTTGCCTTGCAGCGGCGGCCCAATTACCGTGATTTTGTGATAGTGCGTCCGAGATCATTCTTTTCTGAAGATTTTCTGTTGCTGCGCGTAGCCCTAATGTTGGAACTTCAATAGGCTCTCTTTTTGGCTGTTTGTGGGAAACAACAGCCGCCTCTTGGTCAGAGGTAAAGAGATCAAAATCTTGCAGAGTAAGCTCGAGATCCCTCGACTGCGTTCGAGATTTGGCTAGGACACTGGCTCGTTTGATAGCGTGCTCTAGCTCACGTACGTTGCCAGGCCATGCATAGTGCGTGAGCTTTTGAAGTAGTGATGCAGATAAGCGAATGCTGCTAAGGTGGAATTTAGCTTTTATTTGTTCGGCAAAAAAGCCGGCTAGTAACACGACATCGTCGCCTCGTTCACGAAGAGGTGGAACATTGAGAGGGAATACACTGAGACGATGGTATAGATCGGCTCTAAAACGACCGGCTGTTACTTCCTCATATAAAACGCGATTGGTCGCGGCAACGATGCGCGTATTCACTTGAATATGACGGTCATCGCCGACCCGCTGGATATCACCGAATTGGAGTGCACGCAGTAGCTTGGCTTGCAACTCTAACGATAATTCGCCAACTTCATCTAAAAATAATGTGCCGTTATCGGCTTGCTCGAACTTACCCTTTCGATCACTAATTGCACCTGTAAAGGCCCCTTTAATGTGACCAAATAGTTCACTTTCCGCGACGGATTCCGGTAGCGCGGCGCAGTTAAGATAGACTAATGGCTTAGATGCTCTTGCAGAACGCTGGTGGAGTGCATTAGCGACTAACTCTTTACCAACCCCGGTTTCCCCGGTTATTAATACTGATAACTCCGTATTCGCGACCGCGTCTATTTGTTGTTGTAGCGTCTGCATTACCGCTGAGCGGGCAATAATCTTATCACTAAACGTACGCCGCTCTGTCAATGCCTCATGTGTGACATTGGCTTGTGTTTCTAGTTGCTCTAATAACAAGGCTGTTTGTAGCCCGCCTGCTGCCAGTGCGCTGATAAACCGCAAGTCGTGATTGAGAAGGCCATCAAACTGATTTTCGTCAAACGCATCAATAGTTATTGCGCCAATTAGCTGATCGTCCACTAATAGCGGAAGTCCGATACAAGAGTGAACCTGAAGCTTGCCATCATGGTTAGGAATTAATCCATCATAAGGGTCTGGTAAATCGCTGTTAGCCGGAAAACGTACGATATCACCTGCTCGTGCAATGGCTTCCAAACGCGGGTGCTGAGCGAGAGCAAAACGACGACCTAAGACGTCATGCGATAATCCATTAATGGCGAGAGGAATAAAGGTCTGATTCTCATACAAAAGTAGTGTGGATGCATCACAGCGTAGCACTTCTCTTATCGTCGTTAATAATGTATCAAACCGGTCTTTTCGAATCAGTGCAGAATTTAAATCTTGTGTGATGTGCAGCCAATGGGCGAATAATTCAGTCATAATCTAGCATTAGTGTCTTTATGACAATCATATATGTCTAAATGACAATGATCAATGCTGTCATTACGACAATGTTTTAGGTGGGTTGTTATGTAAGTGTTTGATTTTGAATGATTAATTATCTTGGCACGACTAATGCTTATAGAGTGCATTAGGTTCTCAATGTCATTTAAGGTAGTAATCATGACAATACAGGTAAAAAACAACATTCGCTGGGTGGGTCAACGAGATTGGGAAGTGCAGAACTTTCATGGCACAGAATATAAAATCACCAAAGGAACAAGTTACAACAGCTATTTAATCCAAGAAGAGAAAACAGTACTGATCGATACTGTTGATCACCGTTTTAGCCAACAATTTTTGCAAAACCTTGAAAGGGAAATCGATCTAGAAAGTATCGATTTTATTGTTGTTAATCACGCAGAGGAAGACCACTCCGGCGCAATGTCCGCCTTGATGGAGAGGATCCCTGACACGCCGATATATTGCACTGAAGCGGCGATAGACTCGATAGTCGGCCACCATCACCACCCGGAGTGGAACTTTAATACGGTAAAAACCGGCGATAGTATCGATATTGGGAATGGTAAGCAGCTTATATTTGTTGAAGCGCCCATGCTGCACTGGCCCGATAGCATGATGACTTACTTAACCGAGGACGCCGTCTTATTCAGCAATGACGCCTTTGGTCAGCATTACTGTGATGAGCGCTTGTTTAATGATGAAGTTGACCAAAATGAGCTGATGGAACAGTGCTTACGGTATTATTCTAATATTCTTACCCCTTTCAGCCGTTTAGTAACGGCGAAAATAAAGGAAGTTTTAAGTTTTAATTTACCTGTCGATATGATCGCAACCTCTCATGGTGTCGTTTGGCGCGATAATCCTATTCAAATAATCGAGCAGTATCTTGCGTGGGCGGATGACTATCAAGAAGATAGAATCACTATTTTTTATGACTCCATGTCTAATAATACACGCATGATGGCTGATGCTATCGCGCAGGGTATTCACGACGTCGACGCAGATGTCGCAGTAAAAGTGTTTAATGTTTCGAAACACGACAAAAATGAAATCATATCGAATGTATTCCGTTCTAAAGGTGTGTTAGTTGGCTCTTCAACGATGAATAATGTCATGATGCCTAAAGTCGCAGGGATGCTGGAGGAAATCACAGGGCTGCGTTTCAAAGCGAAAAAGGCGGGTGCTTTTGGTAGTTTTGGTTGGACCGGTGGTGCCGTTGACCGCATTCACACGCGCCTTATGGACGCGGGTTTTGAAACGTCGATGAGCTTGAAAACAAAATGGCGTCCTGATCGCGATGGTATAGAGAAGTGTCGAGAGCATGGTCAGTACATTGCAAAGCTGTGGGCCAACAAACGCCCCTCTCGAATGCTACCGACGGCTGCGTCTTGCGAGAAAAACGACAAGCCAGGGCCATCGACACTAAGCCCTGAAAAGCCAAAAACACAACCTAGCCAAGATGCAGAGCCGCCTCATTCGGCAGACTGTCAGTGCATGATTTGTACTGTTTGTAATTGGGTTTATGATCCTGCTGTGGGTGAGCCTAACCAAGGTATTGAACCTGGGACAGTATGGAGTGATGTTCCGGGATACTTCTTATGTCCTGAGTGCCATCTAGGCAAAGATGTTTTTGCAACATACCAAGGTTAGGGAGCGAAAATGACTGAACCAATTATTATTATTGGCAGTGGCTTCGCTGCGTACCAACTGGTGAAAACAATTCGGCGTATGGATAGGGAGATCCCGGTGACCGTATTGACGGCTGATGATGGCCATGAGTACAACAAGCCGGATTTGAGCCACGTATTTAGTAAACAACAAACAGCGGACGATTTAGTTTTAAAATACGCTGATGTGTTCGCAGATGAATACAATATTACTTTATTGACTCAGACTGTCGTTGAGCATGTCGATACACAGGCCCATTATGTACGCTCAAATGGTCAAAAGTATTTTTATTCAAAGCTGGTTTTTGCAACCGGTGCGACTACTTTTATACCTCCGGTCCAGGGGGATGCAGCGCATCGAGTAATGACAGCGAACTCTTTGACAGAGTTGCGCGCATTAGAGCCTAATGTGCGTCAAGCTCAGCGCGTTGCCATTATAGGGGGTGGATTAATAGGTGTTGAAATTGCGATGGATCTAGCGCGAAGCGGGAAATCCGTTGTGGTTGTTGAGCCTAATACCCACCTTCTTGGGACACTGGTTCCAGAGTTTGTTGCTAGACCGCTTGAGAGTCAGATGCGGCAACTAGGCACTACATTGTGCCTTGGCGAGAGTGTGGTGGAAGTTAATCAACAGGAGCAGTCGCTTTCGCTGACGTTGCAGAGTGGCAAGAAGGTTACTATGGATCTTGTTATATCAGCGGCTGGCTTGACGCCAAATACCAAGCTTGCGGCGCAAGCAGGCATTCAAGTGAACCAGGGTATTTGCGTTGATACATCGCTGCGGACATCCGCTAGCGACGTATTTGCGCTAGGAGATTGTGCCGAGGTTGAAGGCCAAATTAGGCCTTATCTACAAGCCATTTCTTTAAGTGCGAATACGCTTGGTAAGCAGTTGCTTGGCGTTGATGGCGGTTTAACGTTACCCGCTATTATGGTTAAAGTTAAAACCCCCAATTATCCCATTTACATGGCAGGTGATATCCATTCGGCAATATGCTGGGATATCAATATGGTCAGTTCGGGGATAGTGGTGCGAGCCTCTGATGACGATCAGCAGCTAACTGGGTTTGTTGTCACAGGGGAGCAAGTGACTCAGGCCTATACGTTGTTTAGACAGTTGTCTAAGGCTATCTAGCCGATATAACTGGGGGAGCGGTTAGTTAATAATCAAAACTAACCGCTTTAACCAGGGCATAGAGCATTTGTCCTGGCTGCAGTTTGAGTCGAGACAACGACCGGCGACTGATCCTCGATAATATCGGTTGACCACTTACGTCCAACCGTAACAAGACGTTGGCGGGGTGCGTGTCGTCGCTCACCTCCATGAGCTGTGCCAATAAGCAATTATTGATACTTGATTGTTGTGGTGCTTCTAAAGCGATTGATACATCTTTTGCGTGTACCCTTGCTTTGATGATGCTGTGTGTCTCGACTTGCTGCAAAGGGATATGCAATTGTTGATCATTGGATAAATCTAGCACTGTCATATAGTCGTCTGTATGCTTTTTGACGGTGCAGTGAACCACCGCAGCCGCGTTATCATCTCGCGCTAAAGACAAATCTGTCCTTGTGAGCATATCTTGTGTTGCGCCATGTGCTAATACTTTTCCGTTATCTAACAGCACAATGTGATCGGCAAGTCTTGAGACCTCTTCAATGGCATGGCTGACATAGATGATAGGTATCTTCAGGGTCGATTGTAGTGATTCGATGTAAGGTAAGATCTCGGCTTTACTTGAAAGGTCGAG
The DNA here is from genome assembly GCF_001722105.1 of Salinivibrio sp. SS3. Classification (NCBI taxonomy): domain Bacteria; kingdom Pseudomonadati; phylum Pseudomonadota; class Gammaproteobacteria; order Vibrionales; family Vibrionaceae; genus Salinivibrio; species Salinivibrio sp. SS3. The sequence goes on along the minus strand of NZ_MEBQ01000043.1, from coordinate 352,181 downwards.
AGAAGCCATAGGTTCGTCCATAAGCAATAGGCTCGGGCTAGTGAGCAGGGCTCTAGCAATTGCGACTCTTTGTTTTTGTCCACCAGATAACTGGTGAGGGTAGCAGCGACTAATGTCGGTTAGTCCGAGGCTTTTTACCGTTGCTTCAAAACTGACATAGCGTTTTTCCTTGTCTACACGGTTGTAGCTAAATAACAAATTATCTTTGACGTCTAAATGAGGAAATAGGTTCGGTTCTTGGAACACATAACCGATAGGGCGTTGATGGGTGGGTAAACATGCATCTTGGCGCTGCCATGTTTCCCCATTGACAATAACCGTCGCACTATCCAACGTTTCAAGCCCTGCAATACTGCGTAATATGGTCGTTTTCCCAGAGCCTGACCGACCAAAGAGCGCGGTCACCCCCTTTCCCGGCAAATGCAGATTAATATCCAATAGGAACTGGTCTCTGGCCAATTTCAATGCGACTTGAATGGTCATATAAAGCTCACTGGTTTGAATTTTTTATTCATTGTGTAGGTTGCCAATAGTAAAACAAATGACAAAGAGACAAGTATGGCTGCCAGTGTATGCGCGGCGTCGTAATTCATTGACTCGACGTGATTGTAGATAGCAATAGATGCGACTTGGGTTTGCCCTGGAATGTTTCCCCCAATCATTATTATGATCCCGAACTCGCCCAATGAATGTGCAAATGAAAGGACACCCGCGGTTAAAAAACCCCTTCGTGATAAAGGAAGCACAATATTGAAAAAACGATCCATCGGGGAGGCTCTTAATGTTGCGGCAACGTCTAATATGCCACCAGTTGCTGATTGAAAGGATGATAGAAGTGGTTGCATTACGAATGGTAGTGAATAAATCATGGAACCAACCACTAACCCAGAAAATGAAAATGCTAAATGATTGAAGCCCAGCGCCTCTAAACTTCCCCCTATCCACCCATTAGGCCCCAATAGTAGGAGGAGGTAGAAGCCCAGCACGGTGGGTGGTAAGACTAAAGGCAGCATCACTAACGCTTCAACGAAGACTTTTACGCGTGACTGTGTGTTGACCAGCCACCACGACAGCGGTGTGCAAATTATGAGCAGTATACTGGTGCTCACGAAAGCGAGCTTTAGAGTGATAACCAGTGCAGTGATATCGTTTGGGGAGATCATTGCTCAATAATGCCTTTCTTGGATCGTATCAAGGTCGCTTGGTTTGCGACTGATGGTTGGTTTATTTTGTACCCTGAGTTTTTGATAATGGCTGTAGCTGTTTCACTGGTTCTGACCCAGCTTAGAAATTGAACTGCTGAATCAAAGATATGGGGTGTTTTTTTTGCGTAGTTTAAAATGACAGCTTGTTGCACGATGGGATCGTAAAGAGATTGAGGTGGTATCCAGTACGAGCCGCCAATGGCCCCATCAACGCCTTTTACTTGTGATAAAGATAAAAAGCCCAGTTCCGCCGCTTCTGATGCGATCTGTCCATAAACTTGGCCGATGGACTGCGCCTTCACGACTTGTGTATTGCTATTTAAATCCTTCCAGAGCTCAAGGTGTTGCATGATTTGTTTGGCTGCAAGGCCGTATGGAGCGACACGAGGATCTGCCATGGCGAGATGTTTGAAGGAATGTGTTTTAAGGACTTTATCTCCGGCGCTAGTGAGCAGATCAGTGTCTTTTGACCACAAAACGGGTATGCCAATCGCGTAGGTAAAACGAGAATTCTCAACCACTAATCCATCTTGCTCCAACAAGATGGGACGTATTTTATCTGCGGAAAAAAATAGATGATAGGGTGCTCCGTGTTTGATTTTTGCGAATAGAGAGCCCGAAGAGCCAGAACTAATCAGAAAAGGTTGGTTAAACTCTCGTTGATAAGCGCGGGCGAGCTCATTGAAAGTACCATTAAAATTTGCGGACACAGCAACGCGAAGGGGAGCGGTGTCTGCCATCGTCGTAGCAGAAAGAAAACAAAGTAGAGTTAACGTAACTGTACGTAAAGTCTTATTCATACGCATATTTTGGGTTCCATCATCAACATTCCTATGCCTAAAGTGGCAAGCTTTGCTGAATCTTAACTACCCACAGATTTTGCATGCGGGAGCGGGCTTTACTTTGTATGGTATCCATTCCATTGATAGTCCATCGAAATAGTAAAAAGCGTTGGTGACCACCGAGTTCGGGGCGATAATACTGTTGATGGCGATAAGTGCTTGCATTGATCCTATGATGCCAACAACAGGCGGGAGGATCCCAGACATGACACAGCTAGAGGGAGCGTCGCTAAACTGTGAGCTTATACATTGATAACAGGCCTCATTCTTATTGGCAGTAAAAACACCTACCTGTCCCTCGGTACGAATGGCAGATCCTGAAATTAGTAAGGTTTTTTGCTGCCAACAGATTTCATTGATGAGCTCTCGCGTAGGCTTATTGTCGGTACAGTCAAGGACGAGATCATGCTCGATAATCGCTTCAGTTAATAGTTGAGAGGACTGCTTCGACGTTATTGGTACACAAGAAATATGACTATTATTAGTAAGCAGACGATCGCACATCGCTTCAGATTTATAGCGGCCGATATCATTTTCAGTAAAGCAGGTTTGTCGGTGTAGGTTAGACAGTTCCACTTTATCAAAATCAGATATTGTAATGTGGCCCACTCCAGAGGAGGCGAGATATGGAGCCGCGGCGGATCCCAAGCCGCCAGCGCCTATCACCAAAATGCGAGTCGCTTTGAGCCGCTCTTGGCCTTCGATATCCACACATTTGAGAGCAATTTGGCGATCATAGCGTTGATACTCATGTTCATCTAGCATTATAGTTTTTACCTTATTAAGCAGGGTTAAGGGAAATTAAATCTCCGTTTCTATTTGCCGTAATAAACATGCCGATTTTTCCTTCATTTATTTGATTCAGCATCATTCTTAGTGGCTGTTGCGCCTGATCGCTATTGGGTGGGTAGCCACCTCGTCCATCGAGCGCAGAAATGAATACCACGTCCCAAACTATTCCGGTTTGATTAGACTCTAAAACAAGTTGTGAAAAATCCACAACCTCTTGAGGTAACTTATCAACGCACAATACCGGCATTAACGTACCTCCTGAACCCGCACTAAATGTCGTTTTTTGTTGAATAGTATGACCTTCTGGTAACTCCGCTTTTGCGAAGACAAATAGTAATCTTTGAGGTTCAGGTTGTAGTTGAGTTGCTTCGATAAGTTCTTGATAGTTAGTTATATTCATCTCTATTCCTTTAATGAAAGGCAGTCTAAAACTGCCTAGATATATTTTTAATGGTACATTATGGATTGTAATATTCTACGTCTTTACGGAAGTAAAAGAACCAGTTAACTAACATACACACAATATAAAAAATAGCAAAACCTATCAAAGCGTGATCAGGTGTAGACATTTCAATTTGTTCACCAAACACCATTGGAATGTAGAACGCACCGTATGCGGCAACGGCTGATGTCCATCCTAAAACAGGACCCGCTTCTGACTTGGGGAAAATGATCGCAATACTGCGGAATACCGAACCGTTCGCTACTCCGGATGCGGTAAACAAGAATAAGAACAGTACGAAGAAAGGCAGAAAATACTCTTGCGGTGTTTCTGATTCATATGCCTGTGCCATATAGTAGGCTGCACCAAGTGCAGATAGTGCCATGACAGCAGCACACACTTGGGTCACTTTTGAGCCGCCAAACTTATCACCTAACCAGCCGCCAACAGGTCGCACGAGTGCGCCAATAAAAGGAGCCATCCACGCATAAGTAAGTGCACTCGGCCCGGCGGGATTAGGGGTTGAGTGAGTCATCACTCCATCCACGATGATATGCGTATAGCCAAAGATCAGTTGAATTGCCAATGGAAACGCAGCGGAAAAGCCAATAAATGAACCAAATGTCATGGTATAAATGACACTCATGATCCATGTATGCTTGTTTTTGAAGATACGATACTGATGTGTTAAGCTTTTACTAATAGCACCAGGTAATGACTTCAATAGAAATAATGTAGATAATAATACCAATATAAGTGCAACATCTTTAGGTACTTGCCAGCCGCTACCATTCGCACTTTCAGGTAATATTAACCAAAGACCGATCGCTGATGTAAATAAACCAATGATTATCATTATACTAATCATTACGGCTGCTTTTGTAAAAGATGGTAAGGTCGGAGTAACTTCTTTCGTGGCAATATTATTCATGCCAAACCAACTAAAAACAGCTAATGGGAGAAGAAGTGTTAACCAAACATATCCTCCATTCTGAACCCAAGTGGTCGTGCCCGCATTTATTTTTCCAATGATAGTTCCAGAATCAGTTAAGAGTGTTGTGGGATCTCCACTTAGCGATCCAAATGCTGCAAATGTCATTATCCAAGGTATCAGAATTTGCATGGTAGTCACACCAAAGTTACCCAGTCCAGCATTTAAACCTAGTGCTAAGCCTTGCTTTTTCTTAGGAAAAAAGAAGCTTATGTTCGACATTGAGGATGCAAAATTTCCTCCGCCAATACCAGACAGAAGAGCCAACAATTGATACTGCCAAAGCGGCGTAGTTGGGTCTTTTAGTGCCGCACCGGTAAAAAAAGCTGGTATAATCAGTAACGTAGTAGTGAAGAAAATGGTATTTCTCCCACCACAAAAACGAATAAAAAAGCTACTTGGTATTCGTAATGTCGCGCCTGAGAGACCGGCAATCGCTGTCAGTGTAAACAATTCTTCTGGCTTGAAATCATAACCAGCATTAATCATTTGTACGGTTAATATACCCCAGTATAACCAAACCGCAAATCCGGAAAGAAGACTAGGGATAGAGATCCATAGATTTCGGTAGGCTATTCGCTTACCGGACTGCTCCCAGAATTCATTGTCTTCTGGCTCCCAACGATAAATATTTCCCATTTACTCCCCCATGATCCAAACGGAAAAGGATTTCTTACTTTCCTTTAATAAAGCACTCAATGAAAAAGATAACAATGACTAGCAGGAGGTACTCGGACACCATTTTTTGGTGCAGAGTGAGTATCTAATAGTAGGTAATTAAATTATTTTCCTTATAATTTCAGTTGGTTATGCATGGCGGTGCCATATTGTTCTAGTCTAGTTCATTTTAAATTCAGTTTAGTTCCTATTAATGTCTTTCTATATGTAGAATTACATAATGTTTAATACTATTGCATACTACCAATGGAGTACTTTTTGAGTAAATCATGATACTTTAAGTGTATGGAGGTTTCCTTCTTTATCTTATAAGTTTTATCTAGCTATGAGTCGGAGGAAAGCCATATGGCACAGGCAGTCGATAGTTCAAAGGCGCAACAGAGATTTGCGTTGGGAATGTCAACATTTTCGTTTACGCTTTGTTTTGCCATGTGGACGGTATTTTCCATATTGGGTGTAAAAATAGCGGAAGAGTTTCAGCTTTCTAGCACGGAACTGGGGCTGTTAATGGCGACACCGATTCTCACAGGTTCAGTCAGTCGATTGTTTTTGGGAATCGCGTCTGACTACTTTGGGGGCCGTACTGTTTTTGCGGTTGTCATGCTCCTGTCGTCCGGTTCTGCATGGTTGCTGAGTCTATCTCACAGTTACTACTTGCTGTTGCTTTGCGCACTGGGCATTGGCTTGGCAGGTGGTAGCTTCGTTGTTGGTGTGGCATATATATCGGCGTGGTTTAAGAAAAACCAACAAGGTACAGCTTTAGGGATATTTGGCGCGGGAAATGTCGGCTCTTTTGTGACCTCACTCTGTATGCCAATGCTCTTACTGGTCATGGACTGGCGCAGTGCAGTACAAGTTTATGCAATTATTTTGGCTACAGCAGGAGTTGGATTTTTTTTTCTCGCAAAAAACGAACGACGAGAAACACCGCGAGAGCAAGTATCTATATATAGCCAGCTCCAGCCTTTGAAAGAGGTGAGGGTCTGGCGATTCTCCTTGTACTACTTTTTTGTTTTCGGCGCCTTTGTGGCATTAGCACTATGGTTACCCCAATATACAATCGGTGTATTTGATGTGTCCTTGGCTCAAGCAGGCTTGATAGTAGGGCTTTACACGGTTCCAGGTTCACTGTTTAGAATACTTGGTGGAATATTATCGGACAGGTATGGTGCTCGTAAAGTGATGTACTGGACGTTTATCGCATCAGTAGTCTGCACCTTTATTCTTAGTTATCCCAATACACATTACAGTGTTGAGGGAATACGAGGTGTTATTAATTTCTCATTAGAAACTAACGTCTATCAATTTGCTGTAATCTGTATCGTGCTAGGTTTTTTCATGTCTTTAGGAAAAGCGGCAGTTTTTAAACATATCCCTGTTTATTATCCCAATAATGTGGGTGTTGTAAGTGGTGCTGTTGGTATGGTTGGCGGGCTTGGTGGCTTCTTTCTTCCTCTGACATTTGGCATGTTAAATGATCTAGTTGGAGTCTGGCAAACATGCTTTATGTTGCTCTTTGTATTATGCAGTTTGGCGTTAACCTGGATGCATTTTGCGATTAGAAAATCTGAAAGCAAAGAATGGCGATCAGGAAGAACTGAAAATGATCTTCCAGAACTAACCGAATAAAAAAGGCATGAAAAGGAGATAGAGATGGTCACTATTATGCATTTATTTATCTCCTTCCTTGTATGGGGAGCCTGGCCTGTTGTTGTCTTTAATCTTCCAGACTATGGATATAACCTAACATTCATTTCGAAGCTTATCCTGATTTTGTTTTGTTTTTTGGGAAGTAGTTTGTCTCGAATTCTTTGGGATTTTCTAGCGACCATTTTTGGTGTGATTAATTGGTTGCTGATTTCTACACTTCTCCTTATTTTACCATGTTTATGGATGGCTGCTATTATACTCTTTCCTAGCGAAAATTATATTATGTTGTTGGCAGTTTCTAGCTTGACAGGCTTAGCATCTGGTAGTTCAGTCACCGTAATGCGATTTATGGTGTTGCGATTTAGTCAGCGTGATGCAGTATCTAGAATTACTTACGCTGATAGTATTGGTGGCATTGGTTTTTCATTCTCATTCTTTATAGGACTTTTGTTTTCTCAAAGTGGTATAAGTCAGGGTTGTTTTTATTTATATCCGCTTTTGTATATGCCGCTAGTTTTTGTTTTATTTTTTGTTCTTTGGTTTTCAGTTAAAAGAGATAGAGACTTTCCCAAGATAGATAAAGTATTTACTTGTGATCTAAATAATAAAGAATTTTTTTCAGCTATTATATATGGCAGTTCGCTCGCTTTTTTATTGGGAGCAACGTTTGTATTCCCATTTATTACTCGGCTTTACTTTAAAAGTGTAAATCCACTAGATTATGCTTTTTTTGTCCCGATCATGGGCGTTGTTGGGAAAGCTTTCGGTAATTTTATTACTGAGAGAGGATCCGATATTAAGCGGCTGTTTATTATAAATGCAGTTGTCGTCGTAGTATGCCTTTTAATATTTATGACAGGTTTTAGTGTAGAAGGATCTTTTGTTTTATACATTTCATTTTATTTATTATTTATGTTTGTCTTGGGGGTTGAGTCAGGAATAGCGATGTCTTTTTCCTCTTCCTTATATGAAGAAGAGGTGAGTCGTATGCATAAGAATGTGTTTTCGTTTTTTGGTGTGAGTGGGGCACTGAGCGCATTATTCTCAATGTTTATTCCTACGTCGATTATTATGTTTTATCCAGACATGTCTTTATTCATTTCATTTTTACTTATTTTGAAACTAACTCTAGTGCTACTTTTAGCCAAGAAGCAAACAAATCAATGACTTGTCCGATACTCCTTTGTGGGTATACATAAAGGACTATATAGTTTTGGTACATCAGAGACTATAGTAAGACTTTAATCAACCCGAAGCACATTGTCGTCTACGTACAAGGTACACCCGTATTTGTATATGAGCAATGAGCCGTAGTATTTAGTGGATGCTACCGGGTTGGCTTGGGAAACCAGCCAGCCTCCCGGATTTGGAAAGGTGTTGACATGCTATATGACGCATTTGGTCGTAGGTTCGAGTATCTACGTCTATCGGTAACAGATTTATGTAATTTCCGTTGCAACTACTGCCTACCCAATGGTAATGATTGCAATGCTGGCAAAAACGAACTGTCACTATTTGAGATAGAAACTTTACTGCATGCGTTTTCTCTTTTGGGAACCTCTAAAATTAGAATAACAGGTGGTGAGCCAACATTAAGAAAAGATCTTTGTGATATCATCGCTATTGCTGCTTCCACAAGTGGCATAAAGAAAGTGGCGATGACGTCCAACGCCTTTAATCTTCCCAAAACTCTACCTAAATATATCAAGTCAGGACTTTCAGCGTTAAACATTAGTGCTGACTCATTAAATCCATATCAGTTTCGAGCCATAACGGGGAAGCAAAAGCTGCACTCGGTCCTTGATACCATTGATCTCGCTCTAGATAGTGGTTTGGATAACGTGAAGATTAATACTGTATTGATGAAACAATACAACTTGGACCAATGGGAACAGTTTTTAGCCTTTACAAAAGATAAGGAAGTTACTTGGCGTTTTATTGAGCTGATGCGTACCGGCGACAATAGCGATTTTCACCGAAGTCAACACGTAAGTGGACAGGTGCTGCAAAATCGTCTTATTGAGCAAGGTTGGAAAAAGACACAAAAAGAAGCGAATGCAGGTCCAGCAGATGAATACTCTCACCCTGACTATACAGGAAAAATTGGCTTGATCATGCCCTATAGTGAAGAGTTTTGTAAGTCTTGTAATCGACTTCGGGTTTCTTCTACCGGAAATTTACACCTATGTCTTTTTGCTAGTAGCGCATCAAGTCTTCGAGACAATTTGTGTCGAGGAGATATTGTTGGTACGAAAGAACAGATCGAAGCATTGCTCCAGTATAAGCGTGAGACCCATTTATTACATCATGATAATAGTGGAATGACAAAAAACCTGGCGATGTTAGGCGGTTAGTATCATGAGCAATGATAAAGAGAGAAAGGTTGTCGGTGTGGTACTGGCGGGTGGCCTGTCTAAAAGGATGGGGGAAGATAAAGCACTTCTTGCTTATGGTGCCCAGCCCCTTGTTGAAAGACAAGCTACCATACTGAGACAGTCAATATGCGATGAGGTTATTATTTGCGCAGGTGAAAAAGAGTATAGCGATATACGCGATATATATTCAAATCGAGGTCCTTTGGGGGGTATTTATTCTGCAATGATTTATTTCCCTCAATCTATTCTCGTTTTTGTACCTATAGACATGCCACTTATAACTTCATTGACAATAACCTCTTTGATTCGTGAAGTTAAGAAAAAAAATGAATCAAAAAAAGTATCTAAAAGTAATGTTTTTCCTTTAGTTCTCATGAACAGTAAAAGAGAAAAAGAAATCATCAATCACGTTCTTAAGGAAAATAGAGAGCTTTCTGTTAATCGTGCGTGTGACAAACTCGCAGTCAGTTCAGGTGAGTTATGTGTCAATCATGATGAACTACACAATTGTAATACACCCGAAGAATGGCACTATGCGAAACACCTATTGGAGAGTATAAATGGCTGATCATACATCAAACTTTGTTCCTTTAAATGTAGCGGTGTTAACTGTTTCAGATACCCGAAAAAGCTGTAATGACACCTCAGGTAATTTTCTATCTTTATCGGTAAAAGAGGCCGGTCACCGTGTTAATGAACATCTAATCGTGCGTGATAATATCTATGATATTAGAGCGGCTGTGTCTAGATGGATAGCTGACGATTCTATCTCTGCCATAATAATTACTGGTGGGACAGGGTTTAGTGATCGAGATTCGACACCAGAAGCAATTAAGCCTCTTTTCGACAAGGAAGTTGAAGGGTTTGGTGAAATATTTAGGTTGGTGTCTTATCAAGAAATTGGCACCTCGACCATTCAATCTCGTTGTGTAGCAGGTATCGCGAATAGAACGATCATATTCGCTCTACCTGGATCGACAGGTGCATGTAAAACAGGTTGGAAAACGCTAATCAAGGAACAGTTGGATGCCGAACATGGCCCATGTAATTTTGTTCCTCACATTGCTGATGCGAATGAATGTGTGTCGAGAGGCTAATTATGTGTGAGTTTAGTCATATCAATGCCACAGGCCAAGCAAATATGGTCGATGTCAGCAACAAAGGGATAACGAGGCGAGAGGCAGTTGCGATCGGAACTTTAAAAATGTCTCCATCGACTGTAAATAGCATCAAAGAGAATCAGATTAAAAAAGGGGATGTCCTTTCAACTGCCAGGATAGCAGGGATCCAAGCAGCAAAAAAATGCTCTGACCTTATCCCACTGTGTCATCAACTGAATCTATCAAAAATATGGATAGACTTTGAGCTCCTTCCTAACGGTATTCAAATTACTTGTGGTTGTATTTTAGATGGCAAAACAGGGGTTGAGATGGAAGCATTAACCGGTGTTTCGGTAGCGGCGCTTACCTTGTTTGATATGTGCAAAGCTGCCGATAAAAACATGATTATCGAAGGGGTTCACGTACGACATAAATCTGGTGGACAGTCTGGTAGTATAGACAGAGGAATGGGTTATGATTGAAATCAGGTTTTTCGGTTTGCTAAGAGAAAGGATAGGTGAAAGTGTCATTAGCCTTGAGGTACCAACTCCTCTACCTGTTTCTGAATTGATAAAACATCTAATCGAACAGAACACAGCTTTTTTATGGCTTAATGATCTTGATGTAATATCCGCGGTCAATCATACGATTGTAGAGAGCGACTTTACGATCAATAAAAATGATGAAGTCGCGTTTTTCCCGCCAGTTACAGGGGGATGATTATGTATAGGATTCAAGAAGACCACCTAGATATAAATCAGCTAACTCAAGCACTGACTGAGAGCAGCAGCGAATGCGGTGCCATTGTTACCTTTGTTGGCCGAGTGCGTGGGAGTTCTGAGAAAAACCGAAGTGTCAAAGAGATATATTTAGAAAGCTATCTATCAATGACAAACAAAGCAATGATGGACATTACCGAGGAGGTCCAGCTTAGATGGAGTGCAGTAGAAAAGATTTCTATTGTGCATCGCATAGGTGTGATTGGGCTTTGTGAGCCAATTGTATTTGTTGGTGTGTCCAGCAAACATAGAAAAGATAGCTTCGAGGCAGCCAGCTTTATTATGGACCAGCTAAAAATATCAGTACCTTTATGGAAAAAAGAAAACATTGAGGGACAAGGTTGGGTGTGGGTAAGCGCTAAACCTTCAGACAAACAAGCGGCTTTGCGCTGGCGTCTATAATGGAAATTAGGGTGACGTCATCTAGTCACCCCTTAGTCTTATAAACCGGGAATGAAGGCAAAGGGAAGCACCTCAACACTGACCCCCTCCGCGACATCCTCACTATCTTTCGGTAAGCGAATGAGGCAGTTAGCTTTGCATACAGACATAAGTAATGCCGAGCCTTGTGCCCCTGAGCTTGCGACGCTTAATTGTCCTTGCTCGTTTATTGAATAAACACCACGTTGGTAATCTGTGCGCCCAGGACGTTTTTTTAGCGATGTGGTTAATGTGGCGGTGAGCCATTGTGGGTAAATGGTGGAACTACCGCTCAGCTTTAATAAACCTGGAATAGCTAGGATCTGACAGGTGAGCAATGCCGATACTGGATTACCTGGTAAACCGAAAAATGGGGTAGTTCCCACATGTCCAAAAGCAAACGGTTTACCTGGCTTGATCGCTAATTTCCAAAAATCAATGTCACCTTGTTCTTTGAGTACTTCTGTTGTGAAGTCTGCATCTCCAACCGATACACCTCCCGATGTTATTATCGCGTCAGCATCCTCTGCTTTTTTGATTGCTGTTTCTATCGCTTTTTTATCATCAGGAATGATGCCAAGATCTAAAATGTTAAACCCAGAGGCTTTGAGTAAGTGAATAAGCATTGGTTTGTTTGAGTCATAAATAAGTCCAGGGGCTTTGGTCTTATTGACTGAGATTATTTCATCACCGGTTGAGAAGATAGCGATGGTGACAGGTTGGTATACATTGACTTCTCTCATACCAAACGTAGCCATAATAGCTATATCGGCAGCATTGATCTTTTTATTTTTTTTGAGTACAACTTGCCCTTCTTTTATATCTTCTCCTTTTAATCTGATATTTTGCCCGGCTTGAGGGGTGGAATGTACCTGGATCCTTTTTCCTTGAACTGTGACTTTTTCTCTCATTACAACAGTGTCTATTCCTTCTGGAACCGTAGCCCCCGTCATAATTCTTATGCATTCACCGCTTTTGATGGAGCCCCTAAAGGGATGCCCAGCTAATGACTCTCCAACTTCTCTAAATTCACTATGACGCTTGAAGTCGTCATGAATAAATCCAAATCCGTCCATTGCTGAATTATCACAAAAAGGCGTATCAAAGGGTGCAAAAATATCCTCAGCGAGGTACCGACCACCCGCAATGTCTAACTGAACGATTTCAGTTTTGTTTTTAAACTCAATAGCATCTACGATTTTTTCTTGCGCATCTTCGACTGTTAATACCGATGCTTCGTTACAGCATTCCATTTCAAACCTCTTTATCTTCGTTAACCATCCAAACCGCGGCTTCTACTCGGGAGCGTAGGTTTAACTTTTTTAGTAGGTGCTTTACATGCACTTTGACTGTCCCATCAGATATATCTAGCTCTCTGGCAATAAGCTTGTTACTCAGTCCTTTTGCGATCAATTTGATGATTTCTTTTTCTCTGGCGGTGAGGCTTGACAATGTTCGCTGGTCACTGTGGGGAGCAGGCTGGCGTAGTGCGCCCGCAAGAGTTTGTGTGAGTTTAGGACTGATTGCCATTTTTCCCACAGCCGCTTGCTTAATGGACTCAACGATATCGTCAGGATCCATATCTTTCAATAAATATCCGTCAACACCTAACCTTATCGCTTCGACAACATCATCATCTTGGTCAGAGACAGTTAACATGATAATGCGTCCTGTATAACCAGAATCTCTGAGTGCTCGTATTGTTTCTAATCCATTCATGCCGTCCATATTAAGATCTAACGTTACTAAGTCTGGGTCGAGCTCTGTTACCAATCTGACCGCATCATAGCCAGAGTCAGCTTCTCCAACCACTTTTAAGTCATTATCCAATGAAAAGAGTTGCGACAAACCTCTGCGAAAAACAGGGTGATCATCGACCATTAAGATCGTCCCAATTGATGAATTTTCAGTCATAAGTTTTCTCTACATCTAAAGGAATGTTAAATTCAGGTTGGAAGTCAAATCTAACCTCTGTACCATCTTTTGCGTGATTACCAATTGTAAGCGTGCCTTTTAAGCTTCTACTCCTTTCCTTCATAATAGCAAGACCATAGTGGTTTTCTTTTTTGGCTGATGTATCAATTCCGATCCCGTCATCATGAATTAACAAAGTGACGTAACCATTTTTTTTGCGACTTGTAAGCAGAATAACGATTTTACTTCCTTCGGAATGATGAATGGCATTCTGTACTGCTTCTCTAGCTATTTGAAGTAAATGCACTTGCTCAGTGGCGGAAAAAGGCATGTTTTTAATGTCGTTATTAAACTTTATTTCTTTGTCACTGAAACGAGCTGACAATTGTTTAAAGCTTTCCTGGAGTGCCTCGTGTAAGCTACTACCCTCAAGTTTTAATCTGAAAGTGGTTAACAGTTCTCTGAGTTCCTTATATGCACCATTTAACGCAGTTTTTATATCTGAAATCGTATTCTCGATACTGATATCAACCGACGGATCAGTGAGTCCTTTTTGTAATACGGCAACCTGAATTTTTAAATAGGAAAGTGCTTGAGCGAGAGAGTCATGTAACTCACGCGCGATAACGGTACGTTCACGAGCGAGTGCTAATCGTCTACTTTCGTCTTGGCGGTGTTTTAAACTCAATGTGATCGCAAACTGCTCTGCAACAGACTGAATAAGCTGTGATTGCCAAGGCTTGAGTGGTTCATGGTTACGAGGTACACAGTTCAACACACCGAAATGATTATGATCATAAACGAGAGGAAATGTGTAGGCTTCCTCGGATTCCAGTGGACTATCGAAGCTTACACAATCACTGCAATCTCGATTGCGGCAACTCAATGGCAAAATACTCTTTTTAGTATTTAAATGATGGTAGGGTTTGGTGCCATTTTCTGTCATCAGACATAGCTCTAACCCTTCAATGCCTGTTACTTCTGACAGTTTCGAAAGGTGTGGTTGAAAATCAATATTGCTTCCATGGGAGTGATTGGATTTATTGGAAATAGAGTAAAGTAGTTGAATAGACTCATTGGTTCTTTCTAGCTGCTTTGTTTTTTTTCGCACTTTCTCTTCCATGCGAATATGCGAGTCATTAATAGCTCTAACCATTCTGTTAATGGTTTTGGCAAGAATTGATAGTTCGTCATGACCATGCTCATCAGCTTGAACTGTGTAGTCACCTTGACCTATTTTAGTCGCTATTATCGTTAAATCTGAGAGTGGGCGTCTAATGAGATGGTTGACCATATAAATCGCTAAGAATATAAATGAGATTGTAATTAAAAGAGATGCGGCTTGTATTTGTCTGATCAAACGGTTGTTGTCTTCAGCATGTACTTGATAAGTTTTTACTAGGTGGTCGATGTTAGTAACGAGATCGTTTAATTTTTTTTCTAGCTTATTCAGTTTTTGGTTTGTTAGATGTGAATCTAAAATTAGCGGCTTAATTTCATTGTTCCAATCGTACCAGATAGCGTCATGTAATTTTTTCTTTTCCGTTTTTTTAGTAGCTTGCATTAGTACAGGATTAGACAATTTTTTCTCAAAATCACTTATTAAACGGTCTATTTCTTCAGATTTATTATTAGTTATTTTCTTATTCAAAATAAGATAGGATTGCATACGCATTGAACCAGATAAATTTATTGCATGAGCATCAGTCTGTGCATTATCTGAAATATACACGGCTGAGACCATACTGACCAAGGCGATAATGCTAATCATTATCAATAAAAATCCGATTTTGAATACGAGAGAGTCGAAAATACCAATAGAACGGTTTATACCCTGCTCATCAGGGGTTACCTCTAAGTAATTGGTCATAGTAATACAGTCCGTCTATTTGCTTTCTAAGTTGTCTATTGTATTGAAAATCAAGGTTTTTACTAGATACTCACCCATACCCCTTTATAGGTAGTTGTCTGTTTTTTGCTGTTTTTACCGCATTGCACAATACCTGCACTTGACGTCTACTTATATACACAGAGTACATTCGAAAACAAGTTTAGGATTAGTCGCAGTTTAACGTATCACGTTAACCGTTTACTAGTTAAGCCATCGAAAAGGAGTCAGGCATGAGCCACTTTCTAAATCGGCTACGTTATTTTACCCAGAAAAGAGAAAACTTTTCTGAAGGTCATGGCGTGACAACGCAAGAGCCCCGCCAGTGGGAAGACAGTTATAGGCAACGTTGGCAGCATGATAAGGTTGTCCGTTCAACTCACGGCGTTAACTGTACCGGTTCATGTAGTTGGAAAATCTATGTCAAGAATGGACTTGTAACGTGGGAAACGCAACAAACCGATTACCCTAGAACTCGTCCTGACCTTCCTAATCATGAGCCTCGAGGTTGCCCACGCGGTGCGAGTTATTCATGGTACATATATAGTGCGAATAGACTTAAATACCCCAAAATTCGTAAGCGCTTAATTAAACTATGGCGTGAAGCAAAAAAGCAGCATGCCAACCCTGTAGACGCTTGGGAGTCAATTGTTACTAATCCCACAAAAACACGAGAATATAAAGAAAAACGTGGTATGGGTGGGTTCGTTCGCGCGCACTGGGATGAAGTCTACGAAATCATTGGTGCGTCTAATGTCTACACGGCCAAAGAGTATGGGCCCGATCGTATCTTTGGATTCTCGCCTATCCCAGCGATGTCGATGATTTCATATGCGGCAGGTGCACGTTATCTGTCATTAATCGGTGGTAATTGCTTAAGTTTCTATGACTGGTATTGCGACCTTCCTCCTGCATCACCGCAAGTTTGGGGAGAGCAAACTGATGTCCCCGAGTCAGCGGATTGGTACAACTCAAATTATATTATGTGTTGGGGGTCGAATGTTCCACAAACACGCACACCCGACGCTCACTTCTTAACTGAAGTGCGATATAAAGGGACGAAAGTAATTGGCATTACCCCTGATTATTCTGAGGTGGCTAAACTTACCGATCAATGGTTAGCACCCAAGCAAGGAACCGACGCTGCACTAAGCATGGCATTCGGACATGTCATTCTTAAAGAGTTTTATGTCAACAAAACAACACAGTATTTCGATGATTATGTACGACGTTATTCGGATATGCCAATGCTCGTCATGTTGGAACCGTCCGAAAAAGGAGGTCTGCAGCAAGGGAGGTTCCTTCGTGCGAGTGACTTGGATGACAAAGCTGGACAAGACAATAACCCCGAGTGGAAAACCATTGCCATTGATGAGTCATCAAATATGCTCACGTCGCCGAAAGGCTCGATTGGCTATCGATGGGGGGAACGCGATGCTAAATGGAATCTTGAGCAACGTGATGGTGCAACGAATCGTGATGTGAAACTCCGCCTGAGCTTAAAAGATGATCACGATGAGATTATTACCGTAAATTTCCCATATTTTGGGGGCAATGAACATGAACTTGGCTACTTCCAACATACAGTTCATGATGAAGTAACAACGCATCGTATTCCGGCTAAAAAGATCAAGCTTGCCGATAAGTCGGAAGCTTGGGTCACTACTGTATTTGACTTAACGCTTGCTAACTATGGTGTTGACAATGGATATGATGATCCGAATTGCGCACAATCCTATAGCGATAATCTTGCCTATACGCCAGCTTGGCAGGAACAAATAACAGGCGTCCCCCAAAATGATGTGATTAAAATTGCAAATGAATTTGCTGACACTGCAGCAAAAACACGTGGTCGTTCCATGATCATTGTCGGTGCTGGTTTGAATCACTGGTACAACATGGACATGAACTATCGTGGTTTAATCAATATGCTAATCATGTGCGGTTGTATTGGACAAAGCGGTGGTGGTTGGGCTCACTATGTAGGTCAAGAAAAACTTCGTCCACAAACAGGTTGGCAGCCTTTAGCATTTGGTTTGGATTGGAGTCGCCCACCTCGTCATATGAATGGCACATCCTTCTTTTATGCACATTCTGATCAGTGGCGTTATGAAAAGCTACATATGAGTGAAATTGTCTCTCCTTTATCTAATAAAAAAGATTGGGAGGGCTCGATCATAGACTTTAATTCACGTGCAGAACGCATGGGTTGGCTGCCGTCAGCGCCACAGTTGAGTAAAAATCCCTTGAAGGTGTGCCGAGATGCACATGAGCAAGGGCAAGATTCGGTAGATTATACTGTGGATCAATTAAAAGCAGGAAGCTTAGAATTTGCCTGTTTAGATCCTGACAATCCAAAAAACTATCCTCGAAACATGTTTATCTGGCGGTCTAATTTACTTGGATCTTCAGGGAAGGGTCATGAATATATGCTTCGTCACCTTCTGGGCACCAAGCACGGCTTGCTTGGTAAAGACTTAGGCGAGGAAGGGGAAGAGAAGCCTGAAGATATAAAATGGCGTGATAGTGCACCTGAAGGAAAGATTGATCTTTTAGTTACACTAGACTTCAGAATGTCTACAACTTGTTTGTATTCAGATATTGTTCTACCTACCGCAACTTGGTATGAAAAGGACGATTTGAATACGTCCGATATGCATCCATTTATTCATCCTTTATCTAAAGCTGTGGATCCTGTTTGGCAATCAAAAAGTGATTGGGAAATTTTCAAAGGGATTGCAAAATCTTTCTCCCAACAGTGCGAAGGACACCTAGGTATCGAAAACGACATTGTGACTGTGCCTATGCAGCACGATACCCCGGGTGAGCTTGCGCAGCCATTTGATATTAAAGCGTGGTGGAAAGGAGAATGTGATCTCATTCCTGGCAAGACAGCGCCAAATATGATGGTGGTAGAGCGAGATTATCCGAATACCTATGCAAAGTTCACGTCATTAGGGCCACTCCTGGATACACTAGGAAACGGTGGTAAGGGGATTAATTGGAATACACAAGACGAAGTTAAATTCTTAGGTGAGTTGAATAAAAAGCACATTAAACCAGGTGTTAACCAAGGCAGACCAAAAATTGAATCAGCCATTGACGCAGCAGAAGTCGTTTTATCATTAGCGCCGGAAACAAATGGACAAGTAGCTGTCAAGGCTTGGGAGTCAATTAGTAAAGTTACCGGTCTTGATCACACTCACTTAGCCAAGCCTAAAGAAGAAGAGAAACTTCGATTTAGAGATATTGTTGCGCAACCACGTAAAATTATTAGCTCACCGACTTGGTCCGGGTTAGAAGACGAGCATGTTTCTTACAATGCTGGATATACCAATGTTCACGAGCTAATTCCTTGGCGTACGATTACAGGTCGACAACAATTTTATCAAGATCATCAATGGATGCGTGATTTTGGTGAAATGCACTGTCTTTATAAGCCGCCGGTCAACCTGAAAACCACGCAAAATGTGCAGGGTATGAAGCCTAATGGCAATAAAGAAGTTGTGCTTAATTGGATTACACCACACCAGAAGTGGGGGATTCACAGCACATATTCAGATAATTTACTCATGCTTACACTATCACGTGGTGGACCAATTATTTGGATGTCAGAAACAGACGCGACTGCGGCTGGCATTGAAGATAATGATTGGATCGAAGCATTTAACGCAAATGGTGCGATTGCTGCTAGAGCTGTTGTTTCTCAACGTGTCCCCGAAGGAATGGGAATGATGTATCACGCGCAAGAGCGGATTGTGAACATACCGGGTTCCGAGCTAACTGGTACTAGAGGTGGTATTCATAACTCTGTAACTCGAGCAATTATGAAGCCAACCCATATGATTGGGGGTTATGCACAACAATCTTACGGATTTAACTATTACGGCACTGTAGGTTGTAATCGTGATGAGTTTGTAGTAGTTCGAAAAATGGATCGCGTGGATTGGCTGGATGATGATAGTGAAGATGTATTAGATGAAAATCTTCACGAAGTGGAGAAATAATATGAAAGTTAGAGCTCAAATCGGCATGGTTTTGAATCTCGACAAGTGTATAGGCTGTCACACTTGCTCGGTTACCTGTAAAAATGTATGGACATCGCGTGAAGGAATGGAGTATGCGTGGTTTAATAATGTTGAAACTAAACCTGGCATCGGCTATCCCAAAGAATGGGAAAATCAAGAAAAATGGAACGGTGGTTGGATTCGAACTAAGCAAGGAAAATTAGAGCCGAAACAAGGTGGGAAACGTCGGATTTTAGCTAATATATTCGCAAACCCCGACTTACCTGAAATTGACGATTACTACGAACCATTTGACTTTGATTATCAGCACCTTCATCGTGCGGGAGAAAGTAAGCATCAGCCCATTGCGCGACCCCGTTCGCTGATTTCCGGAAAACGGATGGAAAAAATTGAATGGGGACCTAACTGGGAGGAGATCTTAGGTACCGAATTCAAAAAACGTCGCAAAGATAAGAACTTTGATCAAATCCAAGCAGACATTTATGGACAGTTCGAAAATACGTTTATGATGTATTTACCGCGTTTATGCGAGCACTGTCTTAATCCTGCATGTGTTGCGTCTTGTCCAAGTGGTGCCATCTATAAACGTGAAGAGGACGGTATTGTACTTATTGACCAAGATAAGTGCCGTGGATGGCGGATGTGTGTCTCTGGGTGTCCTTACAAAAAAATATATTACAATTGGAAAACGGGTAAGTCAGAAAAATGTATTTTTTGTTATCCACGTATTGAAGCAGGGCAACCAACAATTTGTTCTGAAACGTGTGTAGGTCGCATTCGTTACTTAGGTGTTATGTTGTACGATGCTGATAAAATTGAGCAAGCGGCATCGGTACCGAATGATAAAGATCTTTATCAAGCGCAAAGAGATATATTTCTCGATCCCTTTGATCCGGCCGTGATCGCTGAAGCTGAGAAAGAAGGTATAGCTGCTAATTGGATTGAAGCAGCGCAACAGTCTCCAGTTTATAAAATGGCTATGGAATGGGAAGTCGCGTTACCGCTTCATCCAGAGTATCGTACTTTGCCGATGGTTTGGTATGTGCCACCTTTATCGCCAATTCAATCCGCAGTTGAAGCCGGAGAAATTGAGAAAAGTAGTGTACTTCCTGACCTAAAGTCATTACGTATTCCGATAAAATATCTTGCTAATTTGCTAACTGCAGGTGAAGAGCAACCTGTTATACGGTCACTTGAGCGATTGATGGCAATGCGTGAGTATAAGCGTAGTCAACAAGTTGAGTGTGAGGAAAATTTTGAAGTTCTCGACGCAGTTAAACTAACTCAGGCACAAATTGAAGAAATGTATCAGGTCATGGCGCTTGCAAATTACGAAGACAGGTTCGTAATCCCGACTAGCCATACTAGTTATGCAGAAAATGCTTACGACATCAAAAGCGGTTGTGGTTTTACATTTGGTAATGGGTGTTCGACCGGCGAGACTGACCTATTTGGTGGTAAAAGCCAGACGGTGCGTGAAGTTATCCCCGTAGAGATACAGGAGTAAGAAAAATGACAAATCAAAAAAGTGGAAATAATACTTCACAACTTATTGCACTAATTGGTCGATTGCTAGATTATCCAGAGTTAGAAATCGAATTATATCGAGATGAGTTGATAGATATTGTAACATCTAGTGTTCTATCAAAGAGAAATAAACAAGAGATTATTTCCTTTATAGACCGATGCAGTGAAATGCCATTACTCGATTGGCAGTCTGACTACGATGGGTTGTTTGAACGTGGTCGCTCATTATCTTTATTAATTTATGAACATATTCATGGTGAATCACGAGATCGAGGCCAAGCTATGGTCGACTTACTCGCTCAGTATGAAAAAGCAGGGCTTGAAATTGCGCATAATGAATTGCCTGATCATCTCCCTCTATTTCTTGAATTTTCGTCAACGCAAGGTGAGCAAGGAATTGGTTGGATAGAAGATATTATTCCCGTTTTAAGTTTACTCGCTGTTCGTTTAGAAAAGCGTGAATCAGGGTATGCGAGTTTAATGTGGGGACTGTTGGATTTATGTGGTGCGAAAGTTAATATCTCAGAACTTCGAGAGCAGGTTAAAAATGAAAAAGAAGATCATACACCTAAAGAATTAGACAAAGTATGGGAAGAAGAGGCTGTTACTTTTGGTGGTGATAGCGTTAACGGTGGATGTCCAACTAATCAGCATCGGCCAACTGAGAATCAACGCAAAGATCAGGAAGTGCCAGTAAATTGGATGTCAATGGATGAGACAGCATCAGCCACTCAAACAAAAGAGGTCTAGCTATGAACTTTATCGATATGTTAATTTTCGGTATTTATCCATATATAGTATCTGTTGTGTTTTTTTTAGGATGCTTGATTCGTTATGATAAAGATCAATACACATGGAAAACCGGTTCAAGTCAAATGCTCTCAAATAAACATTTTCGAGTAGCAAGTAATCTGTTTCACATAGGTATTATTGGCATTTTTTTCGGTCATTTTGGTGGATTAGTTATACCTTACGAAGTGTGGCATATGTTAGGCATTACCCTACAAGATAAACAGTTAATTGCCATGGGAGCA
This sequence comes from Salinivibrio sp. SS3, assembly GCF_001722105.1. NCBI lineage: Bacteria > Pseudomonadati > Pseudomonadota > Gammaproteobacteria > Vibrionales > Vibrionaceae > Salinivibrio > Salinivibrio sp. SS3. Next base: position 330,516 of record NZ_MEBQ01000043.1, on the reverse strand, counting down.
GGCGGCTTCTTTGGTGTATTATGCTTTATTGGTCTGACTTATTTAGTTTACCGAAGATTGTTTAATCCTAGAATTCGTGCATCAAGTACACGAATGGATACCGCAATTGTTCTAGTTATTTATTTACAACTCATATTAGGTATGTTTTCTATATTCATTTCTAGTGGTCATATGGATGGTCAAGAAATGAAAAACTTAATGACATGGTCGAAGTATTTATTAACCTTTAGACCGGAAGAGGCTATAACCTTTATATCTGATGTTCATTGGATTTATCGTGCACATGTTTTTTGGGGAATAACCTTGTTCCTATTGTTCCCATTTAGTCGATTGGTTCATATTTGGAGTGTGCCTATCGAATATTTGACACGGCAATACCAAATCGTGCGTCAAAAATAAAAAAATGACAAGCCTTCATAGGCTTGTCTTTTCTAGTTATAGGAGTAGTATAATGAATGTGTCAGACGTTCCAGAAATCACTATAAATGAAATTAAACTAGACTCTTCGATAATAATGCAGGAGGTTCAGTATCATCCTGCAGAAACGAAAAGAGAAGCGATGGTTAAGGCTGTTGAAGCTCTAATTATTAACGAAGTCGTAAAACAACGAGCAGTAAGCTTATCTCTTTGGCCTGAAGACAAAAAACTTGAACCAACTGAAGAGTATGACATTATTGAAAAACTAATACAATTCGAAGGGATCTATCCATCTGCTACTGACGAAGAGTGTTATCATTATTATATAACAAATAAAGATAAATTTTGTACAGCACCGTTGCTAGAAGTAGATCACATCCTACTGGCTTGTCCTCCAGAGGATGTTGAAGAGAGAATAAAGGTAGTAGAATTTGCAGAATATTTAATAGAGTTACTGAAAGAAAATAAAGCCACCTTCTACGATTTGGCGAAACAATACTCAGCCTGTCCTTCTTCTAAGCAAGGGGGGAATTTAGGACAAATCACTCAAGGTCAAACAGTAGCTGAGTTCGAAAAGCAAATATTTACCGCGCCCATGGGTCTATTAAATAAACCTATTGAAACCCGCTATGGCGTACATGTGGCCAATATCAATCGTCGAGTTGATGGTAGTCAGCTTGATTTTAATATGGTAAAAGAATCGATATCTCTTTATCTTAATGAGAAGGTTAAACGGAAAAATATTGCACAATATATTCAAACCATATTAATAGACTCAAATATAAAAGGATTTGACTTTCAATTAGAAAACTCTCCGCTGATGCAATAATATGAATGATGATCTGAGTATATGATTAAGATACAGAGCGCAGACAGTATCTGCGCTTTTTTATCTATATGCACCGATGTGTATGCATGTTAATTATTGCTTGTACGCTCTTTTACTATATATTGGACATGAAACTTTTCTTAGCCAAGAATAGCTATTGTAGGACGGCTATAATTCACTAAGAAATATTCTAATAAAATAAAACCTTACCAATCTTATTGTTTAAAGTCAAAGAGAGTGTATTCGCGAATAACGTCCAATAACTGATACATCGCGGTTTTGGTATCGGGTTTGTGGCTCATACATCCTCCAATAAACTTTCCGACATGGTGCGAATGTGCTGATTCACCTCGCGGTTGTATTGCTCCATATTCTTAAGCTCTTGCTGAGCTAGACCGTGCTCGTCTTTTTTTATAGCGTCAATAACTGTTTGTGCACAAACATGAACCTTATCGTGAGGCGCTTCAATGGCCAGATAACTTGAATGCGCTTTGAAACGCTCTCGGAATAATTCCGAGTAATACCATCGACCAATGCCACATTTGTCAGAATCAACAACATTGCAGTCATTCGCATTTAATGTACCCAAATACACACGGTACACGTCCATGCGCAATTGCATTTCTTCAATGTTGGCGAGCTCAATTTGCGCCAGTAACGCACTGTTAGAAATACTGCCGCCCAGTTGCTTAATGTGCGTATTTTCTTCGGCCAACAACGCTAAATATTGCTTTGTCGACTCAATATTTTCACGCGTAGTGTGCATGGCTTCAACACTCAAAGAGTGACTTGAATCAACACCTTGTACAATTTGTCCCACTTTATCGTTAATGCGATCGGTCAATTCGGTGGTGCGCTGAGAAAGCGCTCTAACCTCGTTAGCAACCACAGTAAAACCACGTCCATGCTCGCCGGCACGTGCAGCCTCGATATTGGCATTCAGACTCAGCAAGTTAGTGGTTTCAGCGACACCGCGGACATCGCCACTGGTTTGTTCAATTTCCTGAGTATGGCCCTTTAACGCTGCGATACTCTCGGAAGTTGACTCAATATCACCGACAATCGACGACAAATTCCCTACTACTGCAGACATAGTGGACTCACCTGACTGATTGTTTTGGTCAATAGTGAGAATGGTTTCCCGTTCGCGTTGCAGCAAGTTACTGAGTTGCGAAAAGGTGTTTTGGTAACCGGATAATGATTCTGTGAAGTTCTCAATGAAAGACAAGCGCTGCTGGTAGTCAGCGAGCTCTTTCTGCTGCTGGGAGATGGTTTTATTAGCTGATTCAAGTTGACCTAACAGGGTGCTGTTTTCTGACTCGACCTGTTCAATACGTTGTCGTAACTGTGACTGGGTTGACGAGCATTGATTGCTGCGGACGTATCCTAGTTTTTCGATTAACTGCATGGGATCTCCAAAAAGGAAAACCAAGCCTCCACATAGAATCGTACAAGCTTGGTTTGTTGAGAGCTAAACAGATTTATGGCGTAAGCCTTTAATAACTTGCCAAGTGACAGCAAATGCACCCACGATGAAGACCATGTCACCGACAGTACGGAACCAACGTAGGTTCTGCAGCAGCGGTTGTTGCATGAAGGCTTCGCTTCGTGCGTACCATAAACCTTCAGTTGCAGCGGCGTAGAACTGAATGAAACCGACTGGTAGCAAGCTAGTGAAGAGCATTAGCGCTAAACCAATGTTCATTGTCCAGAAAGCCATTTTCATCAGCTTTTCGTCGAACTGAAGAGTTGGACGAATATAGCGTAATACGAGTAGGACAAAGCCTAGTGCCAGGAACCCGTATACACCGAATAGTGCTGCGTGTGCGTGAGTCGGCGTAGTGTTCAAACCTTGTACATAGTATAACGAGATAGGCGGGTTGATCATGAAACCTAATACGCCGGCACCTAACATGTTCCAGAACGCAACGGCAACGAAGCACAGTAGTGGCCATTTAAGATGTTTCATCCAGTCTGCACGTTTTTGCAGGCTATAGTTTTCCCACGCTTCATAGCCCAGCACAATTAGCGGTACCACTTCTAGCGCTGAGAAAGTAGCGCCCACCGCCATAACCGGTGTGGTTGTGCCGGCAAAGTACAAGTGGTGGAAGGTACCCGGTACACCACCAAGCAAGAACAACGATGCTGACGCTAGTGCAGCAACGGTAGCCATGCGGCGAGAAACCAAGCCCATGCTGTGGAAAATGAACGCCAGAGAGGCTGTGGCAAATACTTCAAAGAAGCCTTCTACCCACAGGTGAACAATCCACCAGCGCCAGTATTCCATGATAGAAATGTGAGTGCGCTCGCCGTAGAAGAAGCCGGCACCGTAGAACAGGCCAATGGCAACGACTGAGGCGGTGAATAATGCCAGTAAGTTCTTGTCGCCTTTCTCTTTGAAGGCGCCAACAACACAGCGCATCATCAGCACAAGCCAGAAGACGATGCCCAGGAACTTACCAATTTGCCACAGACGACCTAAGTCGACGTACTCATAGCCCTGGTGACCTAACCAGAAGTTCAGGTGTGCAGGCATGATTTGCGCAATGGCCAACCAGTTACCGATAAAAGTACCTGCCACGACCAGCACGAGTGCCCAGAATAAGACGTCCACGCCAAGTTTTTGGTACTTAGGATCTTTGCCGCCGTTAATAATCGGCGCCAGGAATAAACCTGCGGCTAAGAATCCAGTCGCAATCCAGAACATGGCGGCCTGAATGTGCCAGGTACGAGTCAGTGAGTAGGGAAACCACTCAGAGATATTAATACCGTAGAACTCTTGTCCTTCGACGGTATAGTGAGCCGTTAAACCACCCAGAAGTACCTGGAACGCGAACAGCGCAACCACAATGAACAAATATTTGCCGAGGGCTTTCTGTGAAGGGGTTAGTTTAACCTTAGAAATAGGGTCATGCTCTGGCGCAACGAGTTCCTCTTCCTCTTTGTCACGTAAAAAAGCCCACGCCCAAATAAGGAAACCCACACCGGCAATTAAGAGAATGACACTGACAATAGACCAAATGATGTTTTCCGCGCTAGGCACGTTGTCTATCAGTGTTTCGTGTGGCCAGTTGTTGGTATAAGTGATATCGGCATCAGGACGCTCAGTAGCAGCTGCCCATGCGGTCCAGAAGAAAAAGTCGTTCATTTGCGCACGGCGTTCAGCTGAAGGCAGTGTGTTTTCCTTCATGGCGTAGCTGACGCGGGTAGGGCGTAGTTCAGGGTCGTCACTGAATAGCTTCGAGTAGTACTCACCGGTTTGTTCAATAGCCTGAATACGACGTTCGCTTAAAATAACCGTATTAGACGATTTGTCGTACGTATTAGTGCGGTACTCTTCCTTCAGTTCATACTCGAGCTGGTTTTGTTGAACACCGTTAAGCTCGTCATACGACTTGCCGAAAACTTCCTGCGCCCGAATGTCTAACCACGCCAGCAGTTCACGGTGCAGCCAGTCGGCTGTCCAGTCAGGCGCTTGATACGCACCATGACCCCAAATAGAACCTAACTGCATACCACCGACTGACTGCCATGCGGTTTGTCCTTCCAGAACCGATTCTTCGGTTGCAATGACATTACCGTCGGTACTCATGAACTTATCCGGAATAGGCGGAGCTTCCCGGTAAACTTCCGTTCCAAAATAACCTAAAACACTAAAAGTAATTGCAAGAACACCGATTAGTGTCCACCAAAGCTTACGATATCCAGCCATTGTTGACCCCCTTGATACCACTGAACCACATCATGGATTGTTACTCCCTCAGATAAGAATGAATAGTGATGTTGATCTAATTGTTTTTATGATTAGAGCAAATTCAGTGCCAATATTTAATCATTTGATTTTATTGTGAAATTATCCCTTATGGTTTTTTTGACTTAAAATTAAAGGGTTTTTTTAACCTTATTAGTAAAAAAAACTTAAAAGGTATTTTATACCCTCCATCAGAGATGTTTAACGTGTTTTTTGAAGTTGATCAATGCACAGTGTTTTATGTCATCTATGCTATCAAGGCACAATATGTAGTGATATATTTGAATTTAATATCTATATATGGTTTTTTATGGCAGGCTATCCGCAACAGCTACATTACAGCTCTGAACAGATTGTTTGGCAGGAAGTGCCGGGTGAAGTGGCATTAGCTTACACCATCACCGGATGCCCGGTCGGGTGTAAAGGTTGTCATAGTGTGGACAGTTGGCCAGTCGGCAGCGGTTTAGCGTTGACCGAAGACTACTTACAGGAGCGCTTAACTATGTACACAGGGCTCATTACGTGCGTGTTGTTTCTGGGCGGTGAATGGCAATCAGAAGCGCTGATAAAACACTTAAAACGAGTTCGCGCAGAAGGGCTGGAAACCTGCCTTTATACAGGTTACGAGGATGTCTCTTTGCGCATCAGGGAGCAGTTGACGTACTTAAAAACCGGGCCATGGATAGCCGAAAAGGGCGGTTTAGACAGCCCCCATACCAACCAAAAATTTTATGATTTAAGAACAAAGCAGCTACTGAACTGCAAGTTTCTGACAGGAGAATAATTATGTTGCGTTTAAACGACGACCAGGTTTCAGAAAAAGTAGACTTTATTGCGGATTACCTGAACGCACAGAATGCGGCGGACGGTTCGAAAATGGACGCCAACGCGAACGTTACTCAGAAAAATATCGCGACCTTAGAAGCTGAGCTGATGAAAGACTTCTTCGTACAGGTTAACCGCAAGCAGGTCAGTAACAAAATTGCGGCGTTGTTCGACGACAACTTAGCGAAAGAATACGTACGTCAAATAGAAAATCATGAAATTTACGTGCACGATGAGACCAGTCTGAAGCCATATTGCGTGTCAGTGACTATGTATCCGTTTTTAATGGACGGCTTGACGAAACTCGGTGGTGAGTCGCTGGCGCCTAAACATTTAGAGTCGTTTTGTGGCTCCTTTGTGAATTTTGTTTTTGCGGTTAGCTCGCAATACGCTGGCGCTGTGGCAACCGTTGAGTTCTTAACTTACTTCGACTATTTCGCGCGTAAAGACTACGGTGATGACTACTTAAACACGCACCGCAAGCAAATCGAAAATCACTTACAGCACGTTGTGTATGCGATTAATCAACCTGCGGCTGCACGCGGTTATCAAAGTGTGTTCTGGAACATTTCTGTGTACGACAAGCACTATTTCGATAGTATGTTTGGCGACTTCGTATTTCCGAGAGACTTTAGTAAACCTAAGTGGGAAACCGTCAGTGCTTTGCAGGACTTCTTCTTAGACTGGTTCAATAAAGAGCGTGAAAAGTCTATTTTGACCTTCCCAGTTGTGACCGTTGCCATGTTAACGGAAGACGGCGCTTGTAAAGATCAGGTCTTCGCGAAAAAAATGGCGGCTGAATTGGCCAACGGTAATTCGTTCTTTTTGTATTTGTCAGACAATGCCGACTCACTTGCGTCCTGTTGCCGTCTGCGCTCGGAAATTAGCGACAATACCTTCTCTTACACCCTGGGTGCCGGCGGTGTTGCGACAGGCTCTATTAATGTCATTACCATTAATATGAACCGTCTAGTGCAGGACGGTCGTGACTTAGAAGAGGAAATTAGCAAAATTCATAAGTATCAAGTGGCTTACCGCAAGCTGATGGAGGAGTACAAAGAAGCGGGTATGCTGACAGTCTATGACGCTGGTTTTATTAGTCTGGACAAACAATTCCTGACCATTGGCATTAACGGCATGGTCGAAGCCGCGGAATCTCAAGGCATTAGAGCAAGCAATAACCCAGAGTATAAGAGCTTTGTCAAACGTCACTTGAAGGTTATTTATGACGCCAATAAAGCCGCCAAAGCGGAATACGGTTATATGTTTAATACCGAGTTTGTGCCTGCCGAAAACTTAGGTGTTAAGAATGCAAAATGGGACAAAGCCGACGGTTATAAAGTATCGCGCGAGTGCTACAACTCGTACTTCTATGTCGTTGAGGACGATGAAACCAATGCCTTAGATAAATTCGTTATGCACGGTAAAGAGCTGGTGGAATATTTAGACGGCGGCTCCGCACTACACCTAAACCTCGATGAAAAACTGAACACCACGGGTTACTTGTCGTTGCTGAATATCGCTGCGAAAACCGGCTGTAACTACTTCTGCATTAACGTCAAAATCACTATTTGTAACGAGTGTGAACACATCGACAAACGCACGTTAAGTGAATGCTCAAGCTGCCACTCCAATAACATTGATTACGGCACTCGAGTTATTGGTTACCTTAAGCGTGTTTCTGCGTTCAGCGCTGGGCGTCGTAAAGAGCACACAGCTCGTCATTACCATCGCGACGAGGCGACGCAGACAATCAACTGTGCGGCACAGGCTAATATAGGGCTGCGTAAGGCAAATTAAGTTGACACATCCATCTGTAAATAAAGAGGGAGTTAAACTCCTTCTTTGCATTTATGACACTATGTTAGCTTTCCCTTCTGAAAGTTTGTGAGAAGAAGTGAAACAGTTACTTTCTTAACCAGGGATCGCGCAGGGACCAGGACGAGGTTTTAAGCGACTGGCTGATGTAGTGAGGGATGTTCGTTTAATCGATGGCGTGAAATAAATGGAGACTGCGCAATAGGCTAGTGCATGATCTCGATACACCATCTTTGCCAATAGCTCACTTATTTTCTGTGTCCTAGAGTCCATTGCAGGAATGGCTTCCAACAGGCGAGCCACTGCGGAAGTCTTTCTGGCGGCAAAGGTGGTGACATGGCGTAACCCTGGGCGTGAAAACATCCGAGTTCGAGCAGAAGCTCACCTTGTTCAATTGTTTCTACACCTTCAGCGATAACCTCTTTATCAAATGCTTCTGCCAATGCAATTATGCCTTCTAGAATAGATATATTTTCCCTTCTTTCATCAGCACCGCTCACAAACTCTTTGTCAATTTTTATTGTCTGAACAGGTAATTGTTTTAAATAAGCCAAAGATGAGTAGCCCGTACCAAAGTCGTCAAGAGAGAACGTTACTCCCATGCTCCGACATTCGTTAATCACCAACACCGAGGATTGAAGATCGCCCAACGTGGCGGTCTCTAGTATTTCAAGATCAAATCGCGACGGATCGATTTCCGGAAAACGATCGAACGATTGCTGAAGTTCGTCTGAGAAGGCTGGAGATTGAAGATGAAGAGCAGCCACATTAACACTCATAGTTAGGTTCAACCCCTTTTGATCCCACTTGTGCATCTGCTGCAGCGATTCTTCAATAACCCATCTACCAATGTCCACAATAAGGGGATGATTTTCGATTTCTGATAGAAAATACGCTGGAGATAACAATCCTTTTTCTGGATGCTTCCAACGGATGAGCGCCTCAACGCCTAGAACGGAACCTGTTCTTAGGTTTACTTTCGGTTGATAGACCAACTGAAATTGTTTTACCTTCAGAGCTTCACGGATTTCCGTGAGTAACCGTTGGCGTGATTGATGAGCTTTTTTCTGGTTTGCATCCATTAACAACCAGCTACCCTTCGCTTCCTGCTTAGCGTTAAAAAGCGTTTGATCTGCGAACCTCAGGAGTGCGTCTACATCAGATCCATCTTTAAATTCATTTGCAGAGAAAAGGAAAACCCCCGCTGTAAAACGGATTGATATTGTTTTATCATTAAAAACAACCGGATGCTTGCAGGTTTCTTGTACAACTTGCAAAACAGACTCCGCTTGGTACCCATTTGGCAGGAGAGCAGCGAACTGATCACCAGATATTCTGGCAACGGTAGCACCTGGAGGCAAAACATCGAGCCAGCGTTGTGAAAAAACCCATAGCACATGATCTCCTGCATCCTCTCCAAACTGTTTGTTAGTTTCTTTAAAATTGTCTAGGTTCAGTGATATTATGGAAACTTGGTCTGTTGATCTGATCGTGTCTCGCATCTCGCGAATACAGCGAACGAGGCCATTTCGGTTCCACAAGCCGGTTAGAGAATCTGAATACGCCAAGAACTCTAATTGTTTTTGATGATCAACTGCTTGCTTGTCTAAAGCTTTTAGTAGTTGATCCTGTTGTAACTGATGCAATTCATCTTCGGCTTGCTTTCTGGCCGTTTTTTCGCGTATTAATTGAATAGTGTTGGCTGATAACTTCCCGTAAATCTCTAATAATGCGGAAACAAGCACTGATGCTGATCCATTTAATTGCATATCTGCATACGTTTTTGCGGCGTAGAGATCCATGCCATCGTCCATCGCCTGAATTGTTAATGCTAGGCGGCGATCCGATTCCAATATGTGGAAGACTAGCCAACGGGTAATAAAGTTAAACAAATTTGCCAACACTGCTTCGTGCCGTTCAGTAGTTTGACGTAACTTTCTGATTTTGTGAAAAAAAGTTTGGTGGGCATCATGGTGATTCTTTGTGTCTTTTGACTGACCAAAATGTTTTTTCCAAACGTTTTCCTCGTACTCAAAGTGATACTTGGCATAATCTTCAAGCTCGTCCAGTATTGTAGCGCTATTCACGTCTGAATTTATCGAAGAGAATTGCGAGGCCAGGCGATTTACGATATCGACAAGCATACGGTGTTGATTATCAATATCGTCCAATCCGGTCTCGAAATTCTGACTCCATGGGAAAATTTCGAATTCAAGTTTTTTTTCATTCCAAATCACAGTCACGTTGCACCCACACTCAGTCTTAATTACTCCGATTAATAGTAGTTCAAATATTTCTTGGACGTGGACTTCGTCGCCATGATCCTGTAAGACTCGGATAAGACGAGATTGCTCTTCGATAACTTCCCTGATTTCCTGAGAGCCTGTGATGGTCTATATGCCAACCTAATTCATAGACTCCATACTATCGGGTAGTTAATGGGCCACTACATTGGCATTTTTTAAGACTTATACAACTTGTTGAGTGTTTCGGGATATCCGCTCCAAAGTTGAAGAGATTTCTTCTGTCGCGGCAGTTATTTACTTTATCTGTTCTTGCTGCTGCTTTATCTGTATTGAGTTTTGATTTGCTGTAGAGCTTTTCTCTTCGGTAGCCGTTACTTTAATTATAAGATTATTGAACCCACCAGACGGGTAATTGGCTCGCTTAGATTCGCCGGTTACTTCGAATTCCCCAATGTGTTTTAGTAATTCTTCAGTGAATATACGAAGTTCCATTCTGGCCAACGGTGCGCCGGGACATACGTGTATGCCTCTGCCGTAAAGTAGGTTGTGGGCCTTGTTTTGCTCAGGGTTAAAGACGTCTGCTTTGTCGAATACGGACTCATCACGATTGGCCGAGGCCCAGAGTACGGTCACTTTTTCGCCTTTTTTGACAGGGTAACCGGATATTTCGGTGTCTTTGGTTGCGCGGCGGCGGTTTGAAATAAGTGGAGGGTCAAGGCGCAGTATTTCGTCTATAGCGTCATCGGGGCGTTGTTGATCAAATCATTCACCTAACGCACTGATCCCAATGGGATTGCTCCCATCAATCAACTCGGTAACTAACAGGCATACCAAGTCTTATGACTTTGTTTATTGCTTTCACGTTGGCCAATGCTTCGCCAACTTGGGCATCATAGTTGCGTAGGGTCAGCTCAGGGCTGATTAACGTTTTGTATCGGGACATGCCTGTTTCTGACAGAGAGCGTTGGTGATAACCCTCTTCTTGTTTCCAGTCTTCTAAGTTACCCGATTTCAAGGCGCTGACGGCTGCATTGCGAGGGTGGCCGTCCTCCCAGTAACCCGCATTGCTGCGCGGTGGAATGGTCGGTTTGATGCCTTTTTTCTTGAGCACCTGATGACAGGCTTTCGTATCGTAAGCACCGTCAGCGCTGACTTGGGCGATTTTTCGGCGTAACGGGTTGAGCAGCGTCGGTAGGGCTTCATTGTCGCCGACAGACGCTAAGCTAACGACGGCAGAAATCACTTCATGTGTACTGTCATCGATCGCGAGATGCAGCTTTCGCCAAACACGGCGTTTTTCCTGGCCATGTTTGCGGATTTTCCACTCTCCCTCGCCGAACACTTTTAAACCGGTAGCATCAATGACGACGTGAGCAACGGGCCCACGACTGGGTAATCGGTAGTTAACCTCAACCGTCTTCGCCCGTTTACTGATACAACTGTATGACGGCGATTTTAGCGGCACGTCCATCAGGCTAAATATCGAGTCGAGAAAGCCTTGCAGGGCGCGAAGAGGGAGCTTGAAAATGCCTTTTATCATTAGGGCCGTTTCAATGGCACCATCAGTAAACGTAAAGCCTCTCCCTCGTTTGCCATGATGCTCTTTGCAGTGCCAAGTCTGGATAGCGGTGTCATCAACCCAAAAGGTAATCGAACCACGGTTAACCAATGCCTGATTGTATTGCTTCCAATTGCTGATTTTGTACTTGGCTTTGCTCATCATCTGAGACCGGTTTTGAGGCGTTGATGATCTGATCGCCGCTAGAGTGATAAGTTCAATGATTTAGGAAACAACGCCCGTCATCGGTACTTAAGTCGCCGTTGCGTATTTGCTCAGCAACAAGTGGATTTTCTGCGAAGAAGTTGAAAATACTGCTAATAGCAGCAGCAATGGTGCCAACTTCGCCAGCGGTCCAATTGCGTAAAATGCTGACAATTTCCTCTTCGTGAAGGTAGCGTGTTTTGTCATTCACTGTGACTGTTTCATTCATTAAGCGGTATGTATTGTCGCCTTTGGTTGAGCCTGATTGTCTGCGAACGTCGAGCTGTTCATGAATCAATGCTTCAAACTCATCTGCCTTTTGCTTTAACGTTGCTCTATCGTTATTCACAATGGCCTGCTGGTTTGCTTCAAGCCATTCGCCTAGTGTTCCTGTTAGCGATTCTGGCCAACCGAGAAAGGCGCACTGAATATGTAATGCAAAAGGCTTTGCGATTTTACTGACCACATCCAATGCCGTATTCGGTGTAATTCTGCTAATAATAGCCTGAGCAATTTGCCGACAAGTGGGTTCAAAATCCCGTAAGTGATCAGCCTTAAAGTACGGCTCAATCACTTCTCGAAAAATACCATGCTCTGGCGGATCCATGCCGTTTGGAACCGACAAGTGGGAGCCTGCTGCATTGCTGAACGTTTCATGATCTTCGATAACCGAGCGGACATCGCTATGCGTTAGTACCGCATGACCTAACATCTCGCTTTGGGCAACAGGACACTTTTGCCTAAGCTCATCAAGTGACGCAATTTGATCCTGCTGTTCGGAAGGCTCCCAATGACAATTTTTCATACAATCTCCTGATTAATCGTACAAGGCAATCTGGCCTCTTCATATTAAACCACTTTGGAGTAGCGATTTTGACCGTGATTTAGGTACTCATCGAAACAGGCACAAATGCTGCGTACCCAGAGGCGGCCTATTTCTGTGACGCGGAGTTTTTTGTCGGATACGTCGACCAAGCCGTCTTCAATAAACGGTTTCAATAGCGGTATGGCTTCAGCAAAGTGTGCCCAGAAATCGTCGATATTCCACTCGGCTTTAAAAATTTCTATATCGATCTCAAAGTGGCATATGACTTGTGAAATAAGTGCTGCCCGCACTTTGTCTTCGTCGTTCAATGCCATGCCTTTAACAATGGGCTTTTGTCCGTCATCTATTATTTTGTAGTAAGCTGGTAGCTCTTTTTCATGCTGCCATAGCACACCATTAACCTGGCTAATAGAGGACACGCCCAAGCCTAGTAATGCGTCCTGACCGTCTGTGGTGTAACCCTGGAAGTTACGCTGTAAGCGACCTTCGCGTTGGGCAATGGCTAAGCCGTCGTCTTTTTTAGCAAAGTGATCCATGCCAATAAACTGATAGCCCGCGTCGTTGAGCTGAGTAATGGCTTGTTCGAGCAAGCTTAACTTAACTGACGGCTGTGGAATGGACTCTTCCGATATTTTCTTCTGCCCAGCGAAGCGCTGTGGTAAATGCGCGTAGCTAAATACGGAAATACGATCGGGGCTCATTTCAATGACCTGCTCTATCGACTTCTTAAAGGTTTCCGGGCGCTGGTACGGCAGGCCATAAATTAAGTCGAGGTTAATTGAGTCAAAGCCCAGTTCTTTGCTGAGTTTTAACTGATGTGCAATAAGATCGACATCCTGCACGCGGTTAATGGCAATTTGTACTTTCTTATCAAAGTCCTGTACGCCATAACTGACACGGTTAAATCCAAGATCACGCAGGTGATACAGTTTCTCATCGCTGCAACTGCGCGGATCTATCTCAATGCTCACCTCTGGGTTTTCGGCAAAGGTAAAATGTTGATGAATCGAGCTCATCAGTCGTGTCAGTTGTTTCTCGGTCAAAAAGGTAGGCGTTCCCCCGCCTAAGTGAATTTGACGAATTTTCTTGTTTTTAACTAATGGCTGATACATCGCCATTTCTTGTGCGAGGTAGTCTAAGTATTTGTCTGCTTTATGCTGGTGGCGGGTAATAATCTTGTTACAGCCACAGTAATAGCAGAGTTTATGACAAAATGGTAAGTGTAGATATAAGCACAGTTCATCGCCGTTCGTCTTCAGTGCATTGGCGATGCGATCTTGAGAAAACTGTTCAGACAACATTAATGCCGTCGGATATGATGTGTATCTGGGGCCGTTAATATTGTATTTTTCGATTAACTTCTTATCCCAAATGATCGTGCTCATAACTACCTATTGACGTACTTCAAAATAGCTTAACTAATTGAGAGGTATTGTTTCACTTTTCTCTTTGTAAATAAAATCACTAAAACGATCACCGATTAAATAAATAACCTTTGGTAGCTTTTGGTGTACCTCGATAGTGTCTAAAAAATTTTTGAGATGTAACCCTAATTCGGTATTTCCTTTTACCATTAATTTTCGGTTGAAAAATAACGTATCAGGGTCAACCTTGTTGTAGATCAATAAAATAAGCGCATCACCGGTTGCTGATAGCGTTACGTCAGGCTCCTGAGGCCCTCTGAGTGCTTTTATTTTTTCGTTTTTAAGAGTAAAAAACATAGAAAAATCAATGTCTTTAACATGAATCTCAATGATCCTTTCAGCGATAAAACTAAGCTCTCCTTTTATTTTCTCCTCTTTAAATAACTGGTTTAAAACCTTTTCTATGCTGAAGTTTACAATTGGATCTGGGATTGAATTTTTAATTGGCTGGATTATTTTAGGTATGGCATCTACCCATTTTTTGGTACTCATGATTCGCTCCTCGTGAAATAACAAAAAAGATGTTATCAATACTATAATGAATAAACAAATTGCGCACCACAAAACAACTAAATAGAGGTTTGAATGGAATTGCTTTGCCCGGCTGGAAGTATTCCGGCATTAAAAGCGGCTATCGAAAATGGAGCCGATGCGGTTTACGTTGGTTTGAAAGATGAAACCAACGCGAGACACTTTGTGGGCCTTAATTTGGACCAACTGAAGCTGTCAGAAGCGGCTGATTATGTGCATCGGCACGGTAAAAAGCTGCATGTTGCTATCAACACGTTCGCGCATGCCAACAGCTGGGAGAAGTGGCGCCAGGCGGTCGATGATGCCGTTCTGGCTGGTGCAGACGTACTGATTATTGCCGATCTGGCTGTGTTGGCTTATGCCGCCGAACGCTACCCGAAAGTAGAAACGCACTTATCGGTGCAGGCGTCGGCGACCAATGCCGAGGCAATTCGTTTTTATCAACAATACGGTGTGAAACGAGTGGTACTGCCTCGTGTACTATCGATGCAGCAAGTCCGTGCACTTGCGCGAACAACGGACGTTGAACTCGAAGTTTTTGCGTTCGGAAGTTTGTGCATTATGGCGGAAGGGCGCTGCTACCTAAGCTCATACCTGACCGGCGAGTCGCCCAATACCGCGGGTGCCTGCTCGCCTGCTGCTTTTGTTGAGTGGGACGAGCAAGACAACAAACTGGAGTCACGGTTAAACGGCGTGCTGATAGACCGTTTTGCTGAAAACGAAAAAGCGGGCTATCCGACGCTCTGTAAAGGACGCTTCTCCGTCGACGACGAGGTCTATAATGTTCTGGAAGAGCCCACGAGTTTGAACACCTTGAGCCTACTACCGCAGTTACACAAAGAGGGCATTACCTCACTCAAAATAGAAGGCCGTCAGCGCAGTCCTGCCTATGTCTCACAAATTACCCGAGTCTGGCGCCAGGCTATTGATGCCGTAATGGCCGACCCTGATGGTTTTGAGGTTGTTGACAATTGGAACTCGGTTCTTGCATCGCTCTCAGAGGGTAGTCAAACCACGCTCGGTGCGTATCATCGGAAATGGAAGTAATGATATGAAATTTTCTCTAGGGCCGATTCTTTACTTTTGGCCAAAAAAACAAGTCATGGATTTTTACCGCGAAGCCGCTGACTCTAACGTCGAGCATGTGTATTTGGGTGAAACCGTGTGTAGTAAACGCCGCGAGCTTAAGCTTGACGATTACCTTGAAATTGCACACATGCTCAGGGAAGCCGGTAAGAAAGTGACGCTATCAACTATGACGTTGCTGGAAGCCCCGGCCGAGTTGCGGGAGCTTGGTAAATATTGTGACAACGGCGAATTTGAGGTCGAAGCCAACGATGTCAGCGCTATTAGTCTGTTACAGGAGCAAGGACTGAACTTCACTGCTGGGCCGGCCATTAACATCTACAATCACCAAAGCCTGCGTCGTTTAATTGATATGGGCATGAACCGTTGGGTAGCACCTTTTGAGCTGTCGCGTGACTGGTTGCAGGATATTTTGCAGCAAAAGGTCATTGAAAGCGTGCGTGACTGCTTCGATGTTGAGGTATTCTCGTTTGGACATATGCCGCTTGCCTGGTCGGGTCGCTGTTTTACTGCGCGATCTGAAAACCGCCCGAAAGATCAGTGTGAGCTGTGCTGCATCAAGTACCCCGAAGGGCGTGAAGTGAAAAGCCAGGAAGGACAGCAAGTGTTTGTACTTAACGGCATTCAAACCCAATCGGGGACTCGTTATAACCTGATAAACCAACTTCCGAGTATGCAGGGGTTAGTGGATATCGTCCGTATTAGTCCGCAACCACAAGGTACTTTTGACTGGCTAGATCGTTTCCGTAACAATGTTGATGGCGATCATCCCGTAAAATTGAGCAGCAAAGAAAGTAACGGCTATTGGTTACAGCTTGCCGGGTTAGTGACGGCATAAATACACGGAATTAAGAGACAAAAGGGCAATTATGTCAGACGATATCGCACGTATTGGTGTTATTACGGTCAGCGACCGCGCCAGTCGGGGTCAATATGAGGATGTCTCAGGTCCGGCTATTGAAGAGACATTAAATGACTACTTAACGTCTTCGTGGCAGCTGGTGTATCGGGTAATTGAAGATGAACAATCGCTGATTGAACAGACCATAAAAGACTTAGTCGACAAAGAAGGCTGTTGTCTGGTGGTGACCACCGGTGGTACTGGCCCGGCTAAACGCGATGTCACTCCCGAGGCAACTGAGGCAGTTTGCGACCGCATGATGCCGGGCTTTGGGGAGCTGATGCGACAAGAGTCGTTAAAGTACGTACCAACCGCCATTCTCTCTCGCCAAACTGCGGGTTTACGCGGCTCATCGCTAATTATCAACTTACCTGGTAAGCCAAAAGCCATTCGTCAGTGCTTAGACGCGGTATTTCCGGCAGTGCCTTATTGCATTGACCTTATGGAAGGCCCTTATTTGGAGTGTAACGAAACGGTGATTAAACCCTTCCGTCCTAAAAAATAAGAGCTACAGTGATTTCTGGTGTATTAGCCAAAAAGAATGCGGTGTGAGTTGTTGATTGGTATCACCAGATCAACAACCTCAGCTTTTTAGAGAAGGTTTTAGCCGCAGACATATCGGCGATGATTGATAAATGAACACTCATGTTCTCGCCTTGGGTTGCCATAAGCAAGCCAAGTTGAGTATCGGTCAGATTAAAGTCTTCCTTAATCTGAATGCCGATAATTGAAAAGATGGTCCAAACCGCAAAACAAAGTGTAAATGCCAGTATTGATAACACCAGCGCGTAATTGCGTTGACCACCTGTTGCTGACAGGGGTTGGTTCATCGAAGACCTCCAGTTAGATCCGTTTAAGTCAGATACCTAAACTTTACTGTGAAGTTCGATAAAATTCTTTAGTATCAAATAGCTACAAGTATTAGGCGTAAGTTAAAGCCACCCCAAAGTAGGCATGACAAAATCAAGACAGAACAGTTGTTTTTCAGCAGTTAACTACCCCTTTAGAGGTAGTTTAACGAGTATGAGAAACGGCCAAATCAACTGAGGGGTACTAATTTATTTTCGGCGTTAGAACGCTATTTTTTTACGTTTAAAACATATATTATAAATACATCTTTAAAGTGTTCAGGTGACTATGATGCAGATCACAAACCGAGAGAAAGAAGATCAAATAACGCCGATACTCAGACAAGCATTTCGTCCTCTGTTCTTGCTAGGCGCACTATTCAGTGCTGTGGCAATTCTGCTTTGGGGCTTTGCGCTGGCGGGGAAGGTGAGCTTGCCGGTGTACGGAAATATTATGTTCTGGCACAGCCATGAAATGATTTTCGGTTTTGTAGTTGCCATTGTGCTGGGCTTTTTGCTCACTGCAGTGCAGAACTGGACGGGACTGCGCGCGCCGCATGGTAATACCTTGCTAGTGGTGACGGTGCTATGGAGTGCGGCACGATTATTATTGTTGTTTGGTGAAAACTTGCCGTGGTGGCTTGTGGCGGCGGTGGATGTCAGTGTTCTGCCTGTTGCTGCATTCTTGTTTGGCATAATGGTGCTAAAAATTAACCAAACCAGAAACCTGTTTTTTGTCCCCATTCTGCTGTTATTAACGGTGTGTAATCTATTGATGCACTACGGGTTGCATTTTGGTCATTACAACATCCAAGTACTGGGAGCTTATAATGCTGTATTCCTAGTGACATTGCTAATGGCCATTATCGGCGGGCGTGTTCTGCCAATGTTTACGGCCAACGGCACCATGACAAAGAAAGTTCAGGCATTGCCCTGGCTGGATAAAATGGCACTGGGCAGCTTATGGCTGATATTTGCGGTGCACTTTTTTAACCTGCATACGCTGTTGCCGAGCCAGGTAATGGTTGTGTTGTTCGCCTTTTGTGCCATAACAACAGCTGTTCGTGTAGCGCGTTGGAAAATTTGGATAACCTGGCGGGTGCCGCTGTTGTGGTCGCTGCATATTGCTTACTGGTTCATACCAATTGGTTTAGCGCTCTTTGCGCTACGCTATGCCGGTATTGAAATTACGCAAAGCCTGGCTATGCATGCATTGACGGCTGGCGCTATGGGTAACATGATTTTAAGCATGATAGCCCGGGTGTCGTTAGGGCATAGCGGGCGCCCGCTTCAGCCAAAACCTATTATGTGGGGGGCGTTTTTACTGGTGGTTATTGCGGCAGTAACGCGTGTTTTCCTTATCTGGTTTATGTCGGAACTGACCAGCCAGTGGTTAATGCTGAGCACGTTAGCCTGGGCCATTGCGTACAGCATTTACGTGGTCGTCTACTTCAAAGTGCTCACCACGCCACGAGCAGATGGTAACCCGGGTTAAGCTTCAGAGCAGTGGGGGCAAGTAGGGTGTTTTTGCAAATTCATCCGTTGCCAGTCACTGTGCAGTGCGTCAAACAGTAACAATGATGAATAAAGCGGCTGACCGATGTTGGCCGCTATTTTTATGGCTTCTACGGCTTGCATCGTGCCAATAACCCCCACCAGTGGCGACAACACGCCGGCTTCGGTGCAGCTGAGTTGCTACTCTCCAAAGAATTGACTCAGACAGCCGTAACACGCGCTGTCATTTTGCATGGAAAAGCTTGCTACTTGCCCTTCAAAGCGAATGGCAGAGCCGGACACCAAAGGCGTTTTGTGTTGCAGACAGGTTTTATTCACAGCGTTGCGTGTTTCCAAATTGTCACAGCAATCGACAACCAGGGTCGCAGCGCTGACTAATGGTTGCAGCGTGTCTTCATCAACTCGCGTATTAACCGTTTGAATACGGGTTTCGCCATTAAGCTCCTGCAACCGGCGCTTAGCGGCTTCGACTTTTGGTTCACCGACGCTTTGCTCTGAAAATAACACCTGCCGCTGAAGGTTGTGACGGTCAATGGTATCGTCATCGATCAATGTCAGCTCGCCAATACCGGCCGCTGTTAAATAAGGAGCTACAGCACAGCCAAGTCCACCCATGCCGATAATCAGAATGTGACTGTTAAGTAACTTCTCCTGACCATCTATATCCATTGCCGGCAGCGCAATATGACGGTTGTAGCGCATCATTTGTTCCGTTGACAGTGTCTTATTCATAATGACTCCTCTGGCGGTACAGGCACGGACTCAGGGCGACTGGCTAGCCAGGTACCCACAGTGACCAATACCACCCCGATGGTTATTTTCAGCCAAACGGGCACTTGCGGTACAAACAGCCATAAAATGACGTAACCACCGGCCATCATCACCAGTGCAATGACTTTAGAGCGGCGCTTCACTACTCGGTTATCGCGCCAGGCCCGAATATCTGGTCCGTATTTTGGATGGTTGACCAACCAGGTTTCTAGGCGGGGCCAGCCTTTACTGGCCGCCCATAACGCGGCAATAAGAAACGGTACGGTGGGCATAACCGGCAGGGCAATACCAATAAGCCCCAGTAAAACAAAGAATGCGACCAAAGAGCGCCATAGTATTTTCATTAAAAGCGCTCGGGTCATTACTTCATTCCTAATCGGGCGGCCATTTTATGTAAATTACTGGAGTCGAGCTTGAGCTCTTTAGCAGCTTTACTCCAACTGTCATCGTTACGCTCAAGCGCGGCTTCTATCATTTTGCGCTGTGTGTATTGTACCGCTTCTTTCATCGACAAACTCTGTGCCGGTAAATTTGCGTCACTGCTTTGAGCGCTTGAGTCTGCTACTGAAGGCAACTGTACGTCCAGGTCGAGCATTTCGGGCTCAATACTGGCGATATCATTTTTGTCGATACCATGGCTTAAGAGTTTAATGGCGGCCCGACTAATGACGTGCTCAAGTTCACGCACGTTACCAGGCCACTGATACTGTTGAATAGCCAACTCAGCCTCAGGCGACAAGCGAATAGCGCGCAAGCCTAGCCGAGCCCTGTTCAGCTCTAAAAAATGACCGGCCAGAATGGAAACATCGTCATCACGTTCACGTAGTGGTGGTATCGGCAGTGGATACACGGACAGGCGATGGTACAAGTCGGCACGGAAGGTTTCGTTACTGACTTGCTGTTTCAGGTTTCGATTGGTCGCGGCAATAATACGCACATCCACTTTGCGGTATTTGTCGGAGCCGAGGCGTTGAATTTCACCGTTTTGCAGTACGCGTAGCAATTTAGCCTGTATGGAAAGCGGTAACTCGCCGACTTCATCTAAAAACAGGGTGCCGCCATTAGCTGCATCGAAACGCCCGGATCGATCACTGGTTGCGCCCGAGAAAGCGCCTTTTACGTGACCAAAGAGTTCACTTTCCGCTAAGGACTCGGGTAATGCGGCGCAGTTTACGTATATCAGCGGCTTGTCGCTGCGTTGCGACAGTCGGTGTAATTCCCGCGCGAAAAGTTCTTTACCGACCCCGGTTTCGCCCAATAGCAACACGGGCAAGTCCGCACCCGCGACAACCCGAAGCTCCTTTAATACCGCATGAATGGCTTTGCTTTCACCAATAATTTCTGACTCATTGGCGTCGGTGGTACTGCTGTGTTCGACCGAATGTTTTTGCCCTTGGCGTAGTGCGCGAACGTTCTGCTCTAACTGGCCAATGCGAATGGCGGTTTCTACAAATAAGCTAAATTTTTGTAATTCAATAATGGAATCGTCAGTGAATGTCCCAGGCTCTAACGCGTCGAGTGTCAGTACGCCCCAGCATTTGCTTTCCAAATACAAACTAATGCCCATGCAGTCATGTACGGGCAATGCGTCGCCCGGTTGGTCAGCCAGTAAACCGTCGTAGGGGTCAGGCAGGGCTGAGTCATGCTCGAAACGGACGGCTGAGCGAGACGACAGCAAAGTCGCTAGACGTGGATGTTGCGCCAACACAAAGCGACGGCCCAAAGCTTCGCGCACAAGTCCCTGTACGGCAATGGGTTGCAGCACTTCGTTATCAAGCTTCAACAGAGCGACTGCACCACAGTTAAAATGGCGTCGCAACGTGCTGACGAGGTTCTGCAACCGCACAGCGGCAGGTTGCTCTGTTAATAAGTCGGCTAAAACACTTTCTTGTAGCATAGTTAAATCCACTATATTGGTAAAAACTACCCTAATTGTTAGGGTTGATACTACCGTGGGGTTTCTGAATGTCAATAATTACAATTGGATAGAAGTTGGCGCACTTGTTGCACTGTTACTTAGGAATTCATGTTTCATCCGGGAGTAGTTCCTGGAGTTGCGGATTAAGTTAAGGAGTTTAGCATGAGTGATTTACAGCAAAGGTTGGCGGATAGCGAAGCCAAATGGCAACAAGCAACAGCGCAGGAATTAATCGAGCACATTTATTTACGTTTCCATCAACGCCATCGTGAGCAATTACCAGAACTTAAGCAACTGGCAATGAAAGTGGAAGACGTGCATGGTGATCACGAACTCGCACCACGCGGTTTAGCGGAGCATCTGGACGCTATGTTGCAGGAATTGGAAAGTCATATGATGAAAGAAGAACAAATTCTTTTCCCAATGCTGTCGCGCGGTGTGTATCCAAGTGGTCCTATTTCTGTTATGGAAGAAGAACACGTGCAGCACGAAGCCGAGTTGGTGAAAATTAATCGGTTAACCAACAATCTGACACTACCGGAAGGCGCATGTGGTACTTGGACAGCTCTGTACAATGGTTTAAAAGAGTTACAGGATGATTTGCACGAGCATATTCACCTGGAGAACAACATACTTTTTACTGAAAAACAGGCAGCAGCGTCAGAGCACGGTAAAAACTTCTGTTGTGGTTCGTGTCAGTAACTAATCTGAAGTGACAAGGGTCGAATGCAAATGCGAATATTCTGTATTTGATCCTGTTTTAAGCTATTTTAGCGCTTTCATTAGAGAAGGTGTTTAGGGATGTATTCTTGAATCTCGTACCATCCTCTCGACCTCGAAATAACCGCGCATAATGAGGAAAAAAGTAGGCCGAATAGCGGGTAGGTTATCTTGGCACTCTAGCGATTATCATCAACGGCGCTGAAGTAGTCTTTACATGTATCGATGTCCACGGTATCCATCCCGAACTATTTTAGAATCGGCCTATATGATCACAGCCAAAGGTGCTCGTCAAACCGATCCTTTTTGGTTAAAAAACGTTCGCGATCTCGCCCTGCTAGGTAGTCTAACGCCTAATCATTGATGAGATGGCTAATATAGATGGAAGGCGTTTGTCAATTAGTAGGTTGTTTATTGTCGTTTTTTCTGGCGAACAACTAACATTAGACCTAATATGCAGTTACACACTTTAAAAGCGCTGTCTCATTTTTAATAATGGATTGAAAGAGGTCGGTTTTATTGCTGCCTCCTTCACTTTGCGTCACGGTGGGCGTGAGGTAGGGTGTTGCAAAAAGGTTGAATGGACGTCATCGCACGGGAACCACAATGAAAAAAACGAACTATTACGCACTGAAACTGGCGTTTATCTATTTCTTTTTTGCGACTTTGTGGATCCTTTTTTCCGATCGCGTGGTGACTGCGTTGGCAACGAATCTAGAGATGCATGAATTAGCACAAGCATTTAAAGGGCATTTCTTTGTGGTGGTGACATCGATTATGCTCTGGAACCTGGCAAGAAGGAATAACCTAGCGTTAGAGCGAGCGAGTGACATTGATAGTGTCACAGGGTTGCACAGCCCGTCAGTGTTTATGCGTCATGTGGATACCTTGCTCGCCCCACGGGAGCAACAAACCTCGTATGTTTTGGTGATTATCGACATTGATGCGTTTACATCACTCACTAACAAACTTGGGTTTGAACGTACCAATCACCTGTTGTCTGACATGGCTCATGCCATTGAGATATCAACGCTACTCGATAAACTCACCTCGCGTGTCCATGCAGACCGCTTTGCCTGCCTTGTAGCGTTAGACGGTGCCAGCGATATGGCACTTTATATTGATAGGTTGCACCGTGAATGTCATCGTCATTTGCAACGATACGATCAAAAAGCTACTTGCTCGATAGGGGTGGCGTTATTCGGGCCAGATGGTGACGATGCCGCCACCTTGATGACGGCGGCTACGCGCGCCTTGAATGATGCCAAAAAGCGCAAAGGGGCGATAACGTATCATGATATTCATTTAACCGAGCAAGCTCAAAAGCGTAGGCAGCTCGTTTCCGCACTCAGAGTTGCAATCAATAACAAAGAGATTGAGGTTGTCTTTCAGCCGCAATATCGCTTGGCATCAGGGGAGCTAACCGGTTTAGAAGTATTGGCGAGATGGACCCATGAAACCTTTGGTGTGGTGCCACCGAGTACCTTTATCACGCTCGCCGAAGAACAGGGCTTTTGCGAAGACCTAACGGCGCTCGTACTCGAAAAAGCCGCGAAGCAGTTACACGATAGTGATCTGTTGGGAAATATCATTCAGCGTGTGTCGGTCAATATTTCTGCGGTTGAGTTTAATAGTGAGAGTGCGATTCGGCGTATTGACGATTACTTGCAATTGAACCCAGAATTCGCGCGTTACCTGTGCCTAGAAATAACTGAAACCGCAGCACTTGATGATATTCTTGAGTGCGCGCGAGTGGTTGATACCCTCAAACGCCATGGCGTGATGTTTTCCATTGATGATTTTGGGGTGGGTTATACCTCTTTAGGGATGTTTAATCGAATTAATGTCGATGAAATCAAGATTGACCGCAGTTTCATCCAATCGATGGAAAACGATAGCCGTGCTAAAGCGATCACGGCCGGCATTATTGATATTGCCAAACGCCTAGAAATCAACGTGGTCGCTGAAGGCGTGGAAACCGCCACACAACTTGCATTGTTGAAAGGCTTTGATTGCGAATATGTGCAAGGGTATTACCTAGGCTACCCTTCTTCACTCTCTGAGTTGAAAGTGGCGATGTCTGTATGAAGATAAATGCTTACTAGATAACTGATAGAGCACCGCCAACATCCACTCGCTATATCATCTAAATATCATACACCAAGCTATCGGCCGCTAAGAATGGCCAACTGAGTCGGTGCGGCTCGGTGTCTGTGTCGTTGAAAAAGTATCCACGGTGCGGCATCGCATACACGGTATCGCCCTTTTGATACGCTGTGGCTTGCCACGCATGATGGGTTAGGGTGGCTTCCCATAGTTGTTCACTTTCCCAACCTTGTGGGGCGAGTGATACCCGCACCTCGGCACCAACCGGGTTAATAGAGACCACACGCATGGGCAGCGAGAGTTGGCTATTGGGTTTATCAGCAAGGGTTAACTCATGGCTGCGTACATACAAACTGCCTGATTGTTGGGTATGCGTGTTTAGTGTGGGTTGAATAAAGGCATTGCCATTTTGCCACGTGCCTTGCTGATAGTGGCCGGAAAAAACATTCACGTTCCCTAAAAAATCAAACACACAGCGGCTTTTCGGCGCAGCATAAAGATCGACCGGACTGTCGACTTGTTCAATTTGCCCATTACTCATCACCACCACGCGATCCGATAGCTCGAGTGCTTCGTCTTGGTCGTGGGTGACAAACACACTGGTAAAAGCCATTTCATCGTGCAGTCGGCGTAACCATTGGCGTAACTCTTTGCGCACTTGTGCATCTAATGCCCCAAATGGCTCATCAAGCAATAAGATTTCCGGCTGTGTCGCTAACGCTCGCGCCAGCGCGATACGTTGCTTTTGCCCGCCTGATAATTGTTCGGGATACCGCTTGCCCAGGTGGCCTAACTGCACGACCTCAAGCAGTTGATTAACCCTTTGTGTCATCGTGGCCGGTGAAGGACGCTCGCGACGCGGCATCACTTGCAAGCCAAAGGCGATGTTCTCTGCCACCGTCATGTGTTTAAACAAGGCGTAGTTTTGAAAAACAAACCCGACACGGCGATCACGCACATGAACGCGGGTGACATCGCGCTCTCCAAACAGGATCTGGCCGCTGTCACTGCTTTCTAATCCGGCAATAATGCGCAATAACGTGGTTTTCCCGGATCCTGAGGGGCCAAGCAGCCCCATCATCTCACCTTGTTCAATGGTGAGTGATAACGGCGATAACGCTTGGAATTGGCCAAAGTGTTTGGTGATATCTTTCAGTTGAATGCGCATGGCTTACGGCTCACTCTGGTTCGTTTGTAAGGTTAAGTGGGCAGGCGTTGATGCACTGCTTTCATCCATCGGCGCGGTACTGGCGTGCACACGATGCTGGCGCCATTCCACCAAAGCTTTTAGCGCCAAGGTGGCGAGAGCCATAAAGGCAAGTAATGACGCACAGGCAAACGCCGCTTGGGTTTGGTAGTCCTCATAGAGCAGCTGTACCTGCAAAGGCAGGGTATTGGTTTGACCGCGAATGCTGCCTGACACCACAGCGACCGCACCAAACTCGCCGATGGCGCGCGCATTAGTCAAAATGACCCCGTAGATGAGGGCCCACTTAATATTGGGCAAGGTGACGCGGCGAAAAAGCTGCCACCATGATGCGCCTAACACCACCGCCGCCTCTTCCTCGGCTTGCCCTTGCTGTTGCATGAGCGGGATCAGCTCGCGGGCGACAAAAGGGCAGGTAACAAAAATAGTGACCAACACAATGCCGGGTAGGGCAAACATTACTTGAAGATCGTGCTCAAATAGCCACGCGCCTAGCCAGCCGTTACTGCCATAAAGCAGCAAATAGAGTAAGCCTGCGACCACGGGCGACACGGCAAACGGGATATCAATCAAGGTGGTGATCAGTTTTCGCCCCGGAAATTGGAAGCGGGTAACGGCCCATGCCAACATCACACCAAATACGAGGTTGATGGGCACCGTGAGAACGGCCACCAACAATGTAAGGCCAATCGCGTGGCGGGTATCCGGTGCGAGTAAATGCTGAAAATAACTTGTGATGCCATCGGCGAAGGCAATGGAAAAGATGCTCACCAGCGGCACAACCAACAACAGCGCCACGAGCAGCAGCATAAGCGCGATTAAACTACGCCTGATCCATGGGGTATCACCGACTCTCACCGTGTTTGTACTCATAAGGTGTCCTTATCGCCCGTGAATGCGCTTTAAGTAGCGACCTTGCCAAAGGTTAATGGCAAACAACAATGACAGGGATGCCATCAAGATCACCGAGGCAATGGCGCTAGCCGCTGGAAAATCAAACTCTTGCAAGCGAACAAAGATCATCAGCGACGTGATCTCGCTGACGTAGGGCATATTGCCAGCAATAAAAATCACCGCGCCGAACTCGCCTAAGCTGCGGGTAAACGATAAGGCCACACCCACTAACAACGCTGGCTTGATGGTCGGCAGAATAATCCGCCAAAATACCGCAGCGTCGCTCGCCCCGAGCACAGTACCGGCCTCTTCTTCCTCTTGGGAAATTTCCTCCAACACGGGTTGGACGGTACGCACCACAAACGGCAAGCTGGTAAACATCATGGCAATCACGATCCCAAGCGGCGTGTAAGCAACTTGGATACCGACGTTAGCAAGCACACTGCCTATCCAGCCGTTATCGGCGTACAGGGTGGCGAGCGTGACACCGGCAACGGCGGTGGGCAGGGCAAACGGCAAATCAACCAGCGCATCGACCAAGCGTTTGCCCGCAAAATCGTATCGCACCAGCACCCACGCAAAGAGCAGGCCAATCACACCATTTAGTAGTGAGGCAATCAGCGCCGCACCGGCTGTGACTTTATAACTGGCAACAATGCGTGGGTCAGTGATGGCAAACCAGTATTCTTGCCAACTCATTTGGCTGGTTTGCATGATAAGGCCGCTGGCCGGTAACAGCAGGATTAAGCTGATGAACAGCAGAGACACGCCCAAACTGATGCCAAACCCGGGCAGCACGCGCTGCTGACGTGCTGCCCAAGGTGTGGATTGGCGTTGATACGATAGCGATGGCATAGCGTCTCAATACCTAGAAAACATTAACGGTGTTGTAGTTGGTCGAGTTTTCCGCCACTGGCAAAATGCGTTTTCATGGCCTGATCCCAACTCCCTGCGATAGCTTCTACGGTCAGCAGTTCGACTTCAGGGAAACGATCGGCATTGTCTTTGACCACGTCAGGATGATGGACGCGGTAGTTAAAATCGGCCAGTAAGCGTTGTGCTTTTTCGCTGTAAAGGTAAGACAAATACTCGGTCGCTAGCTCAGTGGTGCCGTTGCGTTTGGCGTTGCGCTCGACCACAACGACGGGGAACTCGGCCAAAATCGAGGTTTTAGGCACCACAATATCGTATTTATCACTGCCATATTGCTGGCGGATATTATTGACCTCTGATTCAAAGGTGACCAGCACATCGCCAATTCCGCGTTCAACAAACGAGGTGGTTGCGCCGCGGCCGCCGGTATCAAACACCGCCACATTGGCGAGAAGCTGTTTCAAAAATTGGTCTTGCTGCTCGGTGTTATCTTTGCCGAATGCCTTTTGTGCATAACCGAGTGCGGCAAGGTAGGTATATCTGGCGTTACCAGAGGTTTTTGGGTTGGGGAAGACAGAGGCAACGTCGTCCTTGGCTAAATCATCCCAATTTTTAATGTTCTTTGGGTTGCCCTTGCGCACCAAAAACGCGGTGGTGGAGTAGTACGGCGAGCTACTGTTGGGGAAGTTCTCTTTCCAGTTTTTGTCGATCAACTTGCCGCGATCGTACAACACCTGCACATCCGTGACTTGGTTGAAGGTGACCACATCTGCTTGCAGCCCTTGCATGATGGCACGCGCCTGCGCCGAGGAGCCACCATGAGACTTTAATGGTCACCGATTCTCCGGTTTTTTCTTGCCAGTGCGCTGCAAACAGCGGATTGTAATCAGCAAAAAGCTCACGTGCGATATCGTAAGATGAATTCAAGAGGGTTTGCTCGGCGGCAGATACCGGTGCCGCGCTGGTGGCAAGCAAGGCCGAAAGAGCCAGAGTTTTGAATACCTTCATTGTTAAATCCTTGATGGCCGTTTGTTGCTGTTATCAGCAAAGAAAGTTGGGATAGGTCACAGAATAAAAGCAATTGAAGGGAATAAAAAACAGTTTAAATATAACCATTTTGTATATGTTAGTGAAAAAATGTCTGCGTGTCGTGTCAAGCCTCCTTGTAGGATGTGGCGATAGACAGTGTATTACGCGGTGTTGAGAGCATCCATCAGGCAGGCAATTCATGAAACATGCAGAGGTAAACAACGTGGCTGATTTCCCCACGATTGAAGAGTATGTGGGTCAAACCCCTTTGGTGCGTTTGCAGCGGTTAGCCGCAGAGACAGGCAGCACTGTTTTAGTCAAACTCGAGGGCAATAATCCGGCCGGTTCGGTAAAAGACAGACCCGCACTCAATATGATCGTGCAGGCAGAAGCGCGGGGAGATATCCAACCGGGGGATACCCTGATTGAAGCGACCAGTGGTAACACTGGGATCGCGCTGGCGATGGCGGCGGCGATCAAAGGCTATCGACTGATTTTAATCATGCCTGAAAACGCCACGCAGGAGCGAAAAGATGCCATGCGAGCCTATGGCAGTGAGTTGATCCTCGTCTCTCAAGCGGCGGGGATGGAAGGCGCGCGCGATTTAGCCTTATCCATGCAGGCACAGGGTAAGGGCAAAGTGTTGGATCAGTTTAATAACCTGGATAACTGGCAGGCGCACTTAACGGGTACGGGCCCAGAAATTTGGCAACAAAGCCAGCAACAAATCACCCACTTTATCGCCAGCATGGGCACCACAGGCACCATTGTGGGAACGTCAAAGTACCTAAAAACGCAAAACCCCACGATTAAAACCATTGGCTTACAGCCTACCGAAGGGAGTGCGATTCCTGGTATTCGGCGCTGGCCGGCTGAGTATTTACCTGGCATTTATACCGACGAGCATATCGACGAGGTGATGGACATTTCTGAGCAAGATGCGAAAGAGACTGCGCGCGCCCTCGCCAGAGAAGAGGGTATATGTGCAGGTGTTAGCTCGGGTGGTGCGGTGTTTGCGGCCCTGCAAGTCGCGAAAGCCGAACCCGGCTCTGTGGTGGTGGCCATTGTTTGCGATCGCGGGGATCGGTATTTGTCGTCGGGACTGTTCTCGTCGTAACAGTCAGTCGGCATCTCATTCAATAGTACGAGTACAAAGGATGACGATAAGCATCACACCACTCATTGATACACTGACCACTTTGTTGGACGACTTGGTGAACTAGGCATACGATAAACAATTATTCATCCTATTGTTTAGTAATGCTTTTAATATTTTCTTACATAATTGACACATATCATGCTTGTTCATTAAAAAGTCTGACTGGTGTAAACACGGTGACTCGCTATGCTTTTTGTTATGGCGCAAATAGAAGACGTCTAACATCCTCTTAAGTGCTCATGTGGATTGGCTAGCCACAGCAGATGAGAAGTGCAAGGAGGGAAAATATGTGCCTAGAGGTAGTAGGGAGCCACCATGATGTTTAATCAAAAAAAACGTTTGCTTGCCGAGAGTGAGAAAAATAGAGAGCATCTAGAGATAGAGCTAGATGCGATTGAAGAGAGTGTTGCCACCATTACATTCTCGACAGATGGAACTGTCCTTAATTGCAACCAGTTGCTGTTGGATATTATCGGTTATGAGTCTGAAGAGGTTGTTGGACAACATCACTCTGCAGTGTGTTTTCCCGAAACCTCGCAGTCTCAAGAATACCGAGATTTTTGGGCGCGGCTCGGTCAGGGTGAAAGACAAAAGGGAGTTGTCCGGCGCCGACATAAAAATGGTAACGAAATTTGGATGGATGCGACCTATTTTCCGGTTAAAGACAAGACCGGAAAAGTGATTAAAGTCCGCAAAATCGCGTCGGACGTGACGCGGATTCACCAAGAAAAAACCAAAAAAGAGGCCTTGTTTACGGCCCTTGACCGTTCAATGGCGGCCATCATTTTTACCCCTCAAGGCAACATTATCCATGCTAACGACAACTTTTTAGCCACAATGGGGTATGAATTAGATGATATTGTAGGCCAGCATCATCGTATGTTCTGTGACGCAGAATTTTATGAGAAAAACCCGGCTTTCTGGGCAGAGCTAGAAAGTGGACAATTTAAAAGCGGGCAGTATCAACGCCGTGATAAATCTGGTAACGAAATCTGGTTAGAGGCTACCTATAACCCAATATTCGGTGATAGTGGACGTGTTGAGAAAGTGGTGAAATTTGCTTCAAATATCACCACTAGCGTGCAGAAAAGCCACGCAGTCTCACAAGCTGCTGATCTCGCTCATCACTCGTCAGCCGCAACACTTCAACATGTTGAGGGTGGTAGTGCCTTGCTCAAAGAGGCCGTTGACATTACGAGTCATGTCACTGAAAAAATGCAATCAACGGCAGAGCAGCTCCACCAACTGACTGAGCACGCACAGAGCATTGAAGAGATCGTCACCACTATCAATCAAATTGCCGAACAAACCAACTTACTCGCCCTGAATGCGGCGATTGAAGCGGCAAGAGCCGGCGAGATGGGCAGAGGCTTTGCGGTAGTTGCAGACGAAGTAAGAAGTTTGGCCAAACGTACCAGTGAATCGACAACGCAAATCGCAAATGTTGTCGATGAAAATAGAAAATTGACTCAGGGAGTGAGTGAGTCGATGGAAGAAGTCGTCGCAGAATCCGAACAGAGCCGAGAAAAGATTACGGCAGCGGAAGCCGTGATGCGCGATATTTATGCTGGCGCTGAGGAAGTCTCAGATACGGTTCAACGCCTCGCCACTTAGTGTGGAATACTAGCGCCCTATCGCGAAAATGGATAATTAGGGCGCAGCATCCCTTGATCGCTCTTTAAGCGTTTAATGGCGAGGGCGCTCGTGGCCGCTGAAGGTAGGCGAAAAGCCGCATTCCGACTAGCATGCTAATCACAAATAAGCTTATCGGTAGTGCACCAGAGCCAATGGCCGTGATTGCCGGGCCTGGGCAAAGTCCGGCGAGTCCCCAGCCGGTGCCAAAGAGTAATGCACCGCCGATGAGTTTTTTATCAACCTTTCGCGTTTTGGGCAGGCAAAATTGATCGGCCAGTATGGGTTTTTGCTGCTGGCGTATGGCCAAAAAGTAACCGGGAACAAAGATCAGCAGCGCACCGCCCATCACAAATGCAAGGCTGGGATCCCACTGGCCGAACACATCCAGAAAGCCAATCACCTTCGCGGGATTGACCATGCCTGACACCATCATACCCACACCGAAGATAAAGCCTGAGAGTAGAGCAACAAGGCGGAACATAAGCGATAAACGTCCTTAAAGGTGTAAACGAACAAAAACAGTGATCAAGGCAGCACTCATAAAAGTGAGCGTTGCCACGATTGACCGTTTCGATAAGCGACCCATGCCACAAATGCCATGACCACTGGTACAGCCGTTACCTAATTGAGTGCCTATCCCGACCAGTAAGCCCGCGAGTACGGCAATCATAGGTGTGAGTGTAGGCGCAAGGCTTGTGTCGTTAGGTAATTCAAAACCGATAAATGGCATCAAGATGCCAGCACTGACCATCCCTAGCAAAAACAACCCTCGCCATTGTGCTTCATGGACATTCGATGACAATGCGCCTGACACAATACCGCTGATCCCGGCAATACGGCCATTAAGCGCTAATAGTGCCAGACAGGCTGCACCAACCAGCATGCCACCAAATAGGGCATCCCATGGGATAGGGAACGTCATGATTTCCTCTCGATGACTCAAAACAGGTTACAATTAAATAAGACAGGCAGCATACTGAGATTTTTGCATAAGTCAATGCTAATTTAGTTTTTGCGTGAATAAATGGCGCGAGTGTTGGCTCTGCGCTTCTCGACGTTCTAGCTCTCTATGTCATTCAACAAGGTGGCCAGTTCATCAATACTTTGCACGGTACTTTCCACTAATTCACTAATCTGTTTACTCGACTGATGAGAGCTTTGGGCTAACTGACGAACCTCATCGGCGACCACGGCAAAACCACGCCCAAGCTCACCCGCGCGAGCGGCCTCTATGGCGGCGTTGAGTGCGAGTAAGTTAGTGCGCTCTGAAATATTGTTGATGGTATCAATGATTTTCATGACCTCTTGGCTGGACTGAGAGACGGACTGCATTGATGTTTGTGTTTTTGCGACTGTTTTACGCCGCGTACTGATATCGATACCGAACATGACATAATTGAGTATGTTGCCGGATAAATCTTTAAGTACACAGATTCTCGCATCAATCGCCAGTTGGTCATGTTGACCATCAAACTCGATCAACGCCGAAGCATGCCCTTGTTCATCAATCGCTTCTTTTAATTCGTGAGTAATTTTATGATAAATAGAACGTGACGCGTCGTCACACGACTTATCAATCTGTTTTAGTGCCTCTTCAAATAAGGGGTTCACGGAATCAAGCTTGCCAGTCGCGTCAATCTCCATAATGACGAGCGCGCCGCCAATAGCATCCAGTTTGCGGGTGAAATCTAAATAGGTTTGCTTGACTTGCGTAATATCGGCTTGTACCGATATAAAGTGGGTTAGCTGGTTTTGGCTGTCCCAAACAGGGTTTATTGATAAGGAGATCCAATAGGGCTCGCCATCCTTATTATAATTCAATATTTCGTCATAGAAGGGTTCACAACGTGATAAATGATCGCGGATATTTTGTATGGTTTGGGGGTCGGTATCTTTACCTTGCAAAACATGCCCGGGCTTTTTCCCTTTCATTTCATTCAATGTATAGCCTGACATAGATTCGAAGCCGCGATTAACGTATACCACCTCACCCTTTGGGTTCGCCACCACAACGGCATTGTCGGTTTCGTTAGCGACCATGGACAGTAATTGCATTTCTTCGCGTCGTCTTACCACTTCCGTAACATCTTTAACAAATGCGGTATAGAGTATCCGATTATCCAGACGTACCTTAGACAGTGACAGTTGTCCCCAGAGGAGGTGACCGTCTTTGTGTTCAATTTCTACTTCTCGACTCGTCCCGACAATTTTGTCTTCGCCGGTTTTGCGGTTTCTATCAATATATTCATCATGATTAGACTGAATTGCTTGCGGGACCAGCATTTTAACGTTCTTACCCTGAACCTCTTCTTTGCTGTATCCCCACAACTGCTCGGCCGCTTTGTTATAAAAAGTGATACAGTTGTGTTCATTTATGCACACGACTGCATCAAGCGCTTGCTCGAGCGTTTGGGTCATCATCTCTCGTGCCTCTCGTTCCGCGGTCACATCACGAACAAAGGCGGTGTAATGGATTTTGCCAGCGACACGTATCTTGGATAACGACAGTTGTACCCAAGTCAATGCGCCATCTTTCCGCTTGAGCTGCACTTCTCGAGAGCGCCCGACGATACGATCCTCCCCGCCCTCTCTGTGTCGGTTAACATAACTATCATGATCAGCTTGCAGTTCGGTAGGGATCAGCATTGCCACGTTTTTACCTAGTACCTCGTTCGCGGCGTATCCCCATATATCCTCTGCGGCTTGATTAAAAAAGGTGATGTTATTGTGATGATCAATCGTGACAACGGCGATAATGGCTTGCTCAAGTGCTTGTAAATGAGTGTTAGAGCGACCTAGCATAGTTATCCTCTTGCTCAAAACGGGAAATGAGACTCAGTGGAGTGATGTCGTGACATCATGCATGAAGTTAATGACTAAAAGCCTTACAACTAATCATGACAATAGTTAAGGTATAAACGAGGTAGGGGAGATTTTCCAATAAATAAAAGCACGAACGGGTGCTCGTGCTTTTTGATAGGGAGTGCCTGAATGGTTAGGCGATGGCGAATTTGTAAGTGCGATAGCCACCGATTAAATTGCGCGCTTTAAAGCCATGATTGACTAACTGGCGGTAGGCGACGTTGCCTCTGAGACCGACCTGACAGTAAATCAAAATCTCTTTGTCTTTGGGTAGCTCATCGATGCGTCCACGCAGTTCGTCGACCGGAATATGGATATCACCATCGATATACTGACCGTTTTCGCGCTCGGGGGCATTACGCACATCCAGCAGCACTTGATCATCACGCAGTGCACCTAACTCGTGGTAATGAATCGCTTTAGCGTCACCCTTAATGAGGTTGGTTGCTACAAAGGCCGCTTGATTAATCACATCTTTAGCACTGCCATACGGCGGCGCATAGGTGAGTTCTAGATGTTGGAGCTGCTCAACGGTCATGCCAGCACGTTGTGCTACGGCCATGACATCAATGCGTTTATCAATGCCGTCTTTACCCACCGCTTGTGCGCCTAAAATAGCGCCCGTATCCGGGGCAAACAGCAGCTTAAATGAGACAATCTCTGCGCCGGGATAATAACCCGCATGACTGGCGGCGTGAACATAGACCTTTTGGTAGTCGATGTCAGCGTGCTTGAGTTGTTTCTCGTTTTGGCCCACTGAGGCGACCGCGAGATCGAATACTTTACAGATAGCGGTGCCTTGGGTGCCGAGATAATGCTCAGTGCTGCCTAGCATGTTGTCAGCGGCCATGCGCCCTTGACGGTTCGCTGGGCCAGCCAATGGCACCAACGTCGGCTTGTGAGTGACAAAGTCAATCTCTTCGACTGCATCGCCGACCGCGTAAATATCGGGATCTTGGGTCTGCAGAGTACTGTTGACCACAATGCCGCCTTTTTCACCAATGGCAAGCCCCGCTTGTTGCGCCAGCGTGACTTCGGGCTTAACGCCAATCGCCATGATCAAAAGCTCGGTATCCAGTTTGTCGCCATTGTTAAGTGTCAGACGTAAAGCGCCTTCTAGGTGTTGCGGCTCACTCGGCTCGCCGGCATCATCACTGGCGACATGCGTGGTGGGAATAAACTCGGCGGACTCCAGCGCTGTGCCTAGGCGTAAATCCACTCCTTTATCGCGAATGGTTTGATGAACAAATCCCGCCATTTCGCGGTCAACCGGCGTCATCACCTGATCGGCCATCTCCAATAGGGTGGTTTTAATCCCGCGTTGATGCAGGGCTTCCATCATCTCAAGGCCAATAAAGCCCCCGCCAACGACAGTCGCATGGCTGGGGTTATTCATATCAATGGTATGCAGAATCGCATCCATATCTGGAATATTGCGAAGCGAGTGAGTCAGCGGGTTATCTAAGCCAGGAATAGGCGGCATGATCGGGGCCGCACCTGGGCTTAACAGTAACTTGTCGTAACTTTCTTGATAATCGCTGCCATCGGCACGGGTGACGGTGACGGTTTTGGCCTCGCGGTTAATCGCAGTGACGGTACTATTGATGCGCACATCCACATTAAAGCGGGCGCGAAAACTGTCCGGGGTTTGCAGCAAGAGTTTACTGCGGTCGGTAATGTCACCGCCGATATGATAAGGCAAACCACAGTTAGCGAACGAGACGTACGGGCCACGTTCGAACATGATGATTTCCGCTTCTTCACTTAAACGACGGGCGCGAGCAGCGGCAGAAGCGCCACCGGCGACGCCGCCAATAATCACGATTTTGGTCATTATGACTCCATTAAGCGTTGCTTAGTCCAAGTTTTTTCAGGAAAAAGGCAGCCGGACAAATCCCTTTAAACGCACTTTGGATCAGGTTTACGCCAACGAAAACGGTTAGCCAAACAAATTGGCTATGAACTGTGAGGGTAAGCACGACAGAAAGTAGCACCATCATGCCAGCGATTACGCGTACGCCATTATCAATTGTCATAGCAAGACTCCTTTGCATCATCTATACGATTACCCGACAGACCGAACCGCTTTGGCTCGAACGCCTTCAGTGTTTGTCGGCACTCGGATCACTCTAGAAGTTGTATTTAGAAAAGTCTAATAATAATTTACCTAAATTAGAATTGACTAAATAAAATGGCGCGCTAAGCTATGGGTATTGGCAAAAAAGGAGTGAGCGATGGCAGAGTCAAGCGTGCCGATTGAGGCAGAAAGCGTACCGGATATGGACATCGTTGCCATGCGTGAGCAAGCGTCTCTAGTGGCGACCATGTTGAAAGTAATGGCGCACCCTGAGCGATTAATTGTGCTGTGTCAGCTTTTGGCCGGAGAGCGCTCCGTAGGGCAATTGCTGCAAGGGTCGTGCTTGAGTCAATCGGCGTTTTCTCAGCACCTTAGTGTGTTAAAGCGGCATCAACTGGTCAAGGTACGTAAGTCATCGCAGCAGGTGTTTTATCAGCTCAATGACCCCCACGTCGCGGCGATTATCGCCACCTTACAGCGGCTCTATTGTGTCTGAATCTGAGAGGTCAGCACACATTCATTGCCAGTTGATGCGCTAGGTTTATTAACAGTCACCCTTTTTATCTGTCGTTCTCTTGTCGTTACTGTCATCAGCTAAAGGATCGAATATGCGAGATGCTCAGCCACAAGGTCAGCTGATCACCCGAGTGATGAACAGCTTCTTCCCGCCCATCCTCATTGTGCTCGCGCTGCTGGTGGGGGCGGCAGCACTGTGGCTCACTCCCAAAGAAGAAGATCCGCAAATTGTCGTCCCCATGGCGGATATAGTGGTGCAAGCGCCCGGTTTGAGTGCCCCGCAAGTGGCGAAGCAGGTGACGCAGCCTCTGGAGAAAAAAGTCAGCCAAATTGATGGGGTGGAGTATGTGTATTCCACCACCCAAGCCGGTTCCGCGCTGGTCACGGTGCGCTTTTACGTTGGCGAAGATCGCGAGTCTGCCTTGGTGAAACTGTATAACAAGCTCTATGCCAATCAAGACGCGATCCCAGCTGCCGTGAGCGAGTGGGCGATTAAGCCTGTGGAAATTGATGATGTGCCGATTGTGATTGCGGCGCTGCGTAGCGACAAACCTGACCAGCTCGACCATTATGCGCTGCGCCGTATTGCCGAGCAGGCGACCTTGGATCTTAAAGCCCTTCCCGAAACCAATGCGGTGAAGGTAGTGGGCGGCGTGCCGCGTCAGGTGTTGGTCACGCTCGACCCTGCCGCCATGGCTAGCTATCAGATCAGCGTATCTGATCTCACCAATGCCTTTTCGTTGAGCCATCAAAAGCGTGATATTGGCGATATTCAGCATCAGGGTGAGCGCTATTTACTAAAAACCGGCCAGTGGTATCAAAGCCTTGAGGAGATACGCCATTTAGTGGTGGCGGTGGTGAATGGTAAACCTGTGTACCTGCAGGATGTGGCCAAGTTATCGGACGGCGCGCAAGAGCCCACCACAGATACGTGGATCCAATCGACCGATGATAGCCAGCCGTATCCATCGGTGTTTCTCTCGGTGGCGAAGCAAAAAGGCGCCAACGCGGTAACCGTGGCCGAGGATGTCACCGCCACGCTCAATCATTTGGTCGCCACGCAATTTCCCGATGGCGTAAGCGTCGAGATCATTCGCAATTACGGCCAAACCGCCGATGCCAAAGTGAAAAACTTGGTGTCCAGCCTCGGTATTGCGGTGCTCACCGTGGTGGTCTTTGTTGGTTTATTTTTAAACTGGCGCAGTGCCTTAGTGGTGGCAATTGCGATCCCAATCAGTTATGGCGCGGCATTAGGGCTGGATTTAGCCTTTGGCTATTCGATTAATCGTGTCACCTTGTTTGCGTTGATCTTGGCGTTGGGGCTGATTGTTGATGATCCGATTGCCAGTATCGACAACATTGAACGGCACCTGACCCATGATAACAAGCCGCGTGGCCGCACGATTGTACTGGCGATGTTAGAAATCAAACGCGCATTGATCATGTCGACCGTGGCGATTGTGATTGTGTTCACCCCGATGTTTTTTATCACCGGCATGATGGGGCCATATATGGCACCGCTGGCATTCAATGTGCCAGTCAGTGTGGTGATCAGTACCTTGGTGGCGTTTTTAGTCACCCCTTGGCTGGCCAAAAAAATTGTTCGCGCGTCCAATAAAGGTGATGACTATCGCCTTGAGACCACGCCGCTGTACCGTGGCTATCGGCGCGTGTTGCTGCCATTGTTGGAAAACAATCGTCGCGCTAAAGCGTTTTTGTGGATAGTGGGCGTGTTGTTTGTCATTGCCGCCCTGTTGCCTGCGTTGCGCCTCGTGCCGCTTAAGCTGTTGCCGTACGACAATAAAAACGAGTTCCAGGTGGTGCTGGATTTGCCGGAAACCGCCAATCATGTCGATACCTCCAATGCGCTGCGAGAGATGAACCGTTACCTACAAACGCAAGCCGAGGTGGTATCGGTATCCGGCTTTGCCGGTCTCGCTTCACCGATGGATTTTAATGGCATGGTGCGCCATTACTTTACTCGTCATGCGCCTTACCAAGGTGAACTGCGGGTAGTGCTGGTGGATAAGCACCGGCGTACGTTGCAATCACATGGCTTGGTGACACGCATGCGTGATGAGTTAGAAGCCATCGCAGCAAAATATGATGCCGAGGTGCAATTAGTGGAAATGCCACCAGGGCCGCCTGTGCTGGCAACCATTGTCGCCGAAGTGTATGGCTCACCAAGCACGCCCTATTCAACCCTGCAAGCGCAAGCGACTCAGGTGGCCGAGCGATTAAAGCGTGAAGCCTTGGTGTCAGAAGTGAGCACCAGTGTTCAAGGACCTCTATCGAGCTGGCAGTTTGTCGTAGACCAAGAAAAAGCCGCCTTGTCAGGTGTTGCGGTGGCCGATATTAACCAAGCGCTCAGGGCCGCAAACCAAGGGGTGACACTGGCCCATTTGGCCGACGCCGATGAAATGGATCCTTTGCCCGTCACATTGCAACTTGCAGCGGACGCCCGTGATCAGCTTGATGCGTTGCTCGCACTGCATGTACGTGGTCGCGCAGGGGTGGCGAAACAATCGGTACAAGGTGCCTTGGTGGATGCGCCGCAGCCGCTGGTCGCGTTGAGTGAACTCGGCCATTTTGAGCGGCAACCGGTTGATCAGCCTATTTATCATAAGAATTTACGCCCCGTCGTGTATGTGTATGCCGAACCCACTGGAAGGGTACCGGGCGAGGTAGTCGCCGATATGATGGCTGATTTTAATCAACCTGAGTCGGACAGTACTCGCCCGCTATCCGCGCGTAGTTATCTGGATAATGGCGCGGGTGATGGCTGGCAAGTTGATGAGGGTATCGAGGTGGTATGGAGTGGTGAAGGAGAGTGGAAGATCACCATTGATGTCTTCCGTGATCTGGGGATTGCCTATGGTGCGGCACTGCTGGGCGTCTTTATAGTGATGCTGATACAAACCGGGCTACCGGCGGTGTCAGGCATTATTATGCTTGCAATTCCACTGACTGTGATTGGCATCATGCCAGGCTTTTGGTTGCTCAATGGTTTGAGCGGTCAAATCAGCGGCTATCCAAATCCGGCGCTGTTCACCGCTACCGCGATGATTGGCATGATTGCACTGGCGGGGATTGTGGTACGCAACTCACTGGTATTGATTGAGTTTATTCAACAGTCACTCGCTCAAGGTATGGCGCTGAGTGAAGCCTTAGTACAAGCGGGCGCAGTGCGAATGCGGCCCATTTTGCTGACCGCCGGCACCACCTTATTGGGGAATGTGATTATCACCCTCGACCCGATTTTTAATGGGTTAGCCTGGGCGATTATTTTCGGTATTGCCGCGTCTACCGTGTTTACCTTGCTGGTTGTGCCCGTGGTGTACAACCTTGCGTATCAAAATCATCCCACCCACGGCCTATCAGTAGAAGGAGAGCATGCATGAAGGCAAAAAAAGGCGTACTCGCACTGGTGCTAGGCACTGGGCTATTGGTGTTGTTTTTGGTGATGGCTGGGGTGTTTACCTCGAATGTCGCGCCCGTCTCGACATTGAACGAGACACCGGACAACGTTGAGACGCTAACGCTTGAGGCAGTCGAACAGCCACAAACCCGCATTTTTTCCGGCCAGTTGGAGGCAAGACAGACGGCAACCTTAGCGGCGCGAATGACCGCAACCGTTGCGGAAGTGCTGGTTGATGTCGGCGACCGCGTTGAGCAAGAGGATGTGTTGCTGCGTTTGGATAATGCCGATCTCAGTGCCAAAGTTCGCCAAGTGCAACAAGCCTTGGCCTCGGCGCAATCGCAATTGAATACCGCGCGCAGTGACTACCGCCGCATGGAGACCTTGTTGGCGAAAAAGCTGGTGCCACAATCTCAATTCGA
The DNA here is from genome assembly GCF_001722105.1 of Salinivibrio sp. SS3. Classification (NCBI taxonomy): domain Bacteria; kingdom Pseudomonadati; phylum Pseudomonadota; class Gammaproteobacteria; order Vibrionales; family Vibrionaceae; genus Salinivibrio; species Salinivibrio sp. SS3. Next base: position 290,130 of record NZ_MEBQ01000043.1, on the reverse strand, counting down.
TGAGGCGGAGAATCGCTTAAAAACGGCGCAGTCTGAATACCGTCGTGCCCTTGCTGCGGTGGATGAGGCTGAAACCCAATTTGGCTTTAGTCTGGTGCGCGCGCCGTTTTCAGGGCTGATCACCGATAAAATCATCAACCAAGGGGATACGGCGACACCGGGTGCGGCGCTGCTATCCCTGTACAACCCTGAAAGTATCGAAGCGACGGTCAATGTGGCGGAATCTGCGTTACCCTATGTCGACATCGGTCAATCGTTAACGGTTACGCTCCCGACCTATGAAAAAACCCTTACGGGCTTGGTGCGCACTGTGACACCGGCTGCCGATGCCACGTCACGCAGTTATCGTGTTGCCGTGACACTGCCAAACACGGAGGCGAGTGATACTTTGCTACCAGGAATGTTTGCAAAAGTGACCGTGTCACAAAAAGCCGAGCCAGTGCTTTATCTACCGAGCAATGCGTATTATCAAATTGGACAACTTAACTATGTGAAGGTGCTTGACGCGGGTGAGGTGAGAACACGGCTGGTATCGCTTACACAGCAAGGGCGCGTGCGTAAGGGGCTAAAGCCTGGTGAAGTGTTAATCATAAATCCTAAAAAAACACAGTGATTCAGGTCGCGTTATAGTGAATATCATCAATACTTAAGGTGAGTTTTCCTAAAAGGAGTTCATTATGAAGATAGCGATACTTTCTGCGACAGTACTGGCTGGTTCACTATTATCTAGTCCGGCTTTAGCACTTGATACCTCATCGCTCAGTGTCTGTGGTGACGGGGCAGGGTGGCCGCCTTTTCACTATAAAAAAGGTAACCAAATCCAAGGTTACGATGTTGATGTGCTCAACGCGATATTTGCCGATAAGGGCGTTGATGTCTCAGTAGAAATGCCTCCCTGGAAACGTTGTGTACTACAAACAAAAGCCGGTAACTATGATATCGCTCTCAGTGCTTCGTACAACGAAGAACGGGATAAGAATTACCTTCTTACCGATTATTACTATACGTTGCAGCCCAGTTACATTTATTCGACAAGTCAGAACCCAAACGGCTTAAATATAAGCTCAGTAGATGATTTGAACGGCCTCCGCATGTGTGGGTTGTTGGGTTATAACTACACAGGTTTTGGTGTCGATGACAGTAAAGTAAGAAAGTCGGCAAAAAGCTTCGAGCAGTTAGTGCAAAAAACGGAAGCAGGGCGCTGTGATGTATTCTTAGCGCGATATGAAATACTGGCTGGATTTAAAGTGGCCAAAGGCACGGATTATCTCGCCGGCGGTATGCAAGCTGAGCCTATTCCCGGCAACATGGGTGATAAGTTTCACATGATGATCTCGCGTGAGCACCCAGAAGCCATGGAAATAAAAGCCACACTGGATGCTGGATTTGAGTCAATGCGTGAATCTGGAAAACTACAAGCTGTCTTGGATGCTTATATAAAATAGCAGATCGGCTTTACTAGCTCGGTGACAAAGAGGTGCAATGACACCTCTTTTTCGATCATCAAAATATTAATCAACACCGTATTTTTTCAGGATTTTTTCAAAGGTGCCATTCGCTTTAATCGTCTCTAGCCCTTTGTTGTAGGCATTGATAAACATCTGGCTGTCGGGGTTAGCTTTGCCACTGGTGACATATAAAGGATTGGTTGAAAGCGCTTGGTCAGTAAAGGCAAACTGGAGACTATCAATCCCTTCTTCTTGCATCACTGATTGGGCGACGATCTTATCTTCCAAGGTCAGATCAATACGGCTGGCGAGCAGCTTTTTCAAATTAGTCGCTAAGTTGTTGGCCGCAGGTTTATCAAAATGCGTCGCATTTAAAAATGCATCGCCGTAGCCATAACCCCGTACAACCCCGACCACTTTACCCTCTAGATCATTTAAATCAGAGAACTGAAAGTTGTCATCAGCACGTTTAATAAAGGCGAGTTGGTTGCTCATATAAGGGTTGCTGTAACGCAGATACTGAGTGCGTTCGTCGGTATGCCAAGTGGCGGGCAATAAGTCGATACTGCCATTGCGAACGGCATCAAGCGCACGCGCCCATGGCATATTTTTAAAGTCGACTTCATAGCCTTGGGTAGCCATCGCTGCTTTGACAAGCTCGATAGCAATACCTGGCCTGTCAGGATCAGTGGTCACAAAGGGTGGCCACGGATCTTGCGCCGCTGTTAGCGTTCTCGCCATTGTGCTAGGCACCAGTAAGAGTATTGCCAAACTAACGATAACCAGCTTTTGCATGTCTTCTCCTTGTTATTATGCCTTTGATTAGGTTTTAAATTTCTCCATTTGTACTTTGATGTCTTCACTCAGGGTAAGTACTTTGTCGGTGCGTGCGGCGTTTTCTTGTGCACCCTCAGTGACGTAATTGGTTGCCTCTGAGGCCTCATTGATTGCTTGACTGACTTCATCAATGGCTTGACGTTGCTCATCAGTGGCTTGCGAAATTTGTCCGCTACGCTCGGAAATATCCGTAATGGTTTCGCGCACTTGACTGACTGATTCTTGTGATTCAGACACGCGTCCGGCGGTATTTTCTAAGATACTACCAATGCGTTTGATCTCTTTTTCTACCGATTCAGTGGCCTCACTCAAGGATTTGATGTTGGATTGAATTTGCTCGGTAGATTCACTGGTTTTGACTGAAAGACTACGCACTTCGTCAGCCACCACCGCAAAGCCTCGGCCTTGCTCGCCAGCGCGCGCCGCCTCAATCGCCGCATTCAGCGCCAAGAGGTTGGTTTGTTCAGAGATATCGTTGATAACGTTGACGACATCAGAAATCTTTTCACCTTCCTCGAGCAGTTTATGCATTTCCGCATTCACATTCTCCATCTCTGAACGCATATTAATGATTTCAGAGGCTGAACTCTCAATCGTCCCATACACTTGGTTAACCAGATCCGTGGCACCTGCAGCACGAGTCGCCGCATCGTTTGCTGTATCAGCGACGGTGGCAATAGATTGATTCATCTGCGTAGCGGCGGCGGCAACCGTCGAGAGACTTTGTTTCTGCTGCTCTAACCGCTCCGCATTCGTCCGTGCCATTTGTCCACTCTCTGCCGAGACTTCAGCGAGGTTGATAGAAGCTTGGGTCACTTCATTGACGATTTCACGCAACGAAGCGGTAAAGTGGTTAATATGCTCAGTGATCTGGGCGAATTCTTTGTATTTCGGGGCTGGGATCACGGTGGAGAGATCGCCATCCCCACTGGCGAGTTCTCGCACGCGCAACGTTAAATCATTGAGTGGTTTAACCACGGTGGCGGTCAATGCCAAAATCAGGAACACAATCATCACAAGATCGAGCACTAGCAGCTCAATCAGGCTTCGGGTGAGGGTATCGGATAACTCCGCCTCTAATCTGTCTGTGTTATAAAATACCTGCAGAGTCCCCACTTTGTTGGTTTCACCATACTCGGTAAATGAAAGCTCACTTTCTTCGTTGGGCATGGATTCGTACATCGACTTTTCGCCGTCGCCAATGTCTTTCGGCTGGCGTTGTCCCTCATCATTGAGGGGGCCGAGGCGTAGAAAAACGATGGCAGACCCTTGATTATCCAGTATTCGAACCGCCTTGATATCAGGTGCTTTTAACTCAGCGGAAATCGATAGCTTGGCTGCTTCAAGATCAAAATCCCAGATCGCCTTGGGTAAGCTCAGATTCATTCGGTTAGTGGCGTTTTCCACCGTGGTTTCAAGCGCGCTATTCAGCTCCTGCTTGGTATTTTGGTAATCAATGTAACTGGATATACCCAATACGACAGAAACAGCAATAACCACTTGAGTAACAAATATTGCTTTTAGACTCTTAAACATAGCGCTACTCTTCCGTTTACATTGCCATGCGGCCCAACTGCGGCCACTGTTCTCCTAACGCGAAAACTATTCACCTAGGTGTTCTTTCATTATCTGTTCAATGTCGATTTTCTTGAGCCCTTGATTGACGATGTCACGCCATTTCTGCCCTTCGGCATTGTCGGCAAACGCAATATAGAGTTTTTTATCAACCAAGAGCTTTTTGTTCATTTGTAGATTGGCTTTAACAGCACTAAGGGCAGGATCATTCTCTTTGAGATAGTCCAGCACATTAGCATCCACCACGGCTAGCGGGATCCTTGCTCGTCCCACCTTTTGCAAGTTTTGCGTATCACTGGTGACCGCAGACGATTTAAGTGTGCCGTTGGCAATACGCTCATCTAACTCTGGCGTGTTGACATAGCCACGCACCACACCAATGGTATGTTGAGTAAGATCATCAAGGGTTGACCACTCGATAGGCTGATTGACGTTTTCAACGAACCCGAGCGGACCAGTTCCTATGGGGTCAGAGAAAACCAGTTCGTCTGTCTCGTAATGATATTCTGGAAAATAGCCAGCGTACTGCGCATCATTCTTGACCAAATACACGGTGCGCGACCACGGGTAAAATTCGACGTTAAGCTCGTGCCCCATGGCTTGCACCGCCGCACGCACCACCGCCACTGATGCGCCCTGATCAGGCAAATTTTTGCCAGAATAAGGCGGCCATTCGAGAGATGGCATGGTGAGAACATCGGCTCGAGCTGGTGTTGCTAGAAGAAGGGCCGAGAAAACGATGGCGAACAGATGCTTGAGCATAATGCCTCCAATTTATTCATCGTTCTTATAAGAGTAGACGAGATAAAAATAGGTGGGTGCAGTGATCGTTTATTTGTCGAAAAATATGCGTTTTTATCGTCATAATGTGATGAAAATAAACAATTTTCTAGTCTGGCCAGAGGAGGGGAAGACGGTGACTCGCCGGAAAGAAAAGGGCAACGTCTGATTTTGTCTATAAACCTAGCTGTTTTTGGCTTTTGGGTAGGCAAAAAAGCCGCTGTTTTAACAGCGGCTCGTCAGGGAGTGATTAATCACGCTCAAGGCTGACGTTAGCGTAGCTCCGATAGCCTCGCACCATAACGTGGTACTCGGTACCTTTTTGAGCACTGATACGACAGGTTTCATCGTTGCCGTAGTCATAAGGACGACAGTCCCAGTTATTAGTAGTAGGTTGGCTGCCTGCTTTTACATAAAGGTCGGCATCACCCGTACCACCACTCATCACGACATTGACGTTGCGGCTGCTGTCGACAGTGAATGTAAAGAAGGTTTCACTACCACTCCCACCACTTAAACCGGTAACGGGCTGGTTGGGCTGGAGCACGTTTCCACCGTTGTCACCACAACTGGCATCGACGCCTACAGTATTGAATGCATCGATCACGTCTTGCTCATTGTAAGCTAGATCTTTCGTGGCTTTGACTACGCCGCACGCACCTTGGTCGAATGTGCTGCTGGCGGTCCAATATAGTTGGTTCGCGGTGGTGAATACTTCAAAACCTTTGCGAACATCCCAGTTCGCTTTGTTAGCGAGGAGATAGAAAGTACGGTTATATACACCGCTAGAATAGTGCACATTCATACCGTCACGGTATTGGCTGGCATCGTCAATGGATTTGCCATCGCGTGAGGGTTGGTCAAAATAGCGCAGCCCACCAGAGCCTTTAAAGATGTCGGCACCGACCACCCAATCGACTTCATCATGCATGTAGTATTCAGCAGCTTCACCGGCAATATCAGAAAATGCCTCATTGATCCCGCCCGACATGTCAGCATAGATAAGGCCAGAGTTTTGCTCAGTAAAACCATGGCTTACTTCGTGGGCGCTCACATTGATGTCGACGAGTGGGTAGAAGGTTGATTTACCATCCCCGAATGTCATTGAGCGACCATTCCAGAATGCGTTTTCGTAATCGTTGCCGTAGTGCACGCGCATAGTGAGCTGGAACGTCAGGGGTGCGGTGTTCATCCAATCTTGGTACATGTCAAAAACAACGTTACCGAAATAGTGCGCATCGTTCAGTGCAGAGTAAGCGCCGTTAACATATCTTTCGTCGTTGTAGTTACTGCTATCTGTACACGGGTAGGTGAAGGCAGTGCTGCCTGTTGTCCCGTTCTCTAAATCGACCGTTTTCACTTTGTCGTTCTCTAACGTACACGTGGTCCCGGTTTTATCGATAGGCAAGCCATCATAGTCCGTGCCATATATATATTGGCCCGTTTTTTCGTTCCCACCAGGGCCTGTTCCAACGGCAGCAGCATGGTTAATACCATCCCAGTGCTTCAAGATCTCACCTGTGTCGGCATCAATCATATAAAAAGGACGGCTTGGATCGTCTCCAGCGATAAAGAAATCGACGATGTAGACGAGCTGGGCGTTTTGCTCATCGTCTAGTTTGACGACCAAACGTGTATTCTCGTTTTCAAATGGCGCTGCGGTGATGGTTTGCTGGTTCTGCGTGAAAGCGGCTTTAGCGGCTTCTAAGGCAGATTGGCTGTTGAGCGCGGGTGAGACAGAGGTGATATCGTTCGCGACACCTTGCGCCATCGTGCCGTAGACGTCGCTACGCTGTCCTTGTTTGTCTGTCGCAACGACAGCGGTATCAATAACGGGTACACCTTGATAGGTTTGCTGATAACGCACTTTGACTTTGCCATTTGGCAAAGTGACGCGCTTCACTTCTTTAAACCCTAGTGGGTTGGCTTGTGAACCTGATGGCGCGTAAACGCCAGCGGGTTGATCTAATACCTGACTTAGCATGGCATCATCAGTGATATTAACCAGTTCGGCACTCATTGCCGGAGTACTAGCGACAACGCTAGAGGCGATAAGCCAAGTTAATCTAGAGAGTTTCATTTTATTGCCCTAATTGTTGTTGAAAGATTCCTTTCTTCCCAACTGCACAATAGGAAGGCGACCATGTCGGTTCGCATCTTTAACGTGGCCTATCAATAGAATCATTTACAAGCTTGTTACAATTTGTCGCGTAAACAGAGAATTACGACATAGGCGTGTTTCAAACGATAATCAAATAGAAAACGTGGCGTGACTAGCTTATTTTACAATAGTGCGGCTTAATTACTAATGAGTGACCATTATTCTTTACAGAATAAATGACTATTTATTTATGAGAGATTGACCGCATTATTGATGAATACGCATGCCAACAAGAAAAGAGGTGAAGGCCACAAAACAAGTGACCTTGTTGTCATTATTGGCCTAGGGGTTGCTGATGCGTCGCCATAAACAGGTTTTATTACCTGTTTGGGTGTTGGTTAACCAAGCGTAACGGCAATCGTCATCATAGCTATAGCGGCCTGTTTGTATTTGTAAACGGCCCAAGCTCTTGTTTTGTAGAGAGGTGAACCGCCCGTTTTTCAACAGAGAAAAGTGTAAATGGGGGCCGGTTGATGAGCCGCCTTGGCATAAGGCGACCGAGCGCTGGCTAGCATAGGTGCCTATTTTGGTATTTTTATCAACCCATTGATTATTACGTACTTGAATACCGTCCATGTGGTAATAATTGGTTGCCCAGCCGTTGTCGTGAGTGACTCTTACTTGGCAACGAGATAGCACAGTGACATAACCATCATGTGCGGCGGTCACACTATAGGTGGTGTTTCCCCAGCGGGGCCAGTCGTACGACACGTCGATTGAAGAGAGAGGATACCCAGAGCCTGAATGAGCATGAGGGCCGTTTGGTATCCAAGCGTACCCTTGCCGCCATGGCCACTGCATAAACTCATTTGGCAGCGCCAAGCTTCGCGTTGCGCGCCGTTGCTGCCCTAAGGGCTTTTGACCGCCAAACCACGCTTTATAACGCGTCTGCCAGACTTGCCAGTCCTTAGGATCATCCAGGGCGCTCACTAATACATGCGCTGCGTGTTGCGTCGATGGTGGTTGGGAGTGATACAGCAAGGATGAGAGGGTAGCCGACGTTTGCTCGGCAGCTTGCTGCAATTTAAGCTCACTTATCCTATCGAGTGTCACCGCCTGTGCGAACGCTGGTTCATTGGTGACCAAGGTGGTGATTAATATACGCGGGTCGATGCCTGACGCGCCACTCCAGTGCATAATTGCTTCACTCACTGGCTGCCAATGTGGCAGTTGGGCGCGTAAAAAACGTTCGATATTGAACGGATGACGACGTGGCTGGAAAACCAGATCCGACTCAGTCAGTTTCTGACTAGTTATGTTGACATTTTCGAGTGTGGTGACCGGGCGTAATTGAGCGTGATTAGCCATTAAGGTATGCGCCTTCGCAGCCGGTGAGGTAGCAATGAGGCATGCAATAGCAAGGAAGGGTAGACGTTTCATGGTATCTTCTCCTTTCAGTGAATGAAAGGTAAGCGTGGCATGGTTTGCATTTGTTTCTAGTCATTTTGGTGGATCTGCGAGTGCGTAGAAAGCCTCAATGAAATGAGCGCAGGGCGGAAAGCTAAAGGTGTGATGCCGGCCATCCGTTGGCCAGCGACAAACGCGTTAGGTTTTATGGCGCACGGCGTTGACCTGCACCTTGCGGTTTGGCCATAGGCGCTGGGTCTTTAGGCCAAAATAGGCTAGAAGGGTGCTGCTTGATTTGTGTCAGTACCGCGGTTCTTACCGACTTCATATCCAACTCACAGTTACGCGAGCGCAGCGCAACGAATAATGCGAGACCAAAGCTGACCCACAGATTAATAAAGCCAATCATCAACACAAAAAACAGGCTGGATAAGACAGACAACCACGACGAGTAATCGCTCATATGCGCATAGGCCGCGTGGGCAGAAGAAAAGGCCACGTGGCGAATATCAAGCGGAATATCAATAAGATAGCCGACGTAGCTTGTCATGCCTAAAAGCACACCAAAAATAAAGTTACCGCCTAATGCACCATAGTTTTGATGGATGTACAGTGCTATCCGCTCTCGTCGTTGAAGCGAGATTGGGCGGAATAATGGATGGCCGATTAAGCGATCTTTGAGCTCAATGTAGTCCGCCCGATTATCAAGAATGCCGGTAATAATACCCGACAAAAACAGCCAGACCCCGGCGATAGCAGCGTAAAGCCAGGCTAAACCATGGATCGGATGAATGGCTGAGGTTTGATAGGCCGCTTGCTCACTGCTGAGTAGCGGGCTGTGGTAAAAGTGGCTAAACACCAGGCTCACCAGCACACTCATAGTAATTGCGGCGGTAATATTTCCCCATACCGCAAACCATTGAGAGCGGTTTACATTAATCAGCAGGCGCGCGAGTTTTTTGCTGCGCGTACGCCCCATTTTGTTCTTTTCTACGTGCGCGGCAAAGTTTGCGGCTGTCATCGCCGGCTGTTTGGTAGCAATGGTAAAGTGCAAAATATGCACCAGCATAAAGCCGACACCGTAGTTTAAACTGACCAGCAATGCATTATTAAGTGGTGATAATTGCAGGGTCTCGATATACATTTTTACCCATGCTAACAGGGCAATAATCACTCCAGCCCCGCAAGCGCCGCGCAGGATCTTAAAGTAATCTTTTTTGGTTTTGGCGATATAGTGCTCGCCGTGATTGCTTTTGTTTTGTGTCACACTCTGAGCAAACGTGCGGGTACTTTTGCGATAAATCGCGCGCACACTGTTGCGTTCCGTCACCGAAATAAGCAATTGCCGCCAGAGGTTGAATACACAGCGTGCCTTTTGATGCGGGTGACGAAAATCAAGAATTTGGATCAACAGCACCATGCGGTTTAATGTTTGATCCAAGCGCTCAAGCATACGTGAAGCGTGCGCGGAGAAGCCCATTTGGTTGATACCACGGGCTCGAATCCGCTTGACCTGCTGCTGGCATTGCTCAATCATCACCCAAAAATGTGCCCTGTCTTTGGGATCCAACGTATCGTATCTAATCGCATTAACGAGTTGATGGGTTTCACGCTGTAGAGCGATGAAGGGGGAATCGACCTCGCTCAAACGGCGATCGATCCGAAGTAGCTCAGGATCAAGCTCCTCGGCGGCGATCCAGATAGACAGCATTTCTAGCGAATAACACAACTCGCTTTTTATATAAGCTCCGGTTGAGCGGATTGCTTCCGGGGCGGCGTTTTTGACTAGTAGACGGTATAGCTTAAACCAGCACTTATGAGAGATGGCCTTTACCCACGCTTTATCTTCACCACCGACAAAGTAACTGAGCAGATCATTGATGTCGTTGCAGCGTTTAGGCGGCGGATTCACTTTGTTATAAAGCCGACGAAAAATGTCAGTCACAAGGCCGTTTTTAGAGAAAATCCCCAGCTGCACAAACGCCGGCGATAGCTTTATTTTCTTGGCCTCATTGCACACGCTATTGGCAAAGAGCGCGGCTTGAGAGGGGGAGTTGGCTAACGCTAAGACAAGCTGCTCAAGACGCAACTCTGCTAACTCGGGCGCACCCTCACGCAGGTAGGTAAAGAATACATCAAGGCGCTCTGTGTCAGTGGCACAGAGAGAGAAACCATCTATCACTTTAAAGGCCGGTGTAATCGCAGGCATAAATCAATTTTCTTATCAGTCGATAGTCAACGCGCGCGTAGTCTACAAGAGGGAATGAATAGGGGGAAGAAAAAGTGTGTTTAGATCGCATCTGCAATGCGTTGACTTGGCGACGGCAAGCATGGATTTTATTGCTACACTGCCTGGCCCCAGCTTGGTGAACAGCCAAAATAAGTTGCGGTCATATTCCACATAGACACTGTGTGATAAACCTCCCATCGCATAACTGGCGACCTTACCCTTCTAGAATGGGGGCACGTAGTACGCGGCGATTACAGGTTGTTGTGGGTGACGGACTAGAATGCCTTCAGCGCTTTTTGCCGATCCAGCCATTCCCCCACAAAATCTGCTTTCGCTAACATTTTGGACAATTGAGCACGAAAAAATCAGCATGGCTTTGATAAGCTAGCCTGACAACGTTGACGAAAAGGTGTGTTAGGTACCGAGAACTGATCGTCGGTAGCGTGGAAAATACTAGCTGGATAACCAGCTTATCCGTGGAAGCACGCCATTTGAGTGCACGCTTTGTCGACGCGCATTCACACTATCCCAGATCGCTTAAGAAGAAAGGCTATATAATCAATAGATTAGAGAGGTAGGTGTGGTGTTATGCCTTAATCGACCTTGAAATAAAAATATCCACCCTCATCCTGATCGGAGTGGTTATATCAATGGAAGAGTAAAAAATGGATTTTTCGACGATTAAACCTGGTGATGTTCTAGTTTCCAATTTTAGTATGGGGCCATTCCCATACCAGCATTGGGCATTGGTTTCTGACCGAAAATGTTCTGAAGGTTTTTATATGTTAATTTCGGCTTCAGAAAGAACCGGTACCGTAAAAGAGGAAAGCGTTGGTTTAGTTACTCAAGGTGCAAAAACATACCTTGCAGACATAAGCTTACCCGTTCCAGTTGAACTCGCTATTCAAAATGCTCGTGCTCAAATTGATATCTGGAAATATTCAATTACTGATAGAAACTGTGAGCAATTTATTAACTTTGTTCTTGGATTTGGTATCACATCAAAACAAGTAAAAACGGGAATGGCTCTTGGCTCAACCGGTGCTTTGGCTACAGCGCTTTTTTCCGAAAAACCTAAATGGGGAAAAATTCTAGGTGTTGCCGTTGCGTGTGCCGGTGTTGGGGTTGCAAGTGCAAAGGCTGTGGAGAAAAAATAACAGGCATAACAAATAAGAATAAGTGTCGCGCAGCCGACACTTTATTTGGGTGTTGAACAAGCCCGTTGCTTTATTAAGTAAATAGCTCGAATGCGGATAGGTAGGCGCTGCGTCTGGCACTTTTTTAGCGCGAGCGCAGCCAAAAAGTGAGCAGATAAGGACTCATTTCAATACGTCACGTTAACGATGTGGTTTTTGTCGGTTTGTACTCCTGTGTTTAAGTGAATGCCATTCTCCTTATTCTGTTAGCCTTGCGCCCGCGACGAATCGTTTATACGTTAACTTTGAAATCGGTCAACCTTTTCTATGCCGTTATATGGTAATTTCAACCGAATTTATCAGTTGGTCAGAGGTATAAAGTGAGCGCTAGGTTTTGTGATAAATGCGGGAAAGAAACTGAACATGAAGAAATCATAAAGCAAAAGCCTTCAAAATATGGGAAGAGTAAAAAAGAACAGTTTAAGGCTTTTCTCGACGGTATCTTTGGTGGTGTTGCCAGTCCTGTTGGTGCATCGTTGGACTTAATCGATCGATATGAATTTTGTACAAGGTGCGGGCATAAAACCTTAAAAAATCAGGGTGACGAATTTCAATAGTAACATTTAGGTTTAAATCTATTTGGACAATTAAATTTCATTAAGAAATCATGCGCTTTGACCTTTTATAATTCTCGTTTAATTTTTTAAGGAGGTATAGTGCAAAAAATCTTCGAAAGTGACAGGTTAATATTGAGGCCGTTTTCTCTCAATGATGCGGAACGTGTCGCCGAACTGGTTGGGGAAAAGAAAGTATCGGAAATGACCGCAAATATCCTCCATCCATATAATATTTCTGATGCCGAAAGTTGGATACGAACCCACGAGTCGTTGCTTTTAAGTGGTCAAGGTGTGGTTTATGCCATCACGTTAAAAACCACGCTGGAACTGATTGGGGCGGTGAGCTTTCCAAAATTGGAGGAGGGTACTGGCTTGCTTGGTTATTGGTTGGGTATACCTTACTGGGGAAAAGGTTATGCCACAGAAGCATCACGTTGTTTAATAGAATCTGCTAAAAAACACTATGGATTGAAGCGCTTAAAAGTGACACATCTAGTTGGAAATTCGCGCTCAAAATCTGTGATTAAAAAATTGGGTATCACATACATAGGTAGGGAGTCGTATCGTATACAAGGACAGGAAAGGGAAGTTTGTGTATACGCTTCTGAATTGTAACTAATAACTATGAAGTGTATATTGTTACCACCTATTGCTAAGCATTGGGTGGGGTATAATTATATCATTTATATTAATAAGGATGTTTATGGCCAAGCCAAATAGTGAAGAAATCTCTCGCTTTAACCGATACTTCGCAATTGAAAGCAACAATGAATTTTGGTCGTTATCGGAGTCAGACCTGAGCCAAGAAGAGAAGAAAAAGCTTTTAACTGTTGCATTTTCCTCTCTGTATCATTGGTCAGAAGTAGGAACCCAAGAGAATATTGAACTTGCCAATTTAGCAATAGCAAGAGCACTTTGTATCAATGATTCTCCTCTGTGTATTCAATTTGCGAAAACGGCATTTTCCTACTTTGACGGACAAGGCGCGAGTTGGATTCAAGCATTCACGAATGCGGTATTAAGTCATTCACTATTGATCACAGGAGAACGAGCCCAAGCTATAGAGTTTTATGAAAAATCACTTAGTTATCAGTTAAAACTCTCTGAGGGTGACAACAAGGTTTTCGACGCTACCTTTAAAACCATCCCGGACCCAAGGGCGTAATAGCAATGACGACAAATATTTTAAGATGGATTACATCGAGAGGTATTTGTCGTTTTCCTTTTTTGGTGGCCAAGAATTAAATGGGTAACCGTGTATGAAAAGAGTTGTCATAATAGGTAACTCAGGGGCTGGGAAGAGTTGGCTATCAGCTCGGCTGTCAGCCAAGATTGGTGCTAGAGACGTTAACCTAGACACTTTTTATTGGGAGCCAGGTGGATATAGCAAGAAACGGCCAACAAAAGTTATTGATGACGATTTAAAACAATTATCATCAGAGGATGCTTGGGTTGTCGAAGGTGTTTTTGGTGCGCTCGTTGAAGAGTTACTTGAGTTTGCTGATACATTGATTTTTATTGATATAGACTGGAGCAAATGCGAAGAATCGTTACGTTTAAGAGGTCAAAATGTTAGCGAAGAAACGAATGCTGAGTTAGAGAAAAATAACTTTCAATCGTTAATCCAATGGTCCTCCGAGTATTATTTTAGAAAATCAAAGAGCTCACTCAGCTACCATCGCCAATTATTCGAAAAATTTGATGGTGTAAAATTTCATTTTACGCGAAGAGAAGATGTCACGTCTTTCCTTGATACTTTTTAAGACACAGGAAACTTTAGTCAATAATCAGGACGAGTCATGGATAAACATATTGTCGCGTTAGGCGGTGGTGGTTGGATGATGGGAGAACAGCAAAGCGAATTAGATCAATATGCATTCAGGTTGACTGGGAAAAGCGATCCGAAAGTTTGCTATATTCCCACTGCCATTGGGGATGCTGAGGAAGCAATCGACCGTTTTTATCAGTCCAAACTCAGTCGCCGCTTAAGTCATTTTCCATTATTTAAAGCCAACCTAGACTGGCGAACACATCTGCAAGAGCAAGATGTAATTTATGTCGGCGGTGGTAATACACGCTCTATGTTAGCGGTATGGAAAGCGTGGGGAATAGATAAACTACTTCAAGATTGCTATGAAAGTGGCATCATATTGTGTGGTATGAGTGCGGGCGCAATATGTTGGTTCGACTACGGGATCACAGATAGCGATCCTGAGAAGTATTCCGTTATCGAGGGGCTTAGCTTTGTCCAAGGTCTTGCATCAGCGCATTATACGGGGAGTGACGAAAAAGCTGAGCTGTTTTCTCAGTTCGCCAATCATCATATAAACATGCCTTGCTATGGGATAAGTGATTATTCAGCACTACATTTCGTTAATGGTCGGCACCATAAGACAATCAACAGTCAAACGGGTGCGCAGGTAACCATTAAGAATGTTGATAAGACCAATATTTAAAAATGATGTGTGCCATTTTTCTAAGGAGTTTAAGTGTTCAAAAAAAATCATGTGCATCTACAAATTAAAAAGGGTGAAGTTAGAGCAATATATCTTGAAACAGATAGTTCGATAGTGCGGACATGTTCAGCACTATCGCATCCAAGAACCTTAATGGGTGAATTTTTTGCCATTGAACGCTGCTTAAAAGATGTACTTGATGAACTATTACCTAAAAGTTTTTTTTCTCTATCGCCAATAGCGATTGTTCAATTTATCGAGAAAATTGAAGGTGGGATTACTAATGTTGAGGTACGTGCTTTCCGCGAAGCGACACTAGGGGCGGGAGCGCGACACGTTTTCTTTGCTGAATCGAGCACGCCAATCAGTAAATCTCAGCTATTGAATTTCAACTTTAAGCAGATAGAGCAACCATGAGTCCCATTCGTGATTGCAAAGAGGCGTGACCACAGCTGCTTGGTATGGTGAAAGAAGTGAGTGATGACGTGTGCTTGATCGAAAAGGCAAATGAGTGTGACATGCATGAACTCGTGCGGTTGCAAATACGCGCATTTGCGTCTGACCGCGCGCTTTGTGGGTCGGGACCGCCTGGTTACGATAGTTATGAGCATCAACGATACGCCGCAAGCTGTTACCAATATTATGTGATAAAGCAAAACAGTCAGCGGGTGGGCGGGTTTTACTTTTTATACCAATCCGGCATCCTCCAGTTGATAAGGCTGTTTATCGCCCCAGATTATCAAGGGCGAGGGATGGGTCAGATGGTACTCGAATTTCTTAAGGCACACGTACTGCCGGGAGAAGTGATCGAACTAGAAACTCCCACGTTCAGTGTCGGCGCGCAGCGGTTTTACGAGAAACAGGGTTTTCAAAAAATCAAACGGATTCAGTATGGGGCGAGTGACGCGTATTTGTATCGATTGATGGTGACCTAACAGCTTATGACTATTCAGCAGTCCTAAGTGATATGTCATGACAATGTGTTTTTTTATAGGCAAATCTTGCTTGTTGTTCTGGGGTCTTAACTTGAGATGACCAGTACTTAGCGGTTGGCGTATAGGGCGTTAGGGATACGCCTGTAAGTGCTTTGATCGTGTCAATTGCCAGAATACTAGGCATTTCGATGAAGATTAAAGATTTATAGGAGATAAACATGTCAAGTCCAGCCAATGTAACTATCAAGAACTTTACCCAACAGTCGATCACCACCCAAGTGACGCGTGACTCTTGGGTAGAAGAAGATGGCGCTTCCATCAATAACCAAGTAATACCTGAGGGGCGCGAGCGAACCTTTAAAGTCATTGCAAAAACCGGACACCATGGCGAACTCGATATTGACCTTATCGGTGGTAACTCAGGTCAAAGTCTCGGTGTTTTCTACATCAAGAGCATTAAAGATCCACAAGAAGGCGAGAAAAGCCTTGCTGTTGAACCAGCGAAGGAAACGGTTGTAATGTCGGCAATGGGATACCGACATACGCCGGGAGATGAAGATTTACGCCGTATCGATCTGGTTATCATCGAGCGCTAATCGAGGTTGTTACGAAATGGCGGCTTTTACTTTACGTAGAAGCCGCCATTTTTATTGTGTGAGCCAAAACACATTTCCCCGTCACCGATGAGCCAAGATGATTGGAATCCTATTAATATGGCGACTTCGTTAATAATTGAATAAATGGATTTATTATCAATAGTTTAAATATGAAAGTCTACCCAGAAATCGAAGTGTCGAACGCGCAGCATGAGGCTATTCAAGCGCTTAGAAACAAAGCATTTCCTGACCATCAAGTTGCCCGTTCTTACTATAAGCAGCTTCTCCACATGCGGGCATTGCAGTACCAAGATAATCAACTGATTGGCTATATGGGGTTGGATTATAGGGCAGTGAATGTCGGTGGCGACGTATACAAAGTATTAGGGGTGAGTGATTTTTGCATCGATAGCGCTTGGCAAAGAAAAGGGATTGGCTCGAGTATGCTGGCGCAACTGGCTCACTATGCCAGCGATAAAGACGTTGATTTCATTATTCTCATCTCTGAGCTGCACGATTTTTATGTGGCTAATGGCTTTCAGCTTGTCGAGTCATATGCCTCTTGGCTACGCATCCATGAACACACCAACTATGGCGTTGCGGTCGAATATGTCGATGAATTGTATGTAAAACCGATGAAAGACAAATCATGGCCAGCAGGGCATATGGATTGGCTGGGGTATATGTATTAATGCCTTCGGTAGACGTCGTTTATGGCGTGTAAGAGGGGTGAGTCGCCTTTGGCTGGGCGCCTGCAGCTATCTGCAGGCGCGTGATGATATCGGCGACTAAACGTCCTTGCTACAGCATCACCGCAAACGACTCATAAGGGGCCAGTTTGTAGGTGGTGCTTAACTGTTTGACCGGATCCATGTTGTAGCTAAGGCAGGTTAAGGCCTTATCGTGCCAATGCGCGGGGAGGGTGATGATTTGTTTTTGCTCGCTAAAGTTGCTGACCACCAAAATACGGTGGGTATCGTCGAAGCGCTCGTAAGCCATCACGTTAGGGTGTGATTCTTCCACAGGCGCAAACTGGCCATGCACGATCACTGGGTATTGCTTGCGCAGCTTAATCAGTTCACGGTAGTGATAAAGCACCGAGCCGCTATTTTCAGTTGCCCGTGCCACATTGATGGTGGGGTAGTTAGGATTAACCGGTAACCACGGTGTTCCTTGAGTAAAGCCTGCCTGCGATGCGTTCTCCCATTGCATTGGGGTACGGGCGTTATCGCGACTGTTTTGGTAGACCGCCTCCATCATGGTGTCGGGATCAACCCCTTCTGCCACACGCAAGTCGTAGAAATTGCGGGTTTCGATGTCTTGATAATCGTCGATAGACGGGAAGGCGACATTGGTCATCGCAATCTCTTCCCCTTGGTAGATATACGGAGTGCCTTTCATCAAGTGCAAGGTTGTGGCGAGCATTTTTGCCGAGCGGGTTCGGTACTCACCGTCATGACCAAACTTGGATACGGCGCGGGGCAAATCGTGGTTGTTCCAAAACAGTGAGTTCCAACCGCTATCGGCCAGCTCTTGTTGCCATTTGAACAGTACCTGTTTGAGGGCGGCGACATCCAGCGGCACGGGCTGCCATTTATCGCCGTCTTTCCAGGTAGCGGTAATGTGTTCAAATTGGAACACCATGGAGAGTTCGTTGCGTTCCGGTGCGCTATAAAGCTTGGCGATCTCCGGCGTTGCGCCCCATGTTTCGCCGACGGTGAGCAAGTCTTTGTCGCCAAATGTGGCTTGGTTCATCGCCTGCAGCAGAGGGTGAAGGCGCGGCCCGTTGCCAGTAATGCCTTTATCGATCTCTTTACCAATTAAATCAATCACATCAAGGCGGAACCCGCCAATACCTTTATCAATCCACCCGTTCATCATTTTATACACGGCGTCATGGACGGCAGGGTTTTCCCAGTTCAGATCGGGCTGACGTTTGGAGAATAAGTGAAAGTAATATTGCTCGGTGTTTGGCTCCCATTGCCATGCACTGCCACCAAAAATTGAGCCTTGATCATCGGGTGCGCTGCCATCGGGTTTGGCATCGCGCCAAATGTAAAAGTCGCGATAGGGACTGTTTTTGTCTTGAAGCGCAGCTTGGAACCAAGGGTGTTCGTCGGAGGTGTGGTTGACGACCAAATCCATCACGATTTTGATGCCAAGCGCGCCAGCTTTATCAATCAAGCGCGTCATGTCTTCCATGGTGCCAAATTCAGGCGCGATCGCGCAGTAATCGGAAATGTCGTAGCCATTGTCATCCATCGGCGATTGGTACACCGGTGATAGCCATAACACATTGACGCCGAGCCAATGTAAGTAATCGAGTTTCTCGATAATTCCATTAAGATCACCAATGCCATCACCATTGGTGTCGTAAAAACTGCGTGGGTAGATTTGATAAACAACGGCATCATGCCACCAAGCGTTCTGCATACCGATTACCTCTTATTGACAATAAAAATCCTCAAAGCCTTCGCTTGAGATGTGGGCAACAGCCTAGCGCGCGAGCGGTGCCAAGAAAAATAGGCGTGGCGCTTATTGATATAACCGATTGACTATAGGTAAGGTGGTAATGGGTTAAAAATCCGCGTTATCATTGAATTGTGTATCTCTATTAGGCTATAAAGTAAGCCATTAAATTGTGAGTGAGGGCGGTATGGATGTAGAAAAAGTCGCCGGCTACTTTATTGCGGTGGTTGAGGCGGGTGGCATTAAAGCGGCCGCGTTGCAGTTAGGGATTAGCCAACCCTCATTGACGGCACAGATCCAAAAGCTGGAGCAACGTTTCGCGTGTCCGCTGTTGGTTCGCCACCCTCGTGGCGTCAGTATGACTGCAGCAGGAGAGCTTTATTATCAGCATGCCACGGCACTGCACGCCGAGCGGCAACGGCTTTATGCCCAGATTCATGCTTTGCAAGCGCGTGAAGCGGGACAAATAAAGCTTGGCACCGGTGAGGCGTGGTGGCCCTTGTTTGTTAAACCGGCAGTGCTTGAGTATCAAGCGGATCGCCAGTGTGCCGTCCATATTGAATTTGGTAACCGTTTGGCATTAATGGCGTCGCTGCTCAGTGGTGATGTGGATGTGTTTATCGGTCATGAAATTGATGATCTGGTCGCCAGCCAGCAAGTGCGCTTTATGCCGTTGTTTCAGGATGCGGAAAGCTATTATGTGGCTGACAACCATCCGCTACTTACAGACACATCCGCCAGCATTGACCCTCAGCGCCTAAGTGATTGGCCTTTGATGCGTGTCACGCCTGATCATGCCCGGCATGCGCATTTGCTAGCGAACCCCATCAGCCCAACGACGCACGTCAACCAAGTGGTGTTTGATGTTGATGCTCTCAGTCCCGGTATCGACTTATTACACGACACTCAGGCGGTGATGCCCTATACCAGCCGAGCCCAGATGTATCTGGCCAGTCAGGGGGTAAGCGTGTTGGGTGCTCATCCGAGTAAGAGAGGTAACGTCGGCTTATATACCTTGCGCAATGAGCGGAATGAAAAAGTCGACGCGCTGATCCAACAGCTGTGTGAGGCTGCCCAGCAGGTGGGCATCTCGCCACGTCATCATACCAGTTAGGGTAAAGCTTATTGAGTAAGAAAGTGCTAGACTGTATCGCCTTTGTCTCACTCTGTCTGTGTCGTGCTGGCTGCGAATGTAGGGATTAGCTAGCCGATCAGCGTGTTCCAGTGGTGACATCGATGAAATCAATAGGTAGCGCCAATTACCAATTTGGCCATTGCGCTGCTAATTTGTGGCGCAAATCACATGCAGTACCTTTATTATCAAAGGAAAGATGATGGTAATTCCAGAAAACAGCAGTATTGTTATTTTTGGTGCATCTGGCGATCTGACCTTCCGTAAGCTGATCCCAGCCCTGTATCATTTGTATGCGAACAAACAGCTGCCTGCGTCTTTCGCGATTTTAGGCGCAAGCCGCACCTTCTACAGTGACGAGTCATTTCGCGATAAACTACGTCACTCAATGCAAGAACTTGAAGAAACTGATCCTGCCACGCTCGACGCCTTTATGGCGCACGTGCACTATCAATCATTTAATATCTCTGATACCCACGAGTATGGCGCGCTAACCGGCCGTTTAGACGAATTGTCCGAACAATATGGCTTCACCCAGCGTAATACCTTGTTTTATCTTGCTACGCCGCCGAAGCTGTACAACTTTATCCCTGCCTGCCTCGCCGCACATGGTTTGAATGATGAAAGTCACGGTTGGAAACGCTTGGTAGTTGAAAAGCCGTTTGGTTATGATCTTGCCTCTGCGCGCCAGCTCGACAAAGACATTCACGCCCACTTTGCCGAACATCAGATTTACCGCATTGACCATTATTTAGGCAAAGAAACGGTACAAAATCTACTGGTTTTCCGTTTTTCTAATGCGATGTTTGAGCCGCTCTGGAACCGTAACTTCATCGATTATGTTGAGATCACCGGTGCTGAAAACCTTGGGGTGGAAGGCCGCGGTGGTTACTACGATCAATCAGGTGCGGTGCGCGATATGTTCCAAAACCACTTGTTGCAAGTGTTATCGCTGGTGGCGATGGAGCCGCCTGCACAAATCAATGCTGATGCGATGCGTGATGAGGTGTTTAAAGCACTGCAATCGCTCGAGCCGCTCTCTGAAAACGACTTGCACAATAACTTGGTGCTGGGTCAGTACACTGAATCACAAGTTGGGGGCAAACCACTACCCAGTTACCGTGATGAGCCAGGTGTGGCCGAAGACTCGCGTACCGAGACTTATGTTGGCCTGAAGATGTTTATCAACAACTGGCGTTGGAATGGGGTGCCCTTTTATGTGCGCACCGGTAAACGCTTGCCAACACGCGTGACCGAAGTGGTGATCCACTTTAAACAGACTCCGCACCCTGTATTCGGTAAAAACGCGCCCGAGAACCGTTTGGTGATCCGCATTCAGCCCGATGAAGGCATTCAAATGAGCTTTGGTCTTAAAGAGCCGGGTGCTGGCTTTAACGCCAAAGCGGTCAATATGGACTTCCATTATACGTCGCTGGAAGAAACCCAGATGCTGACGGCTTATGAACGTTTGTTGCTGGATGCGCTTAAAGGCGATGCGACCTTGTTTGCTCGCAGTGACGCGGTGGAAGCTTGCTGGCAGTTTGTTGAGCCGATTCTTCAATATAAGGATAATGGCAAAGCGCTATATGGTTATGCCTGTGGCACTTGGGGGCCGAAAGAAGCGGATCAATTGCTTGAGCGTGATGGTTATGCGTGGCGCTTCCCCTGCAAAAACCTGACTGACACGGAATACTGCGAATTATGATAAATGCCCGAATTTTTGATGATGCCGACGCGGTGGTCAATCACTTAGCCGACGCGATGCAAACGCTCAGTGAGCAAGATCGTGCCGTACACATTTCGCTTTCTGGTGGTAGCACGCCCAAAATGCTGTTTAAGCGTTTAGCCAGTGATGACTATGCCACGGCGATTCAATGGCAAAACCTGCATTTTTGGTGGGGCGATGAGCGTTGCGTGGCACCGGATGATGCTGAGAGCAACTTTGGCGAAGCCGACAAACTGCTGTTTAGCCAGATTCGCATTCCAGAAGAGAACATTCATCGTATTCGTGGTGAAGACGATCCGGATGTGGAAGCCGCGCGCTTTAGTGCGGAAATGCAAGCGCTGATCCCAAGCGAAAACGGCACGCCTGTGTTTGATTGGATCTTGCTGGGCGTCGGTGGCGATGGCCATACCGCCTCGCTATTCCCGCACGATCCTCAGTATGACAATACCGCGCTCGCGCTGGTGGCCTCGCATCCTGAGTCGGGTCAAAAGCGGGTATCAAAAACCGCCCGTGTGCTGCGCGCGGCGAAGAAAATCAGTTATCTGGTGTTGGGTGAAGGCAAGCAAGCGATTGTGCATGAGATCGCCTCACACGAGCCCACTCAACTGCCATATCCTGCCGCCAATATCCGCAGTGCCAAAGGCACCACGGAATGGGTACTCGATACCGCGGCAGCAAAAAAATTACCAGAACAGAATTAATGGAGAGCACGATGAAAGGTGATATCGGCGTAATTGGTTTGGCGGTCATGGGCCAAAACCTGATCCTCAACATGAACGACAACGGCTTTAAAGTGGTGGCGCATAACCGCACCGCGGCCAAAGTGGATGAGTTTCTTGAAGGCCCAGCCAAGGGCACTAACATCGTTGGCGCTTATTCACTGGAAGAGTTGGTTGAGAAGCTAGAAACGCCACGTAAAGTGATGCTGATGGTTCGTGCCGGTGATGTGGTCGATACCTTTATCGACAAACTCACCCCATTGCTTGAGAAAGGCGACATCATTATCGATGGCGGTAACACTAACTACCCAGATACCAACCGTCGTGTGGCAGCACTGCGTGAAAAAGGCATTCACTTTATCGGTGCCGGTGTGTCTGGCGGTGAAGAAGGCGCACGTTTTGGGCCGTCAATTATGCCAGGCGGCTCAGAAGAAGCGTGGCCAGCGGTGAAGCCTATCTTCCAAGGTATCGCAGCAAAAACCGATAGCGGCGAGCCATGCTGTGATTGGGTTGGACGCGATGGTGCCGGCCACTTTGTGAAAATGGTGCACAACGGTATCGAGTATGGCGACATGCAGCTGATCACCGAAGCGTATCAGTTCATGAAAGACGGTCTTGGCATGAGCCATGACGAGATGCAGCAAGTCTTTACCGACTGGAACAAAACCGAGTTGGATAGCTATCTGGTCGAGATCACTTCAGACATCTTGGGTTATAAAGACCAAGACGGTGAGCCTTTGGTTGAGAAAATCCTCGACACCGCGGGTCAAAAAGGCACCGGTAAATGGACTGGGATTAACGCGCTGGATCTTGGCATTCCGCTGACCCTGATCTCTGAATCGGTGTTCTCGCGTTGCCTGTCAGCATTGAAAGATCAGCGTGTCGCGGCAGAGAAGCTATTTGAAAAACATATTCAACCGGTTGATGGCGATAAAGCCGAGTGGGTTGATGCGCTGCGTCAAGCGCTGCTGGCGTCAAAAATCATCTCTTACGCGCAAGGCTTTATGCTAATGCGTGAAGCGTCTGATGAGAACGGCTGGGATCTCAACTACGGTAACGTCGCGCTGATGTGGCGCGGTGGCTGTATTATCCGCTCAGCCTTCTTAGGTAACATCCGTGATGCGTTTGATAAAGATCCTAACTTGGCCTTCTTGGGCTCAGATGCGTACTTTAAAGGGATCTTGGATAACTGCTTGGCGGCATGGCGGAAAGTGGCGGCGAAATCGATGGAAACCGGTATCCCCATGCCATGTACCACATCGGCGCTGACCTTCTTGGATGGTTACACCACAGCACGTTTGCCCGCGAACCTGCTGCAAGCGCAGCGTGACTACTTCGGCGCGCACACCTATGAGCGTCTTGATCAGCCACGTGGTGAGTTCTTCCACACCAATTGGACGGGCACCGGCGGTAACACCGCCTCGACGACGTACGACGTGTAACGTACGATGTGTAACGTACGGCGTGTAACGTGACAGACTAAGTCACTGTCCATAGCTATAAATAGAAAAGGGATGCGCTGGCATCCCTTTTTGTTGGCATAAGCAAAAAACTCACTTAGCATAGGCAAAAAAGGAGACCCTATGCCGCGTCCAAAAATGCCCCGCCGTATCTGCGGAAAACCGCATACCAACTGTTTTAAACCCAACGCCATTCCACTCAGTGAGCTAGAGATGGTGACCATTGGTCTGGATGAGTTCGAAGCCATGCGCCTTGTTGATCATCAGGGTATGCAGCAACTGCAAGCGGCGGAAGTCATGGGCGTCTCTCGTCAAACGTTAGCCAACCTGGTTAAACGCGCCCGCGCCAAAACCACCGCCTGCCTTGTAGAAGGAAAAGCACTGGTGTTTGAGTCAGAAGAGTAATTCGACATGAGCCGTCGTTACGTCAGTACTATTAAGCCCAATCTTCAAGTTTCAGTCCTTCAACACGCTGAAACTCCCTCGTATTGTTTGTGACTAGCACACAACCAGTCGCAATGGCGTGACCGGCAATCGCGGTGTCGTTTCCGCCAATAGGGGTGCCTTTATTCATTAGGTTGCGCTTAACTGCAGTTGTCGCGTCAACGGCGGCTTTATCCCAAGGTAAAATCTCATCGATTCGCTGAAGAAAAGCATCAACAAGCACGGCATGTTTTGGTGATGCTTTTTTTCCTAACAACCCGTATTGCATTTCTTGATAGGTAATGGCTGAGATAACAATGCGATGTTGATTGCCGACAACAGTGTGAAGCTTTTTCAATACCGCTTTGGGTTGCTCTCTCATAATGAATGAACAAATACATGTATCAAGCATGTAGTTGATTTTATTAGTCAAAGTTGAACCGCCCCTCATCTTTGATCAGTTCCTCGCGATGGGTCATGAAATCACTATCAGCCTTTTCGAGCTCGCCAAATGAGAGCCAACTTGGTCGAGCTGGGCGTAAGGTGATGACATCCCCCTCTTTATGAATTTCAAGCTCATTAACACCGTCAAACTCAAAATCCTTTGGCAAGCGTACCGCTTGGTTCTTGCCATTTTTGAAAATGGATATTGTTCTCATAAGGTCCTCGCTATGTATCTGTTCAATCTTTATTCAGTATAATTTCAGCGTGGCATATGTCAAACATATGCGTGACTGTAATGAAAATCGAACTGAAAGGGCCAGACCTTACACCTCTCACAAGTCGTGCATTTGGAATGGCAAACTTGATGCTTCAACACATTATTTTTGACCTCTTCTAACTTTGTTTATTGCATATGCCATAAATCAAGCGTATTTTTGGCATATGCCATTTATATAAAGAGAGAACGGAAGATGACAATTGCCATTGCGATGAATCAAGACCGCCCTGCGGGGCATTTTATGAAAGCAGAACATTTTGTGCTGTTTGACGACGATGGACAGGCACTCGCTCAGTTCGTCAACCCACGTGTAACGGAAGGTTGTGGTGCCAAAAACGCCTTGATTGCGATGCTAAAAGCCAACCAAGTAACGCGCGTGGTGACCCGTCATATTGGTGAACATGCGTTAGCGGGGTTACTTGATGCTGGCTTACATGTGTATCAGCTCACTAATCGTCGCTTAAATCCCACTCAGTGGCTGTCGCCTGCGTACTGGCAACCGCTTACGGATGCCAGTCAAGGACGAGCGGCGTTGCAGCGAATGAAGCAGCAAAAACCAGAACAACAGAACGCCGCTTGTTACTCAGAGCGTGGGAAAGGCTGTGGCGCGCAAGGCCACCGTTTAGGTCATCAACATCGAGGATGTGGTAAGCGGCAAGGCCAACGAGGTCGTAACGGTGGACAGGGTTGCGGTTGCCATGACTGAATTACGTGTGATGCCGCCACGTTCGCATCATCAGTGTGTGGCTTGCAGTGACAACGGACTATTTAATCTTAAATTTTATCAAAATGATAAAAACGCTGTCAGCGCAAGGGTGTGGCTAGAAAGCACTTGGCAGGGGTATCAAGATCAGCTACACGGTGGAGTGATTGCCACGCTTTTAGATGCGGCGTTGACTCATTGTACCTTTTTGTTTGCCCCGCAAAGTGTGACAGCGTCACTTAATATTCGCTACCACCATCCGGTGCCTGTTGCGGTTGAGGCTGAGGTACGTGCTTGGTGTGTGAAAACGAAACACGGCATGAGTCGGTTGGAGGCAACGCTGACCGTTGCGGGCACTGTGTGTGCCAGTGCAACGGCAAGCTTTATGCAAACACGCGTGTCGTGTGCGTCAAAAACTAGCTAACGGCGCGGCGTAGGCGATCATGTACGGCAAGCCACGCTTCGCCATGAGGAGGCTGGGCGAGCCAGATTTCATCGACGCCGAGTTGGTCGGCTTGCGCTAATTGGTGATATAACGCTTGCCCGTAGCGTGCGGCGTCATCCGGCATGGCAATGCAGACCAGATCATCCCGTGTTGGGGCTTCGCCAAAGTGAAGCAAGGCCGCGCGTTTTTCCGGATGGGGCGCAGGGAGATCAGACAAGTCCGCAGCCACCATCTGCAACCGGGTGTTGGGTTGGTAATGGCTTCCCACATTGCCGGGCACCACTGTGTCGTGCTGCTCGGGGGCGTTGACCGTTTCACCCAGCACGGCGCTTAGTTCGCTGGCGGTGATTGGACCGGCGCGAAGTACGCGGAATGGACGCTTGGTAAGATCGACAATGGTCGACTCCAGCCCATGTTGGCAAGGGCCGCCATCAATCACTGCGGCAATCTTTCCGCCTAAACCATGCATCACTTGCTCTGCCGTGGTGGGGCTGAGCTTTTTATACGGGTTCGCTGACGGGGCGGCAACGGCAAGCTGATGGGTGGCGAGCAGGTCCAACAACACAGGTTGCGCAGGCACGCGAAGCCCAATGGTATCCAATCCACCTGTAACCACTGGTGAAATATGCTCAGCACGTGGCAGCAGCAGCGTCATCGGCCCTGGCCAGAAGGCATTCGCCAGCTTATATGCTTCATCCGGGATCTGCATTGCCCACTCGGTGATCGATGCGACGTCACCGAGATGAACAATCAAAGGATGATTGGCGGGACGTCCTTTGGCGGTAAAAATGCCCGCGACGGCGTCTGGATTGCTGGCATCCGCTGCCAAACCGTACACGGTTTCTGTGGGCACCGCGACTTGTTCGCCGGCTTTCAGCAGCTCGGCGGCTTGTGTTAGATCCGTTGAACACTGCGCTGAGAGAAGTTGCGTTTTCAACGACATGCTCCGTTTTATGTTGCTACGTTCAGGTGATACCACTGACCCGAGCGATCGCGTTGCCAAACTGCACCTTGTGCATCAATTTGCATCAAGTACAGCCAGCCGTGATTCGCCAGCGCGGCTATATCGTCATGGCGTGCAAGTATACTATCAATTGCCTCCCGAGGGGCAGCGATAAATACGCTTAATCGTACTGGCTGGTGGCGATATCGACGGCCATCGTGTACGGATTGATGCGATAAGCCAATTCGTAAGTCGCCACCATTCCCTTCAAACACCCCAATGTGGCCACCCACGATGTTGTGTAGCAGTTTGTTTCCGCTGCCGAATTTTTCCGGTGCGGTGACAGAAGCAAAATACTGCAGATTGATCCAATTGGTCACCACCATGGGCGCGGTGAGTATGGCTTCAAGCTGGCTAAAGTCACTGTCTTTATGCATGTCGTAGTCGTGTAAAAAGCTGCGACCTTGCAAATTAATCTGTCGAGACAGGGTGCGCGGGCCCACGATCAACGCGGCGTTGTCACACAGTCCCCACTCAGGACGCATTTGTGCCCAGTCTTTGGCCCGTGTGGCAAAGAAGCGTTTAAGTTTAGATGGTTGGGTTGGTGTTTGATCAAACTGGTTGGCGCGAGTTGCACGTGCATGCTCGCTCGCGTCGGCCAGCCAAGTTTGCCACGCAGCATGCTCGGGGGCGTGAAAGACATCCAGTGCGTCGGTGGTGGTGTTGTGCATGGCGGCATAAAAATGGGTGCTGGCGGGAATGGTTACGCCTTGTTGTGCCATGGCATCACGCACGTCGGCATCATTCAGCAATTGTGCGAGCACACGGACATTTACCTCGCCGGTTTGTCCGCCGCAAGCACCACAGTCAAGCCCTGCTGCATGAGGGTTGTTACAGGTTTCACTGCCATGCCCCACCAACAAGACGGCATCGGCCAGTTGATCAGCAATGCCCATTGCGCGCAAGATGCCAGCGCCTAGCTCCGCCTTTTCGGCTGCGCTTAACGGCGTATTGTCACGGGTGAGCGCCCAATCACTGTCAGTATGGCTGAGTCGATTTAACGGGTTTTCGGTGCCAGAAATGCGTAATGCGCGTTTTAATAGGCTCACCAGTTTTAGCATGCCACCAGCTTCGACCATGCCTAAATTGGCGGCCGGTGCATCGAGACTGCGCTGCCAGCCGAGCTTGGTCATTCGCAACCAGCGTTCGGGAGTGGCATGAGTTTGTGAGGCGGTGACCGCCGGTGCTAATAAGCCGGGCAGTTGCGGGCGGTGAATTTGGCTATCGGTGGGCTGATAGGCGATCGGCAAGCCAAAAAAGCCAGCAAAGCCAAGGGTTTGAATCCTGTCAGATTGTGCTTCTAACGCGCGACGCATCGGCTCAGAGCGCACATCGATACAAAACACAGCTTGCAGCGTGGGGGAGGTAGCGAGTGTGTCGACACTGGCCTGCGCGGACAAGGCGTGTGCCCAAGGGTGCTGCTGACTGATTTCTAGCGCTTGCTGCCAAATCCACAGTGGCGCGAGCTGTTGTTGTGCTTGGTGATACCAATGGCGCACATTCACCGCTTGGTGGTGCATGGATTGACGAATGCTTGCCCACGCTGCTTCACGGTGTTTGGCAAGCCAACGTGCCAGCACTGTATCCCACGCGAGTAAAATCGCGAATAGGCCCATACCATGATCTTGCTGTTCACTGTCACTGAGCTGTTGGTGCCAATCTAACCAGGCTTGCCAGCTTGCCCAACCCGATAAACCATGCATCAGCGCGTGGCAATAGGCCAAGTTACCGTCTTGGTCGTGAAGGATCGGTTGCCAAAAGGCGGCCGCTTCCGCGATCAGGGCATCCATTTGAGTGGGCAGTGCGGCGAAATCGGCAAGCAAATCCACGCCAGTGAGGGTTTTAATGCCTTTATCTTGGCTCACCACATCCAACCAGCATTGATAAAGGTGCTCACCGCCTTGGCCTTGGGCATCAAAACGCTGTGGGTATTGGTGATAAAGCGCGAGAAACTGGCTCACTTGCTGCTGGATTTCTTGCTGCCACGATAAGCCTTCTTGTGCTTCTCGAGTGCGGTCACACAACTCAGCCAATGGCTTCCAACGCGGGAGATCACTGCTATGACTGCGCAGCGCACGCAGACAATCACTGACTGTCAATGTGCTGTCAGAGGTTGAGATGGCCTCGGCAAGATGTGCCTCACTAATGGGCGATTGCCAATGCGACAGATAGTACGCCGACGACATCAACGGACAGTGGCCGCTTAACACCGCTTGCTCAGCAAAGACGTGCTCAATGGGGGTAAAGCGTTGTGGCCACCATGGGTTCACCGCAATCATTTGATCCAACGGCCAGCTTGGCGCAATCGCTGCGACTGCTTGCTGGGTGGCATCGCGAAAATCGCTCACATCGAGGGACTCAGGGTGTGCAGATACGTTGGGCGTTTTCGCAATCATTAGCGCGTCTCCTTATGCGGTTGCCATTGGGTCGTTTGTAGTTGGATTAAAGAAGCACTCGGCCACCATTTGAGCGTTAGGCGCGTCGCCCACTCATCAAGGTAAGCCCCGGCGTTCAGCCAAATAAACAGGCGGTTGACCCACGCTTTGTGAGGCCAGTACTGGACCGCCAATGACAGAGCAAATAGCGCGATAAACAGCACCAGCGCAAAGGTATCGGCAAATAAATAGGTGGCATTTCCACCCGCGACAAACACAATCAAACTATGTTTAATGGCGGCGTAAAGCCCGAGCAAGCCAAGTGCAAACACGCTACTGAGCAGCACGCGTGTGGGGCGAGCAGCGCCTGGGCGCGTGAAGGCCGGTAATAGCAGCATGGTCATCGCCATCCACAGCAACCAACCGGCGGCTAAGCTATTTAAAATACCGACACTCAGATGCATGGCGACAATCAAGCCGGCGGCGGTAGCCATCGCGGCAAGCCAATGGTTACGACGCGGGACTGAGGCGTCAGCCAGTTGGGTGGCGAGCCAATGATTCACGCCATTGCCGCTGTTGAGGAAAGAAAACGCCTTGTAGAAAGAGTGCGCCAGTAAGTGCAGCAGTGCCAACTCGTAAAGCCCTAGGGCGATTTCGACCAACATCAGACCCATTTGTGCCACGGTCGACCACGCCAGTTTTACCTTAATGCTCACGCGTGTCAGGCTCACCAGTCCCGCCACCAGCGTACTGACGCCTGCGATAACCAGCAGGGCAAGGCTGGCACTGGGGCTCGCCGCGAGCACTGGCGCGAACAGCATCAATAAGATCCCGCCAAGGTTCACAATACCGGCGTGCAATAAGGCAGAGACAGGCGTTGGCGCTTCCACCACTTGAATTAACCAGCCGTGCAAGGGCAGTTGCGCGCACTTGATAATCGCCACGCCCACCAACATAAAGGCGGCGATGCTTACAGTCAGTGTGTGAGGCTGCTGGCTGACTTGAAACATCAATTGATCAATCTGCGCGGTTTGGTAGTGGAAAAACAACAGTAAAAATGCGCCACCGAGTAGCAATTCGCTAAAGCGGGCGAGCAGCATTTTTTTATGCGCCGCGAGTTGGGCGCGAGGCCGATGGGGATAGAAAAGAATTAAGCGACCTAATGAGAGGCTAACCGCCACCCAAGCAAGCCAAAACAGCAACAGGTGATTGCTAACTAAAACCAATAAAACTGCCGACAAAGTGAGCAGCAAGGATGAAACAAAACGGTGTTTGTCGGCTTCGCCCGCAAACGCAGTGGCACTGTATCGCCAGATAACACCGCCTAGAAGCGCAACCAGTGCCAGCAGTACCAGTTTGAGCGGCGTAACAAGAAATAGGGATAACATGACTTACCTCACAGCAATAGTTATGCGTACCATTGTGAAAACTTACTACAGTTAAGTAAAATACATAATAAATTATTTTTCATTCTGTTTTAGAGAACGATGAGCCGACTCAACTACCATCATTTGTATTATTTCTGGCAGGTGGCGCGCCACGGCAACCTGACCCAGACCGCTCGCCAGCTGCATATTTCGCAGTCGGCGCTGTCGTCACAAATCAAGCAGCTTGAGCAGGCGATGCAGGTGCAATTGTTTGAGCGGCAAGGTCGTACATTGACGTTGACCGAAAGTGGCTATCAAGCGATGAACTATGCCGAAGAGATTTTTCGTCAAGGGGAAGAGTTAGAGCAGTTGTTATCCAGTGGCGGGGCGTTGTCTAGTGCCACGATTCGCATTGGCACCTTATCCACCATGTCGCGGAACTTTATCGAGCAGTTTATTCAGCCACTGGTCAATCAACGGGAGTGCCGTTATGTGTTGCAGTCGATGGATCAAACCGGCTTGCTTCATGCGCTGTCTGATCACCAGTTGGATTTGGCGCTAACCAATATCGCGGTGCGGGGCACCAATAAACAAATTTGGCAGTATCAGCAACTGGCACGTCAGCCGGTAGCCGTGATTGGTTGGCCGGGTAAAGCCTTATCGCCCACCTTAGACGCCAGCTACCAGCACCAATCGTGGGTGTTACCTTATGGCGATAACCCGATTCGCTCTGGGTTTGATGCCATCTCAGCGCAGTATCAACTCAAGCCTTACATCATGGCAGAGGCCAATGATATGGCGATGTTGCGCCTATTAACCCGCGACAATGATGCGTTAGCGGTGATGCCTGAAGTGGTCGTCCGCGATGAGCTAGATAGTGGCATGCTCACCCGCTATGCCTTATTGCCGAGTGTGTATGAGCCGTTCTATGCGGTATCGATTAAACGTCAGTGGGTGCATCCGCAATTGAATTCGCTTTTAGATGCGTTCAGTGCGTCGCCGCTCGCGCATGGCGACGACCTTCGCGACGGCAACGGTCAGAGCAATATCTAACCTCGTCCCAACAGCGCGCCCACTTTTTACGCCACGTAAAGGGGCGTTCGCACGTCAAACATACCTTGCTAGGGAGATGCGGCTTTTTATGCGCCATCTGGGTTACCTCCAGTGGATGGAGTGGCTGGTAAACGTGATTTTTTAGTGCGCTTGTCTGCGTGCCCCGGGCTTTTTCGATGTTCAGGGTTTTTTGTTGGCTCAGGGCTGTTTGTTGGCTCAGGGCTGCTTGGACGCACATGGGTGGCGAGGATCCGTGCTTTTTCGATACGAACCGCGTCTTGTTGACGAAACGACCATAAAATATCACGCGCACGTTTGCCGGTTTGTTCGATATCGACAATGGGTTTCGGGTAGTCTTCGCCAAGCACCACGCCGTACATCATCGCTTCCATATCGGTCATTTGCCACGGGGTGTGGATCAAGCTATCGGGCAAGGGAGAAAGCTCGGGTAACCATTCACGAATAAATGCCCCTTGCGGATCTTGCTCTTGCGATTGTTTCACTGGGTTATAAATGCGCAAGGTATTGGCGCCCGTCACGCCAGCCTGCATTTGAAACTGAGGGTAATGAATGCCGGGCTCAAAATCGAGAAATAACTGCGCCAAATGATGCACACCACGCCGCCAATCAATCAGTAGATGGTGGGTTAAAAAACTGACCAGCATCGCCCGCATACGAAAGTTGATATAGCCGGTGGCGTGTAGGCAACGCATACAGGCATCGACGAGCGGATAACCGGTATGGCCTTGTTGCCACGCGAGCAGGTGCGCATCGCTCTGCGGACCGTTCGCGTACTCAAAATGTAAGTAGCCTCGATTGACGGGCCGATGCTCCATGTGGTGCTCGCTTTCAAATTTCTGCATAAAATGACAGTGCCAATGCAAACGCGACACCATAGCGACCAGCGCACGCCGCCAACCCTTTTTTTGCCAATGGAGGAGGGTGATTTGATACATCTCGCGCACGCTGATGTTACCCCATGCAAGATAGGGTGACAGCCGCGTACAGCTTTTGCGGCTGGCGAGCGGTTTAGAGATGTGACGTTGATAGCGTTGCCCGCGCTCGCGGAAAAAAGACTGCAAGGTTTTGTACGCCCAACTCGGGCCGCCGGGCTGAAAGCGTGGCGCAGGCGAATCCCAGTTATGGTGACCGAGTGAAGGTAGCGTGAGCGATGTGTCTAGCCAGCGCGCTTGTTGCCAATCGGGATCGGCAAGGGGAGCGCGCATCACCTTTTGCCATTCTGCGTCCCAATTAACCCGACTTTTCGCGCCGCGGATCACCGCCCCGGTAGGAAATTCATGCCAAGGGATCTGATGGCTTGCCAGCCATTTCGCCACCGCTTTATCTCGCGAAAATGTCGCGTCGACGCCAATTTCTTGATGGCTGTACACCGCGCCAATGACGTGTTGCTGGTGAATGGCGTCGAAAACGCTGAGTGCCTCACCTTGGCAAATGGTGATCTGCCCGCCAAGTGGCGCCAGCTGCCGGTTGAGATCGCACAGCGATTGCCAGACAAATCGCCAATGGCGCTCGCTATGGTGTGGATCGTCAAGCAGCAGTGGCTCAAACAGGTACAGGATCACCAAGGGGCGCCCAGCGGCAATGGCAGCTTGTAACGGGGCGTGATCCCGCAGGCGTAAATCGCGTTTTAGCCACACAAGGCTGATGGGCGCGGACATAGGGCTCTCGACAGTCGTAACAACAATCTTTTATTCACCATTGGCGATACGACGCTGAATGGCGCTTGGATCCCTGATGCTGACGGGGTTGAGGTCTAATTTCTCTGATTAACAAGCGCTAAGCGTACAAAGCGAAATCAAAATGGTTTGCATTTACCTTTTAAGCATCGGAAAATTACCGCTCTCAGAGATAACGGGCAAGTGCCACGCGCTTGTGTTTGCGAAAGTAGGATCGGGATATGTTAGAGGCAAAGGACGTTGCGTTTGCCGTCAACGGAAACGTGTTACTCGATAAGGTGAGCTTGTCGTTTACGCCGGGAAAAATCTGTGCGTTGGTCGGGCACAATGGCTCGGGCAAGTCGACGTTGATAAAACTGTTAGCGCAGCAACAAGCAACCAGTAGCGGGCAGATCACATTAGACCAAAAGCCCTTATCAAAATGGTCGGAAAAAGCGTTTGCGCGCGAGGTGGCGTATTTGCCACAGCATTTACCGGCAACCGATAACTTAACCGGGTATGAGTTGGTCAGTTTTGGTCGCTATCCTTGGCATGGTTTGCTGGGGCGGTTGACCAAAGCCGATCATCAAGCGATCAACGAGGCAATGGCACTGACTGGCACTCAAGATTATGCCGAGCGCCTAGTCGATACCTTATCGGGCGGCGAGCGCCAACGGCTGTGGATTGCGATGCTGCTGGCACAGCAAACGCGTTACTTACTGCTCGATGAGCCGCTGTCTGCGCTGGATGTGGCCCACCAAGTTGAAGTGATGACCTTGGTGCGCAAACTCAGCCGAGAGCTGGATAAGTCCATCATTATCGTGGTGCACGACATTAATATGGCGGCGCGTTTTTGTGATGAGATTGTCGCCTTGCATAGCGGGCAAATCCTGACTCAAGGCGCGGTTAGCGATGTGTTTCAAGAGTCGGCGCTCAAATCGATTTATGGCATTGAGATGCCGATTGCCGATCATGCTGCCGGCTATGCGGTTGCGATGCCGGGGGAGTTATCGCCGGTATGATCAAGTCTTCGTTCTTGACGCTTATGGTCTGGCTGACCGCGGCCATGATGTCGGCTAGCGCCAGCGCGTCGCCTCGTATTCTCTCGCTGGATTGGACCCAAACTGAAACCTTGTTGGCGCTAGGCATTACCCCAGTCGCGGTCGCGCAAAAGGCAGATTACAATTCGTGGGTGAAAGCCCCGCCCATTCCAGAGGACACTGTCGATATTGGGCTTCGCACCCAGCCGAACATGGAGCGTTTGGCCGAGCTTCACCCCGATAAAATTCTAATTTCACCCATTTTTAAGGCGATGAAGCCCAAGCTAAGTACCATTGCGCCGGTTAGCTCGATTCCTCTGTATGAAAGTGGCTTAAGCTGGGCATCGCTAAAAACCGTGACGCGGCAAATTGCACGCGAAGCCAATCGTCCCGATGCTGGTGAAACCCTGATTGCCAATGCGAAACAGCAATTGGCGAGCTTGCGCGATACTATTCCCGGCGAACAGCCCCCGCTGCTGATGATCCAGTTTCTCGACCCCAACCATGTACGGGTGTTTGGGACGAACAGCTTGTATCATGCCGCTATCAGTGAATTGGGGCTCAGCAATGCGTGGCAAAACACCACCAACAGTTGGGGATTTAGCATGGTCTCCACCCGCGAGCTGCTTGACCTTGATGCGCAACTAGTGATTGTGCGCCCACTCCCCGCGGGCGTCGAGCAAACCCTAAAGACTAATATGTTTTGGCAATATTTGGTTAAACGCACGGGACACACACCATTGATGATTGACCCGGTGTGGAGCTTTGGTGCGATTCCATCGGCGTTACGATTTGCCCGCCTTGTGACCGCGGCATTGACCGAGCAAGGAGGGCAGTCATGAAACTGAGTCTGTTATGGGTGCCATTGGCATTACTGGCCGCACTGTTAAGCCTCGCCTCCACTCAGTTGGGGCAGTGGGATGTGAATGCATCTATGCTCTGGCAGTCGCTGTGGTCGCTGGATGACAGCGCGTCGATTGGGGTGGTGATGCATTTAACCTGGTGGCCACGCTTGGTCACCGCATTGCTGGCGGGGGCGTGTTTGGGGCTGGCCGGTACCTTGATGCAACAGGTATTGCGTAACCCCTTGGCCTCACCGTCGACGCTGGGGGTGGCGAATGGCGCCAGCTTGGCGCTGATGCTTGCGACGCTTTATGCCCCTTGGCTACTGACTTGGTCGAGCGCGATGGTGGCGATGTCTGGCGGGGTGCTGACCATGCTGGTGGTGTTTGCGCTGGCATGGCGACGCGGCCTATCGCCCACCGTAGTGGTGATCGCGGGTTTGATTTTAAATCTGTACTGCGGTGCGCTCAGCACCGTGCTGCTGTTGATGAATCAAGAAGCGCTACACGGCATGATGGTGTGGGGCGCGGGCTCGATGGTGCAAACCGATTGGCACAGTGTGCAAGCCTTATTGCCACGTATTGGGCTGGCGGTCGTGTTGATCCTTGCCTTGTTAAAGCCGCTCAACGTCCTGAGTCTGTCTGATGAAGGGGCAAAAAGCTTAGGGGTATCACTGGCGAAAATCCGCGTGATTGCGCTGGGGCTATCGGTGCTTCTGACCGCGTGGGTGGTCAGCTTGATTGGCGTGATTGGCTTTGTCGGTCTCGCCGCGCCCGCGATTGCGCGTTTATGTGGCGCTCGCAAGCTTATCACCCGATTGAGCCTAGCGATGATTTTAGGCGCCTTGATGTTGGCAGCCACTGATCTGGCTGTCCAACTGTTACCTGGCCGTCGGGCCATGATGGTCCCCACGGGGGCAGCGACAGCAGCGTTGGGGGCGCCTCTTCTTTTGTGGTTGTTGCCACGGGTGTCACTGGGGAATCGCCAACGCCAACAAATGCATGCCGGGACGCCTGCACCACGTCAGGATTGGCCACTAGGCCGAACGCTGATGTTACTGGTGTTGGGTGTGGTGATTTTTGCTACCGTATCGCGTCAAAGTGAGGGCTGGCAGTGGCTGGCGCTCAGCGGCGATTGGTCCTTGTTGGAGTGGCGCTTGCCACGCTTGCTGGCCGCGGCATTGGCGGGTGGTGTGCTTGCTGTTGCCGGTGCCGTGCTTCAGCGTTTAAGTGCTAACCCGATGGCGAGCCCTGAAGTGATGGGGATCAGTGCCGGCACGGCGCTGGGACTGATTGTCACTATCTTTGCTGGCATGGGCGCATCTATGGTGAGCTTATATGTCGGTGGTCTAATCGGTGCGGGGGCAACCTTGGCGTTGATTGTGCTGCTTAATCGCAAAACTGGCTTTCAGCCAGAAAAGGTATTGCTCACTGGCGTCGCCATCGCAGCACTGATGCAAGCGGTGCAAAGCTTCTTGATGGCGGGGGGCGATCCTCGCGCGTATCAAGTGCTCGCGTGGATTTCAGGTTCAACCTACTATGTGACTGACAGCACGGTGACGACATTGGCCTTGGTTACCGCCGTGCTGGTGGCGCTAGGATTAATGTGCCAGCGTTGGCTCGATATTTTGCCACTCGGTGGCGAAACCGCTCAATCGCTGGGGGTTAAGGTAGGGCGTGCCCGCATGCTGTTGCTGGCCCTCGTCGCCGTCATGACCGTCAGTGCCACCTTGGTAGTGGGGCCGCTCAGTTTTGTCGGGCTGATGGCCCCGCACATTGCGCGTAGCTGGGGGGCGAAAAATGCCCGGGCGCATATGGTCACCGCCGGATTGATTGGTATGGGATTGATGCTGTTTGCCGATTGGCTCGGACGACAATGGTTGTATCCGCAAGAAATGCCGGCTGGGATCATTGCTTCCTTGATAGGTGGGCTCTACCTAATGATTGTGTTACGTAAGCTATAGTTTTAACGTGCGGTGATCGACAGGATCGCCTCATCCCTAACTAAAGAGATGCAGTTTGCATCTCTTTTTGTTTTAGGAGCCAAAAGAATGAACAGTGATTCCATGCAGCGTGTGGCGGTTGTCGGCGTAGGCGGCGCGATCGGTGAAGCTTTTTGCCGTGCATTGCTCGACAAGCCATCCATTCAGCAAGTCTTTGCCTTGGGGCGTCACCCCGCGCCACTTGCTGAGATAAGTGAAAAGGTCACTCCTGTGGCGGTGAACATTCGCGATGAAGCATCAATACAAGCAGCGGCCGAACACATCGACGACAACCATTTAGATGCGGTGATCATTGCCTCGGGGATGCTGCATGATGATGCGGTCAGTCCAGAAAAGCGACTCGCGGCGTGCAGCAGTGAGGCGATGCACCAGCTGTTTGATGTAAATGCTGTGGCGCCGCTGCTGTTGAGCAAACACCTTGCGGCCAAATTGAAACGCAACGCTGAGGCGAAGCTCGCTATCTTGTCGGCGCGCGTGGGCAGTATCAGTGACAACCGTGCGGGCGGTTGGTATGCCTACCGTGCAAGCAAAGCGGCGGTGAACATGTTAATCAAAGGCATGAGCATCGAACTTGGCCGCCAAGATAAATCATTAACTGTGGTTGGCCTGCATCCGGGGACCGTCGACAGTCGTCTATCCGCGCCCTTTCAAGCCAATGTTAAGCCCGGCAAGCTATTCAGCCCGGCTCAATCGGCTGGCTACTTATTGTCGGTATTGGATGGCCTCGACAGTCGTCACACCGGGCGTCTGTTTGCATGGGATGGAGAAGAAATTGCCCCGTAGACTGGGGCATTATCGAGTCACTTCCAATGCAATGGCTGCTCTAGGGTCGACAAAGGCTTTTCGCTTCCTAGTCCTATCATTTCATCGTATGCCGTGTCGGTCACTAACACGTACTGCGCGGCGTTAACCCATTCAAAATCCTCTTTCACCGCCAGCAAGCTGCGAGATAAGTAGGGCTTATCGCCGTGATAAATCAGCTTCTGCTCCACCGTATCCCCGTGACGCAAAAAGGCGATGGCTTGATACAACATGCCATCAATGCCACGGATCTGAATCTTGTCAATGTTGTCGCAATTTATCAGTTCGCTCAGTTGTAAATTCATCACTCGTCCTTGCGGTTAGGCCTTCCCCAGCCACTACGAGCCATGCAAGCACGCGGATCCCTCGAGGGTAAAGCATTATCAGTCGCAGCCCCCTTTTCAGTCTGTAATGTAAAATAAATGTTACGCAAAGGTAAAATTAAAACCGTGGCAATGAGATGATTTTCTCTGCAAAGTCGACGTAACCTGTGGGTAACGGAGACAATGCGTAAGGCTGACTGCCGCTGTTTACGCGCGATTTTTTACGCCAGACAACGACACAAGGCGGTGAACGTGAAACAGAGTAAATACCAATCCAAACCCGTTGATGAGCTGGGCCGAGTAGCCTGGTCGGCACAAGAAAACGATGTATGGCGCCAGTTAGTCACACGGCAACTTGCGTGTATCAAAGACAAAGCGTGTCAGGAATATTTAGACGGACTACGCATGCTCGACTTGCCGCATGATACGGTGCCACAGATCCCAGATGTGAATGAAGTGTTAATGCGAGAGACGGGCTGGCAAGTGGCTCCTGTGCCTGCATTGATTGATTTCGACCATTTCTTTGCCTTATTGGCGGACAAGAAATTCCCTGCGGCGACCTTTTTACGCACCAAAGAAGACTTTGATTACTTGCAAGAGCCGGATTACTTCCATGAGATTTTCGGTCACTGCGCGATGCTGACTCACCCAGCGTTCGCTGAGTTTACCCACATGTACGGCCAACTGGGTAAGAAAGCCACGCCCAAAGAGCGCGTCTATCTTGCACGCTTATATTGGTTTACGGTCGAGTTTGGTTTACTCAGTGATTCGCAAGGCAATCGCAGTATTTATGGCGGCGGGATCTTGTCGTCGCCGGCGGAGACCGAGTACGCCTTTAATAGCGACAAAGCGGTGCGTAAGCCTTTAGAAGTGATAGATGTCATGCGCACGCCCTATCGGATTGACATCATGCAACCCATTTACTTTACCATTGAGTCGATTGACGATTTATTTGCCATCAGTCAACGTGACTTGATTGCTGATGTGCATCAAGCCATGGAACTGGGCCTCCATGCGCCTTTGTTCCCGCCCAAACCGAAAAAGACAGAACAGCAAAAGGAAACGCAACATGTCTGAACTAACTGAGTTGAAATGTGAAGCCTGTAATATTGATGCCCCTTTGGTCAGTGCTGAGGAAATGCCAGCGCTGCTTAAAGACATTCCGCAGTGGCGTAAAGTAACACGAGATGGGATTGATCAGCTCGAACGTGAGTTCACCTTCCGCAACTTTAAGTTGGCGTGGGCGTTTGCCAACCAAGTGGCTGAGCTGGCTGAGCAAGAAGGACACCATCCCGCTATCTTGCTGGAGTGGGGTAAGGTGACCGTGACTTGGTGGTCGCATAAGATCAAAGGCCTGCACAAAAATGATTTTATTTGTGCGGCGAAAACCGACGGCATTGTCCCTGAGTAAACCAAAAACGCCCTGAGTGTGATCTCGGGGCGTTTCTTTTTCGCTCACTTGCTATCTATCCCAGTCACGCAAGTATCCATCCTGCGATCTCATCACCACTTCTCGGCAATCTTTTACTCTTCTTACGACTCTTGGCCGTAGAATAGGATAGATTGAAAAAGTGACACGGTCACTTTATCGTGTTGAGCCTACTCTTCTTCGTCGCTTGTGTCTTTTTGCTTAACGGCAAAATACTGCGCTAGGATTTCGTCAGTGAGCTCACCTTTCTCCTCAAGCGCTTTGAGTTTTGCCACAATCGCTTTTTGTTCGTCGAGTGAGGGCAATGTCTCTGGCTCATGCTCGGGGGCGTCATCGGCCAGTTGATTCAAAATATCCATAAATGTACCTCGTAATATGCTTAACGCAGAGCCTAGCAAAAATCGTGATTTTGCCCAAGCAAAAGACGAACGTGGGCCAAGTAGTTGGACTTAACACACTCAGTTACATCAAAAAAAAGGCTCAGACCCCGCGCCATTGGTCTACGTTTGTAGTAAAGGTTTGTTTTAGGGAGAGTGAGTGGTGAGTGAAATCTTTTTTTCGTGCCAACCCATCTTTAACGAAGGGCAAAATCATTGGGGCAATGAGCTTCTGTTTAGGGAGGGCCAAGAAAATAAGTTTCCTTCAATTGATGAAGATACGGCGACGTCACGTATTCTCAGTGCCAACTTTTTGTCAGGGAAAGAGCTCGATGATAGCTTACGATACGTGGTGAGCTTTTCGGAGGCAGCACTGCTTGATGAGATCCCCTTTTCGATTCCGGTTAAATCTCTAGTGATTTGTGTCACCGCAAAGTGTAACGCGACGCCGATGCTGGTGAAGCAACTGGAGTCTTACCAGAAAGCTGGCTTTACCATTTTAGGAGAGAGTGATGTCTTCACGAGTCGCTGGCAAAGGCACTTACACCTGTTCGGGGTTGTCCGTGTCAGTATGGCGACAGAAAACCTTTCCGATTGGACGGAGGGGATTGCTAACTACCCGGATATACGCTTTTTGGCCAGCAAAGTAGAGAGCAACGAAGAGTTTGTGTTGGCCAAACAACTCGGATTCAGCTTGTTTCAAGGGTATTTTTTTGAGCAGCCTGTGATTAAAAGCCATAGTGATGTGGCCCCCTCAGTGATTAGTTTATTGGATGCGTGTATCGTGATTAATCGCAGCCCCCACGATATCGATGAAATCACAGAGGTTATTTCTCGCGATGTCTCGTTACTCTACAAAGTCGTCACAAGTGCGAATATCTTAGCGAAGTCAAAAAAGAAAGCGATCACTAATCCCAAACAAGCGGTGGTGTATCTTGGGTTAGAGTCATTGCGGCGACTGATCTCGCTGTTAATTATGTCGAACATGAATCATCAAGAATGCTCACACCTGCAGAATGCGGCGATCCTTCGGGCTATTTTTATGCAGCAAGCAGGTCCACTATTGAACGACCTGGATCCTGATGAAGCCTTTTTGGTGGGCGCGTTTTCACTCCTTGATGCGATGTTAGGCGTGCCCATGGAGGATGTCGTAGAAAAGCTTTCCCTCAACCAACCGGCAAAACTAGCATTATTATCACGATCAGGTCCGTATGGTGACCTCTTAGAACTATGTAAACATATTGAGCATGCGAATTGGGATTGGGTTGGATCACTGTGTGAGAAAATGGCGCTAAGGGAGCGTGCGGTCTTGAAAGCGTTTGAGAAAGCCCGATACCAAACTCAAACCCTGGCGGCGACAATGCAGGTGTGATCATGATGAATAAAGTAGGTATGTGGCTCGCTGTTATTTTAATTGTACTAGCTACCTTACTATTGGGTGTGTTTGGTTACTATAATTATCATGTAGCCAAAGAGCGACTTGAGTCTGATATGAGCCAAGATATTAACTCGATCACTCAACGCCTAAAGCAACGTCTTCCTACTTTGATGTGGAATTATGACTTTAATAATGTTCAAAATGATTTAGACAGTGAAATGGGCTCTCGTTATATCCATCGCCTTGAGCTGACGGATAGCAATGAACAATTTCGTTATGTGACTGACTCTAAAGGCATGCGGTCAAGCGATGAGTTAAAAGAAATCAACGTTTCCTTGGTCTATGATCAGGGAGGCCAATCTGTCGATGTGGGTAGGTTGATTATCTACCAAGATAGTCGATACATAGATAAAGAGCTCAACACAGAAATTCTCCGTACTGCCACGCAAATCATTCTGTTGAACTTGTTGGTTGGTTTTTTTATTTGGAAATACGCTAAGCAGATCAATCGAGCGGAACAAAGTCGTGCGTATTTAAATACAGTGATTCATAGTTACACTGATGCGCTATTAGTGCTCGGCGATAAGCACAGTATTATTACTATTAATGACTCGGCTAAGAAGTTATTCGAATTAGAATCTGTGCCCGACGAAGCGATCAGCTTATCGACGATTATTTCTCGCGTCAGCCCTAATTCACGCGGCTATTTTTCACAAGCGCTTTATGGTCTTGGAGGGCAGTTACAGCGGTCATACGAGATAGATACGGATCAAGGTGTCCGTATTGTGCAGGTCAAATCAACGCCCATCAAAGATGAAGACCCGAGAGCACTGAACGTGGCGATTATTCGCGATATCACGGAACAGCACCTCGATAAACAAAAAGTATCTAAAGGGGCTGAACTTTTCTCTGCGATGAAAAGCTTACAAGATAAGTTTCTGATCAGGGAAGATTTCGGTAAGAGTTTCCAAGATGTTTTGCAGATCCTATTACGAATAGGGGAAAGTAATCATGGCATTATTGTCGAGGTGGGTCACAGCGATGATGATCCGATCAAAACCAATCTGCCTTATAAAGTGCTCGCACAAACTCGATTGGTGAAGAATGAGTTTATTGGTGAAGAGTTTGTGCGAGCACTGATTGAGGAAATCATTGAGACCAAACAAAGCAAACGTAGTCTGCAAATGGCGAGTGTGGCAGGAAATAATCAGAAAATGATTATTAACGTTTATGGTACGCCCCTATATATGTCGAGCCAGATGGTGGGGGTGGTGTGCTTGTTTGATGAATCGACCACCTACAATGAAGAGCTTCAAGGCTGGATTGAGCCGATACTATCAAGTCTGAGTGCTATGGTGCACTTTGTGCAGCAGAAGTCGTTGAATGACATGATCTCAAAAGAAATGGCACGAGCTAAGGAGCAAGCAGAGCGGGCGAACGAATCAAAGACCAATTTTTTAGCAATGATGAGTCACGAGATTCGCACACCCATGAACGGCATTGTTGGCATGTCTAACCTTTTGATGGAGACCTCGCTCAATCAGCAGCAACGCTATTTTGTTGATACCTTACAGCACTCTTCGACCGCGCTGCTGAATATCATTAACGATGTGCTCGATTTAACTAAGATTGAAGCTGGAAAGATGACGCTCACCAAACAGTCATTAGATTTGGCGGAGCTTGTTCACGAATCCTTAAGTATTTTTACCGCAAAAGCAGCGGAAAAACAGTTGCGCATACACTGTTATATCGACCCTGATATGCCCTGTGACATTGAGTTAGATGCCACGCGTTATAAGCAGGTGATCATAAACTTGGTCGGCAACGCCGTTAAGTTTACCAAGCAGGGGCATATTGCTGTGCGGTTATTCCAACGGCAAACGGGTGATGGCTCAGTAACATTGGTCATGGAAGTAGAAGATACAGGGATCGGGATCCCGGAAGACCGCCACGAAGCCATTTTTGAGAACTTTACCCAGGTCGACAACTCCTATTCGCGTTCTTATCAAGGCACGGGACTGGGCTTACCAGTCTGTCGTAAATTATTGCGGCTTATGGATGGTGACATTTACATCCGCAGCCAAGAGAACCAGGGAACCACTTTTACCGCCGAAGTGCCCGTCACGATCAGCGATCCTGACTCTCAGTTATTAGCCCAATCCAAGCTAGAAGCGGGGATAGAGAGTGATTCCATCTACTTGGTGTCGGAAGATGCTATTTTGATCGATACGCTATCCGCCTACTTAGACCGACTTGGTTTGCGTTTAGTGGCTAAAAGCGATGGAAACGCATTAATCGTTGGCGATCTCAGCGACGCTGTGTTGATGATTGACCAAGATAAAATGCAAAGTTGCCAGGCGTTAGTGGGCAAAGCGCAAAAATCGGTCGCAATTAGCCATGATGGCCATCATGACACTGGCATGGCGACGCTGACTTGTCCGATTTATCACGTTGAACTGTATCGTGTATTAAACGAGGATGAGAATGCATTGACAGAGCCTGAGCCTGTGGCTGGGCAGTATGATGATATCCAATTCAACCTTAACGTTCTCGTGGCTGAAGATCACTTGGTGAACCAAGAATTGATTGACATTATTTTATCTAAACTAGGCTGTCAGCGTGCGCTGGCCGTCAATGGTAAAGAAGCGTT
Source organism: Salinivibrio sp. SS3 (assembly GCF_001722105.1). Taxonomy (NCBI): domain Bacteria; kingdom Pseudomonadati; phylum Pseudomonadota; class Gammaproteobacteria; order Vibrionales; family Vibrionaceae; genus Salinivibrio; species Salinivibrio sp. SS3. Next base: position 245,897 of record NZ_MEBQ01000043.1, on the reverse strand, counting down.
AGAACTTCATAAGTCTTCACCGTTCGATATCATCTTAATGGATTGTCAAATGCCGGAAATGGATGGCTTTGAAGCCACGCGTGAGATCCGAAAATTCGACAAAAACACGCCCATTTTGGCAGTGACGGCTAACGCGCTCTCTGGCGATGCAGAGCGTTGTGTGGAGGCAGGGATGAACGGACATCTCGCTAAGCCCTTCAGTAAAGATCAACTCATTGAATTGTTACTCCTGTATGCTCATCCAGATGCGGTCAGTTATGGCGATAAAACCACTGACGAAGAGGAAACGACCTTGGATGACTTAGCCAGTGAGCACTTTACAGATGCGTCCACAGAGACAAACTCCTTACCAGAACCAGAACCAGAACCAGAACCAGAACCAGAACCAGAACCAGAACCAGAACCAGAACCAGAACCAGAACCAGAACCAGAACCAGAACCAGAACCAGAACCAGAACCAGAACCAGAACCAGAACCAGAACCAGAGCAGCCATCCGGAGGGAATACAATGAGCGACACCTCACCCCCCATTGACATCCAGCATGTCAAAGACCAAATCGGTGATAGCATGGACTTGGTAAAAATGCTGCTTGATAAGTACGTAAAAAACCAAACCAATGATTTAGAGGCTTTGAAGGCCGCGTTTGCAGAACAAGATATCGAAAAAATTAAAAAACTTGGCCACAAAATGAAAGGAGCGGCCGCCATGATCGGCGCCAAAGCACTATCACAAACATGTCTTGAGTTAGAAAAGTCACCGCATGATGAGTTGGAGGCGCTACATCCCTACCTTCAGCGGATAGAGGATCAGACAACACAGGTGATTCAACAGGCAGAGCACCTCTCTGAAACATCTTGATACATTATCCGGCACTGGTTAGCATAGCCGTTAGCGCGGGATAAGATAAAAACAATGACCCATCAAAGACCTAGGGCCCGACAAACGCTGTCGGACCCTGGGTTTTATTGTAAGGAAAAACTGATGATAATGCGTTTTGTATTGAGCGGTTGCCTCGCTCTCTCCCTAGCTGGCTGTGGTGAGCCGAAGGTGTCAGCACCGTCTGAAACACCGCCTCGGCCAGCAAAATTACTGGCGGTAGTGACGAATGAAGATGGACTCGCCCGCCAATTTCCTGCCCAAGTTGAAGCGGATGATAAAGCCTTGCTCTCATTTCGTGTATCAGGCGTGATTGAGTCAATGCCGATAAAAGCAGGTATGGATGTTGCGAAAGGGCAAGTCCTGGCGGCGTTAGACAGCCAGCAATATCAGCTGCAATTGGATAAGGCGCGTGCGCAATATCAGCTTGCTCAGGTACAGTTTAACCGTGCCGAACGCCTGCACAATAATAAAGTGATCGCCGAGCAAAGGTTCGATGAAGCCCGCTCGGCACTCAGTGAAGCGGCGGCTGGTCTAGAGCAAGCGCAGACAAATCTGAATTATACGCAACTAAAAGCGCCGTATGCGGGGACGGTCTCACTCCGAATGAAAGAGGAGAATGAATTCGCACAAGCACAAGCGCCAGTGCTACACATTCAATCCAAAGACATCATTAATGTCAGCTTTCAATTGCCAGAACGCTATTTCCATTACTTTGCACAGCATGCGGATAATTTGGTCCCAAGCGTATCATTTGACACCCACCCATCACGCCAGTTTCCCGCGCAGTTTAAGGAAATTGATACAGAGGCGGATCCTAAAACGGCGTCTTACCATGTCACTGTGAGTTTAAATCGACCTGACGCCATCAATGTTTTGCCGGGAATGGCAGCAAAAGTGCATGCCACCATTCCTACTAAGTCGCAAACGCAAGTGCCTCAGTCTGCCGTGCTCGAGACGAATGAGGGAACGGCCGTATGGCGCGTTGGTGATAACGGTGAAGTTAAGCTAACCCCAGTCACCTTGCGTGAAGGAAAAGTCGTTTCGGGCCTAGAAAATGGTGAGGTGATTGTGGCAACTGGCGTCAGTGCGCTGAAAGAGGGTGACCGTGTGAAAGCATGGGTGAAGGAGAGAGGATTATGAGAGCAATACATGGACTGATTGGTGTCCTTGCGGTGGGGGCGCTGTTTGGGTGCCAACCGGAGACCGAGTCTCAACCTGCTCCTTTGCCGGTAGTGTCCACGTTTACCGTGAGCCAACAACCATTAAATGAACGCATCTCTTTCCCCGCGGTGGCGGCAGCAGCTGATAAAGCCACGCTCGCGTTTCGCGTACCGGGGGAAATTCAAGCGATCAATGTCAAAGCGGGTGATCGCGTGACGCAGGGACAGGTATTGGCACGTTTGGAGCCGACCGATTACCGCTTAGCGGTAGAGAATGCCAGTGCACGTTTTGACGTGGCCGATGCGCAGTATCGCCGCTCAGCCCCCCTGGTAGAGAAAGGTATGCTTGCCCAATCACAATTTGATGAATTAAAAGCGCAGCGTGAAATTGCGCAAGCGGAGCTGGCACTGGCCAATCTTCGTTTGTCTTATGTTGCGCTCAGAGCGCCAGCTGACGGGGTGATATCTAAGCTGAATGTTGAGCCATTTGAAACCATCGCGCCAGGACAAGGGATCATGAACATTCATGATGCTTCACGTGCTGATATTCGTGTACAAGTGCCGGATGTGTTATTCACCCAAAACACGGGCGCGAGCGCAGAAGAAGTGCAAGCGCGACTCAAACCGAACGTCTTAACTCAGCAAGGGCAGTCTTACCCCGCCACCATCGATGAATACACGGCAGAGCCGGATCCGAGCAGTGGTGCTTTTGTGGTGACGCTCACCATGCCAATGCCGCAGCAGCAGTTTATTTTAGATGGTATGCCCGTACAGGTCAGTATCGCTCGGGAAGGACTACAACTGACACGCACCGGGCTCTCTGTGCCAATCGAAGCGGTGTTTAATCAAGACGGCGATCCACTGGATAGAGCCCATAGCTATGTATGGATTTATGACAGTCGCACGCAAACCGTGGCGAAACGGCGGGTAACGATGGGGCGTATTCATGGCCAGCGGCTAGAAATCACCCATGGTGTGTCTAAAGGGGATCGTATCGTGGTGGGAGGAACCAATCACCTATCTGAGGGGCAAAAAGTGACGCTGGCATCGAAAGAGGAAAACGCATCATGAAGCAGGGTGTAGCCGGATATTTTATTCAAAATAAAGTGATTAGCTGGATGATCACGCTGATTTTCCTGATTGGCGGCACCCTTGCATTTTTGGGCTTAGGGCGGTTGGAAGACCCGGCTTTCACAATCAAAGATGCGATGGTGGTGACCAGTTATCCAGGTGCCACTCCCCAGCAAGTGGAGGAAGAAGTCACTTATCCGCTGGAGAAAGCGGTTCAGCAGCTGACCTATGTGGATGAAGTACGTTCGATCTCCAGTCGGGGTCTGTCCCAGATCACGGTCAAAATGAAACCCAAATACCGCTCTGATGATTTGCCTCAGATTTGGGATGAGTTGCGACGAAAAGTCCATGATGCACGTGGCGCGCTTCCTCCTGGTGTCAATCCGCCACAGGTGAAAGATGATTTTGGCGATGTGTTTGGGATCATGTTAGCCGTCACTGGCGAAGGGTACGGCTACAGCGAACTGAAAGACTACGTCGACTTTTTACGCCGCGAGCTTGAGCTTGTTGATGGCGTAGGCAAGGTGCAAGTCAGCGGTACGCAGCAAGAGCAAGTCTTCATTGAGGTCTCGATTCAGCGGTTAAGTAGCCTAGGGATCGCACCGGATACCTTGTTTAATTTGTTGGCGACACAAAACCTCGTGAGCAACGCCGGGGCCTTGCGTGTGGGTGATGAATATATTCGCATTCACCCAACTGGCGAGTTTTCCTCCGTGGATGAGCTGGGTAACTTAATTCTGACTGAAGCAGGGTCACAAGGGCTAATTTATTTGCGCGACGTTGCCGAGGTAAAGCGTGGATATCAAGAAGTACCGCGGCAAATTATTTCGTATAACGGTAAACAAGCGCTACAAGTAGGGATATCGTTCGCTGATGGTGTGAACGTGGTAGAAGTCGGCGACAAGGTGGATAAGCGTCTCGCGGCGTTAAACAGTGATCAGCCTGTGGGCATCAATGTCCATCATGTCTACAACCAGCCCAATGAGGTCGATACCTCAGTCAGCGGATTTGTCTCTAGTTTAGGCCAAGCGGTAGCGATTGTGATTATCGTACTGCTCTTTTTTATGGGCCTGCGCTCTGGGCTATTAATTGGTTTGGTGTTATTGCTGACGGTACTGGGTACGTTTGTATTCATGTACTACTTTGAGATTAACCTGCAACGTGTGTCTCTCGGGGCGTTAGTCATTGCCTTAGGGATGTTGGTGGATAATGCCATCGTGGTGGTCGAAGGGATACTCGTGGGCTTAAAGCGAGGGCGAACCCGTCTACAGGCGGCTCACGATATTGTGACGCAAACCAAGTGGCCTTTGCTGGGGGCGACGGTGATCGCGGTAACGGCGTTTGCCCCGATTGGCTTGTCCGAAGACGCAACGGGCGAATACTGTGGCACCTTATTTACGGTGTTATTAATCTCCTTACTGTTAAGTTGGTTTACCGCCATCACATTAACGCCTTTCTTTGCCAGCGTGTTTTTCAAAGAAACTCCGCTCGACGAAGGGGATGAGGGCAGTGATCCCTACAACGGGATTCTGTTTGTGGTGTATAAACGTTTTCTTACCGCCTGCATGCATCACGCCTATATCACCTTGTTGGTAATGGTAGTGGCATTGGGGGCCAGTATTTATGGCTTTGGCCACCTCAAGCAGTCGTTTTTCCCAGACTCTACCACGCCCATGTTTATGGTCGATATTTGGCTGCCAGAGGGCACTGATATTCGTGCAACACAAGGCACCTTGGATGAGGTGTCGAGCTGGCTGAGTAAACAACAAGGCGTCAACTATGTCTCTACCAGTGCCGGACAAGGCTCGCAACGTTTTATGTTGACCTATTCACCGGAGAAAACATATGCCGCCTATGGCGAGCTGATCGTCCGCGTTGACCAATACGAACATGTTAAACCCACTATGGGCATGGTGCGTGAGCATGTTCGTAGCCAGTATCCAGATGCGCAGCTTAAACTGAAGCCTATTTCCTTAGGGCCTGCGACTGGCTCGAAAATTGAAGCGCGTATTTTTGGTTCAGATCCCACTAAGTTACGCGCAATTGCTAAACAAGTAGAAGCACGATTGCATCAGGATCCTGATGCGGTGAATATCCGCCATGATTGGCGTAATCGCACCAAAGTTCTTGAGCCTGCGTTTAATGAAAGTCAGGCGCGACGCTATGGTATCACCAAAAAAGATGTCGACGAGTTACTGACAATGACATTCAGTGGCAAACGGATTGGTGTATACCGGGATGGGACCAACCTTATGCCGATCGTTGCGCGGTTGCCCGATGAGGAGCGTGTGAATATCAATACCTTAGAAGGCATGAAAATATGGAGCCCGGTATTGAAAGACTACATTCCATTACAGCAAGTTATTCTCGATTACGACATGCGTTGGGAAGATCCGATTATCATGCGTAAAAACCGCAAAAGAATGCTCACCGTGTTGGCTGATCCCGATCCCTTGCGGGAAACCACCGCGGCGACCTTGCTAAGCCGCGTGCGTGCGGATATTGAGTCGATTCCTCTGCCTGAAGGTTACAGTATCGAGTGGGGTGGGGAGCATGAATCTTCCCAAGAGGCCAAAGAAGGCTTATTTAGCATTATGCCGCTTGGTTATTTGTTTATGTTCCTGGTCACCATATTGTTGTTTAATTCGGTGAAAGAGTCATTGATCATTTGGCTCACGGTTCCCTTAGCGGTGGTTGGGGTCACCACAGGGCTGCTGTTGTTAGATACGCCGTTTGGTTTTATGGCGCTTTTGGGCTTTTTAAGCTTGAGTGGAATGCTGCTTAAAAACGGCATTGTGTTGATCGATCAGATCAACATCGAAGTGGCCAGTGGTAAGCAACGCTATCAAGCGGTCGTCGATGCGGCGGTAAGCCGGGTACGCCCGGTGTGCATGACAGCCATTACCACTATTTTAGGGATGCTCCCTTTGTTGCCGGATGTTTTCTTCCGGCCGATGGCGGTGACGATCATGTTTGGGCTCGGGTTTGCCACCGTGCTGACATTGATAGTGGTACCCGTGCTATATCGGATCTTCTATCAAATTCGCTATCACCCTGAATAACCCCACCTTAAGCACCGTGTTGACGGTGCTTTTTTTGTGTTTCAATCTTAAGATAAAAGCGCCTGTGTATAACTTGAATTTCATCCACAAAAACAGTTGATAACTCGGTGAATTTCATCGCAACCTCGCGATTTTATCGGCGTTGCGTAAAGTCAATAATGTAATGGTGAATTCAGAACCAAAATCACAATGGTATTGGGGGGTTATGTAACTGATTGATTATACTTTATGGGTAAGTAGGGCCAGTCTATTGTGGAGATAGACTGGCTGAAGACGTGACAAACAATGAACTGATAAGCGCGTTGATGGTGGGTTAGTCGTCGATTTTTTTGACCGATAGCGTCAATTCAAAGGTCGCCATAGGCTCATCCCCGTGTAGGCTCGGGCAAGTGGCGACAATGGTGACAGGCTGATTAACACGATGACCTGTTTCGATTGATTCACTGATCATCTGGTTAATCTTGTTGCCATCGAAACAAGTAAACACCACATCATCCTCGGGTCGTTTATGAAAATCAGCGTTGACGGATTTAAACGCTAAGCTAATTTTAACCCCGCGTTGCTCAGCCATCGCCATGGCAAGAAAGCCACCTGCGACATCAGCGCCAACCGCCAACGCGCCGAAATACATGCTGTTGAGGTGGTTTTTGGTACGCCGCCCCAGTGGGATTTGCATTGTGACATGTTTATCGTCGATGGAGAGGATCTTAGGACGACACCAGCCAATCATCGGCACTTTTAAGAAGCCGAATAACGACAAATGTTGATTAGCGCGTGCTAACGGAGACGAGAACATAGACACTCCTTGTTATCTGGTCATACCTGTTACGCTACATCGATGCTCAATTTGTCGTCAACATCTTGTTAACAAAGTTGTGGCCTAGTGCTTTATTTTTTCAGGCATTCGACATCCATTGTTGGGATTAATCCATTGCATAAGGCACGAAGAATAATGGCGCAGGTTTTGGTGTCTGTGATTTGTCCATTGGCAACGAGTGCCTGTAACTGGGAAGGGCTTACCCAATAAGGCTCGATAAACTCATCGTCATCGAGTTGCGTCTCGGTGGATGTGAGCGCTTGGGCAATATAAAAATACTGCACTTCATCGCAAAACCCGGGCACAGGGTGAGCGATGCCGAGTGGATGCCAGCGAGTTGCCACATAACCGGTCTCTTCTTCTAACTCTCTTTTGGCGGCGTCTCGTGGTGGCTCCTTCGCTCCCAGTGTCCCTGCTGGCGCTTCGATAATCCATTGATTGATAGCCGGACGAAATTGCTTGAGCAGTAGTATATTGCCAGCGTCTGACAGGGGTAATACCACGACGGCCCCGGGGTGGCGCACAACGTGATGTGCGTGGTACTGGCCATCAGGTGTGTATGTATGCGCCTCCACCAAGCTGAGCTTTTGCCACTGGTAGCGTATCGTGTCATTCATGTTCGTATGATCCTTTGTTCGTGGTGCCATCAGTATTTTTGGTGCAGTGTTTTTTGCTAAAGTATGATAGCATTCGCCGCCTTAATTGGCGTGTGTACGCCTTTTGCTTTTGATTTACCTTTGGAGTGATACCTTGCAATTTGACGATCTGGGACTCGATAGACGCTTACTGTCGCTTATTGCCCACCGTGGATTTGAACAGCCAACAGACATTCAACGTCAAGCCATTCCCGTTGTAATGGCAGGCAAAGACCTATTGGCCTCTTCAAAAACAGGGTCGGGGAAAACCCTGGCGTTTTTGTTGCCAGCTATGCAGCGTGTGTTGCGTTCTAAACCCCTCAGTCGTCGCGATCCGCGTGTTTTGATCTTGGCGCCGACCCGTGAGCTAGCAAAACAAGTGTATGGTCAGCTGCGTATGCTGACTAGCGGCACTAACCACAAACCGGCTTTGGTACTCGGTGGCGAGAATTTTAACGAGCAAGCGAAAGTGTTTCGTCAATCGCCAACCTTTGTGGTCGCGACACCAGGTCGATTAGCCGATCATCTTGAACAACGCCATCTGTCTTTGTCGGGGCTGGAAATGCTGATTTTGGATGAAGCGGATCGCATGCTTGACCTAGGCTTTAAAGCACAGCTCGACACGGTTAACCAACATGCTGATCACCGTTTAAGACAGACATTGATGTTTTCTGCCACCTTGGATCATCAGCAAGTGACTGATATCGCAGCCGGGATGCTCAAGTCGCCTAAACGTGTAGCCGTAGGAGAAATTGAAGCGTTACATAGCGATATCGAACAGCACTTTGTGCTGAGTGATCACCTCGACCATAAACACGCGCTGCTTGAGCAACTGGTCAAAGCCAATGCGCATAAGCAAGTCATGATTTTTACTGCGACACGCGCTGATACTGAGCGTTTGGCGGAGCGTTTTTCTCAGGCAGGCTACCAAGCAATTGCACTCAGTGGCGAATTGAATCAGGCCACACGCAGCCGAATCATGAACGAGTTTGAGCGTGGATTTCATGAGGTATTGGTGACCACGGACGTGGCATCGCGTGGTCTGGATTTAATGAATGTGTCTTTGGTGATTAATTTTGACATGCCAAAGCATGCGGAAGAATACATCCATCGAGTAGGGCGTACCGGTCGTGCTGGACAGCAAGGGTTGGCCTACTCATTGGTTGGACCTAAAGATTGGCGTAGTTTTAAAAATATCGAAGGCTTTTTGCAGCAAAAACTCGATTTCACCAAGATTGAAGGCTTTGAAGGAAAGTTCAAAGGCTTTAAAGAGCAAAAAGCGAAAAAATCAAAGCCGTCGGATTCAGTTAAACATAAAAAAAAGCCGGCTAAAGCGCAGAAAAAAGCACCTAAAAAACGTGATAGAAGCTTTTACACCAATGTACCTGCTGGTGATGCGCCTTTAGTCAAAAAGAAACCTAAGCCAGAATCCTAACCTCGCAGTGGTGACAACGCGTTTGTCACTTAGTGTTAATCGTTAACCTGCTCGCTGCGCCATAAGCGCAGCGGTATCTGTTCCCTCGCTATCCGGCGATTGTTTTCTCTTTAATTGTTAGTCGCAATCGTCAGCGGTAGTGAAAGCTGCGCATTGTCGCACCGCAAAATGTTTAGTGATGAAATTTTATGCGTTCAACTGTCGAGTTGAGCAAAAAACTCACTTTTCTTTGCGTGAGATCGATTCTATGGCTGATTTTACAGTGAGTTATCCGTAGACTACGCCCATCTGTTGGAAAGCGCTTATCCTTTGAACAGTTTGAGTCGCTGAAAACACGTATCGCTCTGTCTATCATTTTTAAACTGGGAAAATTGCTGTGGAAACTGCACTGGTCGTTGCTTTTATCACTGCTGCGGCGTGGATTGTTCGCCGTGAACGTGCTGCACAATAATCTGCTGATTGAGCCCTTTTATACACTCGTTTTAGTCAGCAAAAACGAAAAGCCTTCTCCGTGGAGAAGGCTTTTTTATGTTTATGTGTTCCGATGCCCGGGGTCAGCTGTCGTAATAGTCACCGTCTGACACTTCATGAAAATCTTCTACTTGGCTGGCGGCTTGGAAATCAGCAGCAGGCTTGAGTTGACGTCGCCGTAACATCGTTACTTGCTCTTCCAAGCGATGAGCAGTCTCAATGTTGCCTTCTTGATAGGCCTCTTGGATCTTTCTTTCAAATTCATCAATACGTTGAGTCATCACCATCGTTATACCCTCCGACAGTTCCCACGCACAATCACAACAAGCATCGCTGTGGGAGTTGCACCACGCACTAAGACGCCCGCCTTTTGATAGCGGTTACGTCCATACCTTAAACTTAGTTTAGTTTGACAATATAACCAGTGAGAGAGGTCACACTGGACGGCAACACAAGGGAGTGAGATGGTTACCGTTTGCTATTAATACAGGTATCTGACAGAAAAAATCAAGCGATTTTGTTCCAAGCCATTGGCACGCCACGTTGCGCCGAGCGACAAGGTTTCAGTGGAGTGAAAGCGCCCGCCAATTTCCACCAAGCTGGTGGTGTCGTCCTGATCAAAGATGATAGAACCGACATAGAGATTGGCTTCAATCGGTGGGGCTACCCAGCCACGTAATCCGGCACCAATCACAGTAGCAAAATCACCGGTATCATGCTTGTCGTCGTCTGGTCGCCGAAACCAAGCGCCTTCCAACTCGCCATACACATCGACAAACTGGTTAATTGGGGCATGAAACCCCACACCGCCTGAGGTGTACCAGTCTCCTTCAAACTGCGTATCCCCTTTGGCGACAAAGTGTGCGCCTTCGGTAAATGCAAAGCGTCCTAGCCCGCCAATCCCACTCGGGTTTGCAAGGACGTTGACCTGAATATGGTTGTAATCAAAATTGGTCGCATGGACAGCGGGTACGGTCAGGGTTATGGCCAATAGTGCCGCTTGACTGAGGCGTGTGATCACAGCATTTACTCCATTTGCATTTAACATCAGTGTAATAGCTTCAACGCAACCAGTGCAATCACTTCGCCGATCTTGCACCCATATTTAAGTTACGGCGCACATTGTTGTTCGCTTAATCCACGGGTCTGATTGTGTCAATATTTTTGTTGATTTGATGTTTGTGTTTTGCGTAAAAAAATATTTGCACAAAAGAATATGGCAGGTTAGCGTAAGAGTTCAACAAAGAAAACGTGGTAATCAGCTACGTGAACCCGCGACATGCAAACACAGGATTAGCCCATGAGTGTACACCCAACGGATGACGTAAGAATTGAGCAAATAAAAGAACTTCTTCCGCCTATTGCTGTATTGGAAAAGTTTCCCGCAACTGACGCGGCGGAACAGACTGTCTTTGCGGCGCGTCAGGCGATCCATCAGATCCTAAACGACCAAGACGATCGTTTGGTTGTCGTTGTGGGGCCTTGTTCTATTCACGATCCTAATGCGGCACGTGATTATGCCAAAAAACTTAAGCAGCTGCGTGAGACATTGAGTGCCGACCTGGAAGTGGTGATGCGGGTTTATTTTGAAAAGCCGCGCACAACAGTGGGTTGGAAAGGCCTGATTAATGACCCGTATTTAGATAACAGTTTTAAAATCAATGATGGCCTGCGATTAGGACGCCACTTACTGTTAGACATCGCAGATTCTGGTTTGCCAGCAGCGGGTGAATTTCTCGACATGATCACGCCACAGTATATGGCAGATTTAATTAGTTGGGGCGCGATTGGGGCGCGCACGACAGAGTCTCAGGTGCATCGCGAACTCGCTTCTGGGCTATCTTGTCCTGTTGGGTTTAAAAATGGCACAGATGGGAATATCAAGATTGCTACGGATGCGATTCGCTCAGCGAGTTCACCGCACCAGTTTTTATCGGTGACCAAGTATGGGCACTCTGCGATCGTCGCAACTGGAGGTAATGAGGATTGTCATCTGATCTTACGTGGGGGCAAAAGACCTAATTATTACGCGGGTGATGTCGATCAGATCTGTGGCGCGTTGGCCGATGCTGGATTACGACAAAAATTGATGATTGATTTGAGCCATGCCAATAGCAGCAAACAATATCAAAAGCAGAAAGAAGTCAGCGAAGATGTGGCGGGGCAAATTGCAGCCGGTAACAAAGCGATCTTTGGGGTGATGATTGAGAGTCATCTCGTCGAAGGTCGCCAAGACTTAACTGACAGTCAGTCACTAACCTATGGCCAAAGCATTACGGACGGGTGTATTGGTTGGGAAGATACCGAGCGCGTCCTCCATCAGTTGGCCGCCTCTGTGCGAGCACGCCGCGAAAAGGCCACGCCACTCAGTGAATCCGCTTAATCTACAAAAAGCCCCCAACGCTTGGGGGCGAATCATAGCGGTCAGTGCGTGTCACTGGCCCTATTTATTTTTGGAAAATGGCTTGAAACTCGCGTTTTAATCCTGGCTTTAAGCGTGCTTGTTTCAGTTGCTTCGATAAATCTTTAACACAAGAGCTGAGCACATCATCAAGAATTTGCGCTTTGTAGTTATCACGCTCTTCGTCAGACATATCACTTAAATCCACTTTTTCCAGCTCGCTCAGTGCATCGATACCAGCATAGCTTTGGCTTATGGCGACGAGTGCATGAAATTGATCATAGTTGTCGAGAATGTTTTGCGCACTGGCAGGCAGTTTTTCCCACGCCTCTTTGACACTGGCACTGGACGCGTCATGGACAGAAGCGATCATCGCGTACATGGCTTCAGGGGCTTGCTCGTATCGGATCACGCATTGTAGCTCAGGAGAAAAGCTATCAAAGCTGACCGTTGGTTGGTTAGCGTCGGGCATTCACAGGCTTCCTTACGACTGTTTTGAGGAGGATGGATGTGTTTTTTTGTCGTTGCTTGTTTTATCGTGTGATCTTGCTTGCTCCGCCAATGGCACCACGGTGTCTGTTGAGAGGGTGGCACGGTTCTCACCAGCAAGCAGTCCCCCTTTTTCAATGGTCAATTGCTCGGTGTTCAGGACGCCTTTCATCTTGCCTTGAGAGAGAATATCGATAGCGTCTGCATCGCACTGTCCCTCGACCAAGCCGTTGATGGTGATATGCTTCGCGTTGATGGTACCGCGAAAGTGGCCAGACGCTGAGATAACAACGGCGTTAGCCTGGGTGATATTCCCTTCCCCAAACCCATCAATTTGAATATCCCCTTCAAGATCAATATCACCGACCACTTTACAGTTTCTGGCGACGATCGATAAGCCATGACTCGGGGTAGACTTTGAACTAAACAGACCCATGTCGTGCACTCCACATACATCATTTTGGTCAAGTATATCATTAGCTGTGCGCCGATGGTGGCGCTCTGGTGCACAACCCGATGACTAAGGTGTGATCCCGCTACCAGTATTGGTGATCGTCGCCTTGGATGGATTATTGCGCGGTTATCGGCGCAGTGATTGCTTGCGTGACATTCAGTTGATATAACTCGATGAAACCGACTATATGGGACCATCGTTATGTCAAGGACACTCTCAGCGTATCAGCAACGTGTCATTGGTTGTTTGCTTGAAAAAGAAGTGACCACTCCAGAACAGTATCCGCTCACACTCAATGCGCTGACCACTGCCGTGAATCAAAAAAGCAATCGTGAGCCTGTCTATGAGATGGCCGATTCAGAGGTATTAGACATCGTAGAGAGCTTGATTGAGAGGCGTCTGGTGAGCCTGCAAGAGGGCAGTGGTGGTCGTGTCTCCAAGTATCAACATCGTTTCTGTAATACACAATTTGGCGATCTCACTCTCAGCGAGCCACAAAAAGCGATCCTGTGTGTCATGTTATTGCGAGGTGCTCAGACGCCCGGGGAGTTGAGAACCCGTACACAGCGCCTCTGTGCTTTTAATCGTGTCGAAGATGTTGAGCGCACACTGGCTGACATGATTGCGTCAAACTGGATAAAAAAATTGCCGCGTGAGGCTGGGAAGCGCGAGTCGCGTTATCAACATTTATTTACTGACGGTGTGAATACGCCGAGTCACTCAGTACCGCAGGAGGAGTCAGAACCTACCACTGATGCATCTTTGGTGATGCGAGTGAGTGCGTTAGAGCAAGAAGTGGCGGAGCTACGTCAGATGTTAGAGGCTGTTTTGGAGCGATAACACCAATGAATAAGCCTTGGTTTGTGTATTTGATTCGAACGCGCCAAGGGCAGCTTTACTGTGGCGTCACCACGGATGTTAGCCGACGGTTGATACAACATCGCCAAGGTAAAGGCGCGCGAGCGCTAAGAGGGAAAGGACCGCTGTCACTGGCGTGGCAATCGCAGCCGATGGAAAAGCGAACGGCGATGCAGCGCGAATGGCAAATAAAGCAATGGCCGAAGCAGCGCAAGGAAGCGCTATGCGCGCGCTTTGATGGTGTGCGTGACAGTTTCGATTAATTAAATAAGCGGGTGATAGGTTGTGACTGAGTGAGGAGCGCCGTTAACTGATGGATATTCATTGAGGGATGGTAAAGGTGCCCCTGTGCGTAGCGACAGCCCAGATCAAGCAAAAAGTCACGCTGATCTTCGCGTTCCACTCCTTCTGCAACCACTTTTAATTTCAGCAATTGCGCCATCTTAATGACGGCTTGGCAAATCACGATATCGTCTTTGCAATGAGGCAGATCGGCGACAAAACTGCGATCGATTTTGACGGTGTCCACCGGGAAATGCTTAAGGTAGGCGAGGGAGGAGTACCCCGTGCCAAAATCGTCAATTGCTAAGGAGACGCCTGCTGCCGCGAGCGTGTGTAAGGTATGTTGGTTTTGGCTGAGGTTTTCAATGAAAACTTGTTCTGTCAGCTCAATTTGCACTCGTTCGGGTGGGACTTGATGGCGTTCGATGGCATGTAGAATAGTATCGGCGAGGAAGCTGTCTTGGAATTCATGCCCAGAGATATTTATCGCGATAAATGGAGGGGCGCAGTGCTGCGCCAGCAAGGTTGCATAGGTTTCTAGCGCCTCATTAACTACCCAAGTGCCTAACTGCCGCATAAGCCCGGTGTCTTCTGCGGTACGAACGATGGTATCAGGAGAAATTACCGCGCCCTCTGTATCTTGCCAACGTACCAAGGCTTCAATGCCAGCAATGCTGTGATCGTTTAAATCGATTTGCGGCTGAAAATGTAAGCTCAACTCGTTACCTTGAATCGCTTTGCGGATGGCGTACTCGGTATCTTTTTTCTGATGCAGATGGTCTCGCATGGCCATTTGGAACACCACGACTCTGTGATGAGAGAGTTGACGAGCGCGATGGGCCGCGGTGTCTGCGTGACGTAACAGTTCCTGAGCCGGCATGGACGCATCGTAACGGTAACTAATGCCGACGGCACAGGTGACAATAATCTCCTCTGCGTGATGGAAGAAAGGTTGCTCAATGGTTTTGCGGATCTGTTTCGCGTAGATCTCCGCTTTCAGCGGTGAAAGCTCGCTGCCGGCAATCGCGAATTGGTCATCGCTGATTTTGGCAATGTAGTCATCGGTTTGCCTGACGCGCTGTAGACGCTGTGCTAATTCAACTAAAAGCTGATCATGCACCGCTTGTCCATATAAATCATTGATCTCTTTTATGTTATCAATATCTACGCAGATTAGCGCGAGATCGTGTGGGTAAGTGCTGGATTCATGTACTCGCTGCTGAATATAGCGAGTGAGGGCATGACGATTGGGAAGGTACGTCAAGGCGTCGTGGTTTGCGATAAAATGTAGTTGCTGCTCGACGTCTTTGCGTTGCTCAATTTCATTTTTTAAATAATCAATCGTGGTCTGTGCCGCCCGGCGAGACATCAAATTCACCTCAGCCAAATACAAGGTGATGCCCAATAAAAGCGCCACAAGCATGCCGGCGATGTAAATCATGATGGGTAATGAAATAAACTGACTGGCGCCTGGCTCTTGCCAAAGCGTGAGCTGCATCGCCGATTGCGTGCTCGTCAATCTCAAAGGTGCCGAACCAACCGCGGCAAACGGGGAGATAGTGTCACCGCGCAACACGGTGTCGTTTGCCCAACGGGTGATGGTGAGGTGTTGATGTTGGTTAAGATAGTCGGACGCAACCTCGTTAATAAGCGCGTCAAGATTAATGATTGCACCAAGATAGTAGCTTGGCTCAGCACGGTCACGGCTATAAATCGGATAAGCAATTCGCCATTGGGTAAGATCGGGCTGGTCTGTCTTAAGCTGGCCCTCTGGTTCACCCACTACGTCAAATGAAAAACGCGGTTGATCCTGGCTGGTATCCGCGTGTGTTTGCCAACTTATTACTCGTCGGCTGTCCGCCCAAAATAATGATGAAATATAGGCACTGTCTTGTTGGGTTTGTTGCACTAAGGCTTGCCATGTCGAGAAGGTCGAGGGCACATCTAACTCGATATTGCTGGCTAATGCACTTAGCCGCGTGAGTTGCGTATCAATGTCACGTTCGACGGCACGAGACAAAGCTTGAACTTCCACATTGAGAAGTTTTTCAATCCGTTGTGCTTGTTGTGATTGGGCAGCCTGATACAACAAAAACGTCGCAACGAGCACAGCAAAACAGACGAGCGCGATGAAAATCATCGCACGTCCACGGGGTTGTGCCGACCGTCTAGCGAGTGTGATCGGGTCCTCGTTGTGACCGTTGAATGTCGATAAAGGCATAGGGCCTGCGCATAAGGCTTAAGGTTATAACCAGATTTTGCCAGTGTAGTTCGAAGAATGGGGATTGCGCGTATCAATACTGAGACATTGCCCGGTAGCGTGGCGCCGACAGAATGGGCTGATTAATCCAGCCACTGACCTAAACGCGACCGAATATGAAATTGTACAAAAAATTTTTTTTGTACAATTTTGATCCATCCTCTACTCTTAGTTGTACAACATATTATAAATGTACAACTCCGTAGCCAATACGGCGCGGCTAGTGTAGAGGTCAGTTATGTCATTCCCCGTCGGTGTTAGCGCCTGTGTTATTGGCGAAAAAGTACGATTCGACAGTGGTCATAAGCGGAGTCCCTTTGTCAGCAAAGAGTTGGCACCCTATGTAGACTTTGTGCCAGTATGCCCTGAAGTCGGGATCGGACTCCCTGTACCGCGCCCCGCTATTCGGTTAGTCGACAAAGGCGATTTGTCAGTGAGGTTGGTGGAAACCAAAGATCAGCAAAAAGATTACACCGAAAAAATGACGGCGTTCAGTGAGCAAAAAGCGGAGGAGCTCGCTCATCAATCACTGCGTGGCTACATTGTTTGTGCTAAGTCACCGACTTGTGGCATGGAGCGGGTGAAAGTCTACCGCGAGAATGGTTACGCCTCCGATATTTCCGGGGTAGGGCTTTACACTCAGGCACTGATGGCGCGTATGCCATGGCTACCTGTTGAAGAAGACGGCCGGCTTAACGATCCTATCCTCAAAGAGAACTTTGTTTTTCGACTATTTGCGCTTGATGATCTTTACCAGAGTGTCGAGCAAGGGGTGACCAAGAAAGCCCTTGTCGATTTCCACTCACGCTATAAGTTGGTGCTGATGGCGCACTCACCTGAAAAGTACCGTGAGCTTGGGCGATTTATGGCCAACATCGGCCATTATGACCTTGATCGTTTTTTTGAACAGTACCGCACCGCGTTTATGCAAGCCATCGCCATTCGTGCG
Organism: Salinivibrio sp. SS3; assembly: GCF_001722105.1. Classification (NCBI taxonomy): domain Bacteria; kingdom Pseudomonadati; phylum Pseudomonadota; class Gammaproteobacteria; order Vibrionales; family Vibrionaceae; genus Salinivibrio; species Salinivibrio sp. SS3. The sequence continues at coordinate 228,673 of NZ_MEBQ01000043.1, read as the reverse complement.
ACGCGTAAAAAACACACCAACGTGCTGATGCACCTGCAAGGCTATTTTAAAAACAACCTTGATAAAAGCCAGAAAGCTGAGTTAGCGAACCTTATTCATGCGTATCGTCAGGGCACCATGCCTTTACTGGCACCGCTGACGTTGATTTCGCATCACCTCCATAATCACCCTGATGCGTACTTAGCTAACCAAGCCTATCTCAAGCCTTATCCTGATGCGCTGAGGCTTCGCTATGGCCTTTAACACGACTCACGCTCTGACCATCAGTCAGGTCGCGGATCAAACCGGGGTTAACCCTGTCACGCTGCGTGCTTGGCAGCGACGTTATGGATTGCTTGCGCCTGAGCGGACGGCCAAGGGACATCGGCTTTATAGCCAAGAAGATGTAGAGACTATCGCTCATATTCTTCAATGGTTAGATAAAGGCGTACCGATCAGCAAGGTCAAGCCACTTCTGGCTCACAGTCCCGCGTCGGCAGACACGGGCGATGACAGCGTGGCACGTGAACTGATTGACTGTATTCACACATTCTCGGTTAAACGGCTAGGGAACGTTCTGGACACGCTTTTAAAAGAGTATCCCTTCTATTGGTTAGTCGAGCATGCCTTTACCCCAGTCGACCAATGGTTAGGTGACGACGAGGAAGCGGTACGTTTGTTACAGCGCGACCTGTGGCAAAGCGCCGTGATCGATCGATGCCGAACAGCGCTGGCGGCGAATGCAAAACGGCATGCACCATCTCGATGCTGGCTTGTCTCCTTAACCGTGACCAGTGAATACCAACGTGTGCTGATGGCCATGGCACTCAACGAGAAGGGTTACAGTGTCACTATTCTGTCAAGCCCGCATCAACAGTTGAATATGTTGGTTGAGGTGATGCGGGAGCAGGGGGCGAGAACATTGGCCTTGATGGCAAATCGTCGGCTCGATCGTGCCCAACTCAATCAGGTACGCCATTGCCTTGCTCAAGATGATATTGAGGTGGTGAGCCAAGCTTTTATCTGCTCCGTACACGGTGACGAGTTGGAAGAACTTAAGGAGAACAAAACGTTATGCATCTAGTCTGGTTTCGGCGCGATTTACGCGGACTGGATAATCGTGCGTTGAGCGCAGCCAGCGACGCGTCCGAGCCCGTGGTGGGGATTTTTATTGAGACACCGGAACAGTGGGCATCGCACCATCTTTCGCCCAAGCAAGCGGGCCTTATTAAGGCGCGGCTAGACGCGTTACGTGAGGAGCTTAGCGCGCAAAATATTCCTTTAGTGGTGGAGCGTGCGGCTGATTTTCCTCAATCGGCAGAAAAAGTGGCCGACTATGCGCACCGCATTGGCGCAACAGCGGTGTTTGCCAACAAGGAGTACGAGCTTAATGAAAGCAAGCGTGATGAACAGGTGCGTGCGGCGTTAGCGGACAAAGGCATCGCATGGTATGCCTATGATGACCGCAATTTATTTGCCCCGGGCACCATAAAATCGGGAAAAGGTGAACCGTATAAGGTGTTTACTCCCTTCAAAAAAGCCTGCTTACGAGCCCTAGACGGCATGGATGTTTCACCGTGCCAAAAACCATCCAAGCGCGAGACAGACTCAGCCGTTGACGCGATCTTTTCACAGCTTCAACCGATTCATTTTGATTATCCGATGGAGGATATCTCGGACTGGGCGTCCGATGAGAAAGGGATCCTCGCGCACATGCGTCGTTATTGCCGCGAGCAAGTGGCGGATTATAAACGACAGCGTGACTTTCCGGCGGTTGATGCCACCAGTCAGCTCTCTCCTTATTTGGCCATTGGCGCATTATCCCCGCGTCAATGCTTGGCGCGTTTACAAGAAGAGCAAGCCGATTGGCGCGAGCCCGATACAGGGGCTGCCACCTGGCTGTCGGAGCTTATTTGGCGTGATTTTTATCAGGAAGTGAGCGCACAAAACCCAGCAATCAGCAAAAAGTACAGCTTTTTAGCCTGGGGCGAATCCGTGGTATGGGATAACGACCCGACATTGTTTGAGGCTTGGAAGACGGGAAAAACGGGCTTCCCCATTGTGGATGCGGCCATGCACCAGCTTAATCAAACGGGTTGGATGCATAACCGGTTGAGAATGATTGTGGCGAGCTTTTTGACCAAAGATCTGCTTATCGATTGGCGCTGGGGAGAAGATTACTTCATGTCCAAACTGATTGATGGCGATTTTGCCTCGAACAACGGGGGCTGGCAATGGTCTGCGTCGGTGGGGACCGATGCTCAACCTTACTTTCGGATCTTTAATCCGACCACACAGGGAGAGCGATTTGATAGCGATGGGCGCTTTATTCGTCGCTGGTTACCGGCGCTTAAAGAGGTGCCAGGCAAGCATATTCACAACCCCTGGCAGTGGGCGGATAAGTATGCCCAGTCCCTTGATTATCCGCGTCCGGTGGTGGATCACGCCACTCAGCGTAAAAAGGCGCTAGCCATATTTGAAGCGGCGAAGAATCAGCCTCAGGAGCAAACACCATGACTCGCTCGCCAACCCATGTCGGTGTGTCGCAATTTGTGACGACCTATCAAGCGCTCAATAAAGATAACTTGTCATCACTGGCGACGATTTATCACCCCAAGATTGTGTTTGTCGACCCGGCGCACGAGATAACTGGCTTAGAGGCATTTATCCAGTATTTTTCGCTGCTGTACGAAAACGTGACTGATTGTCAATTTCATATACACACGACCGCGGTAGACGGAGATGATGCCTTTGTGACCTGGACCATGATGTTATCGCACCCCAAGCTGGATGGGGGAAAAACGCGACAAGTCCAGGGCTGCTCTCACTTAAGTTTTTGTGACGGCAAAATCATTCGGCATCGAGATTACTTCGACTTAGGTGAAATGCTGTACGAAGCGCTGCCTGTGATAGGTCGCTTGCTCAAACATATCAAAACGAGGCTAGGACAATGAAACACGTATTAATCACCGGCGCGACGTCGGGAATTGGTGAGCAATTGGCAAGAGACTATGCACGTCAAGGCTGGCAGGTGACAGCTTGTGGACGGAACCAAGACAAGCTCAACACCATGGCTCGCGATCACGCATCATTAGACGCATTGGCGTTTGATGCTACGGATAGCGAACAAACGCATCAAGCGCTGGGTAACCTAAGCGTCTTTCCTGATTTAATTATTTTAAATGCCGGGACGTGTGAATATATCGACCATGGCAAAGTCGATGTGGCACTGTTTAAGCGTGTGTTTGAGATCAATGTCTTCGGTGTTCTCCATTGTATTGAAGCGCTACAGGCTCGGTTCACTCACAGCACGCATCTTGCCATTGTCGGCTCCTCGGCCAGTTATATGCCGCTGCCACGTGCGGAAGCATACGGCGGATCAAAGGCGGCGATTAGCTACATTGCCAACACCTTATCGGTCGATTTGGCACAGCAAGGGGTGACGCTGTCACTTATCTCACCGGGATTTGTAAAGACGCCACTGACAGACCAAAACGACTTTGCGATGCCGATGCGCATCACGGTGGAGCAAGCCTCTGAAGCCATTCAAAAAGGATTGGCAAAAGGAAAAACGGAAATACATTTTCCGCGGAAATTTACCTTTATTCTCAAGTTTCTCGCGCTACTGCCCATGTCCTGGCAGCGAGCCCTCGCACGACGTATGACAAGGAACTAAAGCATGAAAATTGCCATCATCGGCTCAGGCATTGCCGGTTTAACCTGTGCTCATTATCTCAATAAACAGCATGATATCACCTTGTTTGAAGCGAATGATTATCTGGGGGGCCACACGGCGACAGTCGATGTCGAGGTCGCCAGTGGACAGTACGCGATTGATACCGGCTTTATCGTTTTTAACGATCGCACCTACCCGAACTATGAACGTTTACTCAATGAAATTGGAGTGGATCGCCAACCTTCTCAGATGAGCTTTAGTGTCCGCAATGATGCGAATGGACTGGAGTATAACGGGCACAGCCTTTCCTCGTTATTTGCGCAGAAGCGTAATGTTATCAATGTGCGTTTCTACCGCTTTTTGGCCGAGATTATGCGATTTAATCGCCTTGCGCGCGACGCACATGCCACGGGTGAGGCTGAGCGGCAAGGCGCACTCAACACCTTGGGTGATTTTCTCAATCAACATGGGTTCAGCGATTATTTTTGTCAAAACTATATTCTCCCCATGGGCGCGGCGATTTGGTCATCCACCTTGTCGGATATGCGTGGTTTCCCCTTGGCGTTCTTTCTACGTTTTTTCCAAAACCATGGCTTATTGGATATCGCGAATCGGCCGCAATGGTATGTGATCCCCGGTGGCTCTCGTGAGTATGTTAAAAAGCTCACGCCTGCCTTTGAGGATAAGATCCACCTGAATTCACCGGTGACACAGGTTCGCCGTACCCCTGATGCGGTATGGGTGACCACTGAGGCCGGTGAACAGGCGTTTGAGCAGGTGATTTTTGCCTGTCACAGTGACCAAGCCTTGGCCATGCTGTCCGATCCTAGTGAAGCGGAGCAACAGGTGCTCGGGGCGATTCCCTATCAAGACAATGAGGTTGTGCTTCATACCGATACATCGCTGTTGCCCAAGCGTCAAGGCGCCTGGGCGAGTTGGAACTATCATTTGCCGTTGTCAGATAAAATAGACACAGATCCGGCGGCTTTGACCTACAATATGAATATATTGCAGTCAATTCAGGCGCCTGAGACATTCTGCGTGACGCTAAATCAAACCGACAGGATTGAGCCGAGTAAAATTCTCAAGCAATTTGTCTATGCTCACCCCGTATTTAATACCGACAGTGTTGCTGCACAGCAACAGCGCCATCGAGTGAATGGCCAGCAACGTAGCTGGTTCTGTGGCGCCTACTGGTATAACGGCTTTCACGAGGATGGTGTGCGGAGTGCGCTTGATGTGGTGGAGGGGATCAATTCGTGAGTGAGTCGGTTTCAGCACTAAATAGCGGTTTGTATGTCGGACACGTGCGGCATCGGCGTTTTAGCCCAATAAAACACACGTTCAATTACCCGGTGTTTATGCCTGTGATTGATCTGGATGAGCTTAGTTTGCTGGCATCGCAGGTCAAAGGGTTTCGCTTGGGCAAGTGGGGGGTAGCCGCCTTTGATCACCGCGATTATTTGAATGGACAAGCGGATACCAAAGCAGCATGCATCGATAAGATTCAAGAACTGACAGGCGAGCGCATTGAGGGGAAAGTGTATGCGTTGTGCCAGCTACGTTATTTGGGCGTGTATTTTAGTCCGGCCAACTTTTATTACCTCTATGACCAAGCGCATAACTGGCGTTATTTATTAGCCGAGGTAAGTAATACCCCGTGGGGAGAGCGGCATTATTATGCCGTGCCTGCGGGTCAACGGTATGAACATGACAAAGCGTTTCATGTCTCTCCGTTTAATCCTATTAAGCAGCGTTATCACTGGCGTCTGCGCCCCTTAGGTAAGCGGGTTCACTTGCACCTCGAGGCTCACCGACAACAGAAAGAATTCGACGCCACACTGGGACTGCAGCGACGTCCGTTTACATCAAAAACACTGAATAAGTTATTGATCCGGACGCCGATGGAAACAGTAAAAGTTGTCATTGGTATTTATTGGCAAGCGCTCAAACTATGGATAAAGGGCGCACCGTTTTATCCGCACCCGAGTGCGAAGAAGGAGTAATTATGTCTGCAACGGACGTCCCTCAGAGTCAACGCACACTGACACGTAAAGAGCACTACGCCAAGCAGTTGGTTTACACCTTGCTAGCACATGTTGATGAGGCGTGTATTTCTCTGGTCGATGAGCAGGGCCAGACCTTACAGTGTGGTGATCCTCAGGCACAATTACATGCATCCGTGCTGGTACACGACCCACGTTTTTACACCCGGATTTTAACCGGCGGCAGCATTGCGGCGGCCGAGGCTTACATCGATGGCTGGTGGGAATCGCCAAACTTAACTGACGTCATTCGCGTATTTGCTCGCAACCTGCCTGCTATCGACAAAATTGAAAAGCACACTGGCTGGTTGGTGGGGTTGGGTAACAAGCTTGCTCACTGGCGCAATCGTAATGAAAAAGAGACCGCGCGCCGCAACATCGCAGCACATTATGACCTCGGCAACGACTTGTACCGCCATTTTCTTGATGAGCAAATGCTGTATTCCAGTGCTATTTACAAAGACAAAGAAATGACGCTGGAACAAGCCCAAGTTGAGAAGATGGACCGACTCTGCCGACAGCTTGCGCTGACTGCAAATGATCATTTGCTCGAGATTGGCACCGGCTGGGGAGGCATGGCGATCTACGCGGCTAAACATTACGGCTGCCGCGTGACGACCACCACTATTTCACAAGAGCAATATGCGTGGGCGAAAGCCTGTGTCGAGCGAGAAGGGCTGGAAGATAAGATCACGCTGCTACAACAAGACTACCGCGATCTGACCGGTGAATACGACAAACTGGTCTCGATTGAAATGATTGAAGCGGTGGGGAAAGAGTACTTGGACACTTTTGTGCGTCAATGTCAGGCCTTGCTTAAGCCTGATGGTTTGATGGCTATCCAAGCGATCACCATTGCTGATCAGCGTTACGAACATTACAGCCGGAACGTCGACTTTATCCAAAAGCATATTTTCCCCGGAGGATTCTTACCTTCAGTGAGTGTGTTGTTGTCTCACCTCACCGCTCAAACTGATTTTGTGATCAGAGACTTAAAAGACATCGGCTTGGATTACGCACAAACCTTGGCGGATTGGCACACACGCTTCAATCAGCAGACAGACGCACTGCGCGACTACGGTTATGACGATCGGTTTGCGCGTTTGTGGCGCTATTACTTTTGTTATTGTGAGGGCGGTTTTAAGGAGCGCACGATCAGTGCGGTACAGCTACTCCTAAGTCGCCCCGCTTGGCGAGAGGCATAATTCGTGCGCTTTGTCGTTATTTCTTTATTGTTCAATGTTTACTGGTTTTCGGCGGCGCTCGGTCCGCCGAGCTTTCAGTGGTTAATGGTCGCGATGTTGCTGGGCGCGATCCTTTATGACCGCAGCGTGATGTGGGCAATGGCCGTACTCACGCCTGTTGGGTTGATCGGTGATAGCCTATTACTCCACACACAGTGGTTAGCGGTTGATACTGAGTACGTTGTGATGCCGCTGTGGCTACTATTACTGTGGCTAGGATTTTGCAGTTTTGTCTGGTTAATGCGTGACCTGATCCTTGCACGTGCATTTTGGTTTATGGCGGCGCTGGGCAGTTTGGGTGGCGCGAGCAGTTACTGGGCAGGAGAGCGTTTAGGGGTTTTAAGCTTCCCACAGTCACTATGGGTCACTGGCGCGGTACTGATAGGGGTCTGGTTAGTCTACAGCATCTTCCTGATTAACCTGATGCAATGGCTGCAACATCAGTTGCGTGCCCGTTCTATCGCGACAAGGAGAGAGCCATGAATAGGCGGATAAAACACCTTATTTTAATGCTCGCGCTCGCAATGCCTGGCTATGCGGTCGGGACGACGTCGTCGTCAATGACATGGCAAAGCTGGCCACAAGTTGGCGAAGCGACGTTAACTTGGGGCTGGTGGACCATCTATCAGTCATCACTGCGCTCACCGACCGGGCGTTATCAAGCGCAAGCACCCCACGCGCTAGTGATTACCTACGCGCGTGACATCAGTGATCAACGACTGATGAAAGCAACCAAGGATCAGTGGGAACACTTGGGCTTTACGGAAACACAACGAGCGCGTTGGGAAAAAGCGCTAGACAAAGCGTGGGGGGATATTGAAGAAGGCGATCGCTTGGCATTCGTGCGCCACGCACAAAAAGGGATATTTTACGCCCAGCCAAAAGGAGAAAGCTGGCAAACGACATTGACAGTGGATGACACCGAGCTGGCGGATGCATTTCTCGCGATCTGGTTATCGGAAGACACGGATTATCCAGATCATCGTCGAGCATTATTAGGAGAAACGCCATGAGAAAAATGACGCAGACGATAGGCAAGATCCTAACGGTATTGGTGAGTGCCATGCTGGTGGTGGCGTGCTCTGCCGATATTGAAGATTACCAAGGTCAAAAGCCGGACTTTAATTTATTTGAGTACTTTGAAGGACAAACAAAAGCCTGGGGTATGGTGCAAGATTTTACCGGTGAGCAAACCCGACGCTTCGTTGTTGATATCGAAGGTGTGGTAGAGGGAGACACACTGACACTGGACGAATCCTTTGTGTATGCCGATGGCGAAACGCAAACCCGAGTTTGGACGATTAAACGTCACCCTGACGGGACTTATACAGGGACGGCTGGCGACATCGTCGGGACGGCAAAAGGGGTGGTGGCGGGCAATGCGCTTAATTGGCGGTACGACTTAGTGGTGCCAGTTGGCGACAGCGAATACCAACTCCACTTTGACGATTGGATGTTTCGCCAAGACCAAGATCGCCTCTTTAACGTCACTTCGATGCGTAAATGGGGGATAGAAGTCGGCAAAGTCACGCTTTTCTTTGAGCGGGTAGAGCCATAGTGCGCGAACAGGACGCGTCAGAGGCGTTAACCAACCCCCCTGGCTAGACCGATTGCGCGTTGGATAACCCAGCGCAACAGCTTGGGGATCGGGGCTTTTAACTCGTTCTCGGTATAAGCGATAATGGCCAGCGCGGCGTCGGGCTTGGCATAGCGTTTTAACGCTTTGGCGATGATGCGTTTGTCGTTCATATGAGGCTGCTGTGCCGTGACGCCGGCCATATCGCGAAACAAAGGCTCATAGCCGTTATTATATAGGTAGTGTTCAATGTCGCGGTCAGGCAGCACGGTTAAACGCGCGCCCTCTGGTTGATGCTCTATTTGCCCGCGCGCCGTCGCAGCGTACTTCTTACCAGCCATATCGCCATCTGCCACTAAATGCCATTCAATGCCCAAGGCCTTGGCGGCCTTAATCAACGGCCGCAAACCGCTTTGGGCAAACTCGATAAGGTGTACCCCTTCTGCCGCTAAGTCATAACCTTGCAATCGCGCCAGCTCGTTAAACAGCCAAATTTCTGTTTCACCCTCCACCAATAGCCAACAGCGTGCAAACAGTGCACTGGGTCGGTGAAAACGAACATGGAAGGTGACGCGGCGACGCTCGTCTTGGCTGAGAAGGTGAGACGGTACTTGGTGGCTATGAGTTTCGGTGGGGTGTCGCACGAGACGGCGAATATGGTCTAGTTGTACACCCGCGAGCAAGTCACCACTGTTGGTAGTAAGCAGCTTTTGCATCGGCATCAACTGAATCAAGCGCCACGCTTGGTTCAGTAAGGTTGGATGAAGTCGCCCCTCTGGATCTTCAAATAGCATCACTGGCCGCGCATTGCGTTTGAGCTGTTTAGGCCCGCGTGCTCGGACAAACGCACTTAATAGGCCCATGAGCACGAGCCGGCTTTGATTAGAGGTGTTTGCGGCCACCGCTTCGAGCGGGTGCATTTGGTTATGCGTGATGGCCAATGCGCCCGGGGCATGAATGGGATAAGGATCGCGGTCATGCTCGTAGGCGGCAAAATAGTGATCGAGCAATTGACGCATGGCATGCAGGCCGCTCTTTATCTCGCCTTTATTCACATGGCCAGGCATCATCAACAGGCGGCGATAAGTGTTGTCTAACCGCTGCTCAAGACGGGTGTTATCTTTGGTCACCGCTTGTCCTGATACGCGCATGCGCCTTGCGTCACGCACACGAACGACAGGATGGATTTGCATCAGGTGGCTGGCGAGTGCGTCACTGTTTTCGTGCTCAATCATATCGCCTTGTGAGGATAAAAACGCTCTTCGTACCGAGACCTTGCTTTCTTGGATGGTGGCGCTCAAGCAATAATCAAGGGTTCGGCAACCCGCGTTGGTTCCATTCCAAACGGGTTTAAAACGGCGATAGCGACGCGCTTTATGCTCACCGGGAAAGCTCTCTTGCCAACGGAGAATGATTTGAAACTGTTGTTCAGGCAAGACCCCCAGAACATGGTCGACATGAAAGTCCGAGCGTTTGAATTGTGGTTTATCGCCACTGGGGTGGAGGGCAATTTCTAACGCATCGAGTAGAGAAGATTTACCCCATGCATTTTCACCGATTAAAACGGTCAGTTCATCTACTTGCAGTGACAGGCGGTTGATACCACGAAAGCCTGCTATTTCAATTCGGTCTAGTCTCATTGTCACCTCTGTTTTACAGTATGACACCTTCTTGAAAAAGGAAACCCAGTCCTTTGTGGTTTTGTGCTATATGCCTGATTTATTGCACTTAACCAAGTGGGGACTCGGGCATATTTACAATAGGGTGGTGAGCGAAACCCTGATATAGTGTTTAGAGTTAACAACGCAGCCCGATTGGGCGATCATCAAGAGACAGTCATGCTATCGTTTGAAGCCCTACAAGTGCTGGATGCCATTGAGAGAAAAGGCAGTTTTGCTGCCGCCGCTGAATCATTGAATCGTGCGCCGTCATCGTTAAGCTACCAGGTTCAAAAACTAGAAGACGAGCTGGGTTTGGTGATTTTTGATCGCTCCGGACATCGCGCCACATTTACCGATGCGGGGTATTTATTGGTTGAACGTGGGCGGATGTTATTGAATGCCGCCGATGAGATGGTCGCCGATGCGGCCTCCTTGGCACACGGATGGGAGTTGGAGATTTGCTTGGCCTATGATGGGCTGTTTAAAAGCCACTTCTTCTTTCCTCTGATCGAGCGCCTGGCGAAGAAAAGCAATACGCGCCTTAAGTTGACCGAGCAAATCTTGGCAGGATGCTGGGAAGCGCTGGCCCAAGACCGCGCTGATGTGTTGGTGGCACCCATTCCCGACACGGTGCCGCAGGGCATAAAGGTGCAGCCTTTGGGCGAGATGAGCGCCTATTGGGTAGCCGCGCCCGACCATCCCATTCACAAAGAGGCGCGTCCCGTTGAGCCTGATGTGCGTGCCAAATATCGCGGGGTGGCGGTGGCGGATACTGCGCGTGGTATGCAACCTAAAACATTCAATGTGTTAGAAGACCAGCCGCGGCTCACCGTCAGTTCAATGCACGATAAATACGCGGCGATCTTAAACGGACAAGGGATCGGGACGCTGCCTTGGTTTTGGATACAAGATGATCTCAATGCGGGCCGTTTAAAACGCTTGAAAGGCGGAGAGCCATTCGAGCTAACGCTTGGGGTGGCCTGGAAACGTAATCGGATGGGTAATGCTAAATCATGGTTAGTACGCCAGCTTCCCAAGCTCTTAGCGCCCTACCTGCAAGCAGGAGATATTCCCATTGGTCACAAGTAGGTAAAACAGCGTTTCGCTTGCTCGTTTTTAGCCGCGCTCGTCCGGTCGATGAATTCAGCCCAAGTCCGTTTAGACGTTTTTAGTCGTTAACTGGCGGATGCGGGTGCAAAGACAGCTGCATATCGACAATACCATCTTCCATTTGCACATCAATACTAAAACCACATTTTTGTGCCAAGGTTATCATCCCTCGGTTATTGGGCATCGTCATCCCGGTGATCCGCGATAATCCCGCTTGGCGACCGTAATCGATGATGGCTTGCATAAGCACGCGACCTAAACCTATCCCTTTCAGATCGGAACGCACGAGCACGGCAAACTCAGCGTCGGTGTTTTGTGGATCTGCCAGCAAGCGTGCTACCCCCCAAATCTCTTCTTCGCCAGACGCAAGATGGTAAGTAGCCACGAGTGCCATTTCACGGTCATAATCAATTTGGGTCAGATTTGCCAGCGCTTCATGGTTGAGTTCGCCGACGTCGGAAAAAAAGCGACGATACAAATCTTCTTCAGAGACTTTTTCTACGAAGGCTTTATGCGTCGGTTCATCCTCGGGAAGAATAGGACGAAGCAGAATGGTCTGCCCATTTTTGAGCTGGATAGACTGCTCAAGCTCTTTCGGATAGGGGCGTATCGCTAACCGCTTTTGTTGACTGCCTGCGTAATCACGCAACCGTAGGGAGGCATCGAGAATAGTCAGCTCATTGCCAGACACCAATAAAGGGTGAATATCGAGTTCATCAATCTCTGGGCAATCAATGATCATCTGTGACAGGGTCACTAAAAAACGGCATAAGCGGGGAATATCAATAGAGACCGGAAAACCACGTTGTTTGATTTTGCCGCTCTTTATCGCGCCAATGACCAGGTAACGTGCCAATGCCATGTTTAATGGTGGGATCGCAACCGCGGCATCCTTGGTCACATCCCAATCCGAGCCCCCTTCACCCAGCAGAATGATAGTGCCGAATACGGGATCATTGCTGATGGTCACCCGCAATTCTTGCGCGCCAGCGCGATGAGCCATGGATTGGACTAACAGGCCTTCAATACGCGCGTCTGGAAAGGTAACCGTGACACGATCCACAATGGCTTGGGCGGCATTCGCGACTTCAGCGCCAGTGCGTAGATTGAGCATGACGCCCTGTACATCCGATTTGTGTCGGATATCTTGTGAGCGCAGTTTTACCGCGACCGGGTAGCCAACCTGTTCAGCAATTTGCGCGGCTTCGACCGAATCATTAGCTAACCAGGTTGCTATTACTTGCATGCCATAGGCTTCGAGTAAGGGGCGGACTTCGTGGGTGGTTAAGGTCAGGTGCTCAATATCTTCTGCTTGATCGATAAACGCGCGAGCGGCGGGCAAGTCGTAGTCCATATTCCCCGTCGAGGTGGGCGTTTCCATTAATTGCTTTTGGTTGCGCCGATACTCCACGAGATGCATATAGGCGGTGACGGCGCTTTCGGGCGTACGATAGGTCGGAAAACCGGCATGGGTAAAAGCGAGACGCGCGACCGTGGCATCATCGCCTTCGCCTTGCCAGTTGGTCAGAATATTAAATCGGCGCGCGCGAGGGTTTTCTTTGAGTGAATGGATAATGGCCTTGGCGGTGCTCAAGCCCGGCGCGGTGACCGAGGGAGAATGCATGATAAGCACGGCATCGGCATCGTCACTGTTTAATACAATGTCAATCACCGCTTGATACCGTTGCGTATCGGCGTCCCCCACTATGTCAATGGGGTTGGTTTGCGACCAGCTTTTGGGAAGGACCTGATGCAAGGCGTCGAGCGTTTGTTCGCTCAGCGTCGCTAACTTGCCGCCAGCATCCATCAGCGTATCGACGGCCATCACCGCCGGCCCGCCCCCATTGGTAATAATTGCAAGGCGTTCACCACGGAGTGGCACCGAGTGAGCAAGGGTTTCCACCGCCGCAAACAGCTCGTGCGTATTGTTAACGCGAAGCATACCTGAGCGGCGAATCGCCGCATCGTAGGCGGCATCTAAACCAATATTGGTATGACTGAGCTGCTCGAGCGCCACCGAGCCACCTCGTGTGCGGCCGCTTTTAAGTACCAGGATCCGCCGATTACGGGCAGCGGCGCGGGCAGCTGATATAAATTGGCGCGCGTCGCGTATTGAGTCGACATACAGCAAAATGGCGTCGGTTTTGCTGTCACGACAAAGAAAATCGAGTAACTCTGGAAAATCGATATCGCTTGCTTCACCGAGTGAGATAAAGGTGGAAAAGCCAATACGTTTGTTGCGTGCCCAATCTAAGATAGTGGTGCATACCGCTGCAGATTGGGAGACAAAGGCAATATTGCCCTTATTGGCAGGGACCGGCGCAAATGACGCATTGAGATTGAGCCAAGGTAAGATCATGCCAAGGCTATTAGGGCCGAGGACGCGCATGGTATATTTTGCCGCGATCTGTTGCATGGCGTCGTATTGACTGATCGCTTCTGCATTTAATTGTCCCCGCATGCCCGCTGCCAGCACAATCACCAGCTTTACCCCCCGTTCGCCAAGCTGCTCAATAAGAGGAGGGGTGATTTCGCCACGCGTACAGAGGATGGCTAAATCAGGCACCAAGGGAAGTTCTGCCACGGTTTTGTAGGCTAATATACCGGCAACCGCTTGGTACTTGGGCGTCACGGGCATGATAGGGCCTTGGAAGCCGCCGGACTGCAAATTGCGCGTGACGACATAGCCAGCACGACCACTGTGATCAGACGCGCCCACTACAGCGATGGACTTTGGCTTGAGGAGTTGATCGATACCGGCCATGGTGCCCTCCGTTGGTTGACGTGTGCTTGCTTGTGGTGCTCAGAGGTGCAAGCGTGTTTATTGGCCAGTTTATCGGTTTGCGCTTGAATTCAACGGTTTTTTTTAGCGCAATGTGATCTCGGCATGGCAGAAAATGAACAGTGAGATAGACTAAAAGCGACGTTTAACGTGACTATCTGTGAGCTGTAGCCGGAAACCTCTTGCAAGAGGATAACTTTTGGTTGAATGGCTCCTAGGTCGGGGGCACAATGAAACAAACTTGGATAACTGACAGAATCACAATGAAAAAATTGGCCTTACTGGCTATCGTCATGCTGCTGACCGGATGCAGTGGCGGTGGCGTTACCACTGAAATTTACAGTCAGACAATTGAATCAACCGACAAGCGCGATACCGTGCAAACGGAAGATAGCGCGCAAACGGCAGACGCCGAGCCGATGATGAACACGGCCAAGCCTGAGCCGAAGACAGCACCGAAAAAGCAAGCGGTGAAATCCGCGACGCAAAGCGCTGGGTATACCATCCAAGTCGTTGCCCTTAGCCATGATAGAGGGTTCAGTGATTATGCCAAACGGCTTCCGAGCGACCAGCCATTGTGGAGCAACAAAAAAATGGTAGATGGTTTGCCATGGTACACCTTGTTATACGGTGAATATCCAAGCCGTGATGCCGCGAAACGAGCGATTAAGGCACTACCACAAACCATTCAGGAATATGGTCCTTTTGTACGCGATATCAGTAAAATAAAACGGTCTTCAACACCTGAGATGATCCGTGTGAATTAATTCGCGGGTTTGTGTGATTGAAAAGCTGGCGAATGCCAGCTTTTTTGTTGCGTGGCGTTTATCCCTGTATTGCCGGTGACGCGCTAGCGGCACAGATTGAACAAACCTCCAGCAAATGGGCTCTAATGAACGAATAAAAACACCCCTGAGAGATGAAAGCGAATCCGCATTTGTCTACTATGGCGTTAATGTCCGAACAGCGCGTCTAGACGCGTGATGAGAGAAGAAAATGACCAAACTCAACCTGCTTTTGTTATGCGGTGGCGGCGGGGCAGAACATGATATTTCCCTCGTATCTGCCCGATATATTGAATCACAATTAGCTAAGTTACCCCGCGTTAAGGTGCATAAAGTTGAAATGACCCAAGACGGGTGGCACCTGGATGACGGTATGCGCTGTCATCTTGATACTGATGGCAACCTGTGCAGTAAAGTGGAACTCACGCAAATTCACTATGTTGTACCTTGCCTTCATGGCTTCCCAGGCGAAACCGGCGATATTCAGTCATTACTGACGATCACTGGCCTGCCATACTTAGGGTGTGACGCGGAAGGTAGCCAGATCTGTTTTAATAAAATAACGTCAAAGCTATGGTTTGATGCACTTGGTATCCCCAACACCCCCTATGTGTTTATCACCGATCAAGGCGAGCAGAGCCAAGCACGCGCCTCCGCGTTTCTAGCGGACCATCAGGCGGTGTTTGTGAAAGCGGCCAGCCAAGGGTCGAGTGTAGGATGTTACCACGTAACAGATGCCGCGCAGCTACAAGCGCGGATTGCCGACGCATTCACCTTCTCGGATCAAGTATTGATCGAAAAAGCGATCAAGCCGCGTGAATTAGAGGTGGCAGCGTTTCAAGTGGGCGATGAAATTATCGTGACACGCCCCGGGGAAATCCGGTGTCCCGAAGGGAGCTTTTACACCTACGAAGAAAAGTACAGCGAAGGGAGCCACAGTAATACCTATATAGAGGCTGAAAACCTGACTGAAGCACAAGTGGCAGCAATCCGTGCCTACGCCCATCAGGCATTCAAGCAACTGCGTTTAAAAGACATGTCGCGTATCGATTTCTTCTTAACCGAAGACAACGAAATCTTAGTCAATGAAATTAATACGTTTCCTGGCATGACGCCTATTTCTATGTTCCCCAAACTGATGGAGCACCATGGCTTAGCATTCCATGAATACTTGGCATCCTGTATTAGCACGGCCACGGGTCGACGTGTCAATTGATTAATCGGTAAGTCTTTTTCGTCGGTAACGCGACTTGGCTTGTTCGCTGGCCTCCGTATTACCGACATATTGCGCCGGCATGGCGGGGCTTTTCCAACGTCCCATATGTTGGATTTGTTTTATCGTCATGCCTTTTTTCGCGAGCGACCGACTTGCCCCCACTCTGGGTGACTGGCCGGAAAAGGTGACGGACTCATCCAACAGCGCACTAGCTCGTCGAAAGACACGATAAATCGATGATGGGTCAAGCGGCGCTTCTCCCAACTGACCATGCTTGTTGATTCGCCGAAGTAGGGGGCCTTGGCGGATACCTGTTTTGTCTAACCAGTCCATCAATAACCTAGCGACGGATTCAGACAGTGGGACGCGCTGGTCTCTCACCATAATAAATGCTTGCGCCTCGACCGTGATCAGGTCATCTACCGACAGGGCGGCTAGCTCGCTGCGCTTTAATAATCCTTCGTATGAGAGCGACCAAACTAAACGATCACGTATGTCTTTTAAGCGCTTTGAACTGGCAAGCTGTTGGTTTAACGCCGCTAGATGATGAGATTGAAAGGGAGTGGCCTCTCGGCTTTCTGGTAACTTCGCGTGGAGTAGGCGCGCCATTGCGTACTTTACTTCCCGGTGCTTACTGGGATCTTTAAATTGGTGAAGCTTGTGCACCAAGCCGACGGTAATAACCATCCTACGCACGGCTGAAATCTTACGCCGACTGGCTGTTATTTCAGCAAAACGGCGCAGCGTGGTGACAGCACAAGGAAGTGGCGTCACATTCTGTTCTTGGCAGAAGGCAACGAAAACGCGCCAGTCATTACGATAACTCAACAGCGAGTTTTGACTATAGACGTCTTGCGTGACAGAAGACCATTCTTCAATGCTCAATGTGCCTGTATTAAAGCGAGCTTGACTTTCTTCAATATCATTTGTGTCTAAAGGCGATAGTCTTTTCATAACGCACTATAACTTGTTGTTAATAACCCCAATGTATCAGACTTTAGTGAAGAATGTTTGAAATATATCTCAATTCGCCTACTCCTTAGTCTAACAGCCGCTTGTGCGGGTGAAATTTCTCGAACAACGCGTGATAATAGTCTAAAAATGAAAGATGTTCGTACGCCATGTATGTGTATCGGATTATTGTTCGCGAAAGGAGATAACCATGACTCGACGCCTTTTTCATCGTGGTTATACGATTGAAAAGACAGAAGGTGGTAATGAGACCACGGAGGTTTACCGGGCTAGAGTCGCAGGTAAATCGATCTCTGGCAGTTTGCAGAATGTAAAAAAGTCAATCGAGTGGTGGGCTGACACAAACACATTCGTGGAGCCCGCTGATTTTGACGATGAAGAGGATGACGTATCGTCAAAAAAGCAGGTGGAAGAATATAAAGGTTTTCGTATCATGAACGACGACCCAGAAAAAGATGAAAAGGGCTGGTACATGATTGTACGCGGTAACTTGATGAAAGGCTCGCTGCCCGCACTCAAACACTTTATTGACAAAAATGCAGAGCAACTCCGCGCTTAGGAGGGAAAGCCACTGAGTGGCTCTCCCTGTCATCGGCTGCTATGTGGATTCAGCTTTGATATAGTGTGCCCAAACGCTTCAACGATACAGAATTATGTCTGATAATAATCATTTAGTTTACTCGACAGAAACTGGCAGAATTAAAGCCGAGCCAGAAAAGCCAAGCCGCCCTAAAGGTGATGGCATCGTTCGTATTCAGCGACAAACCAAAGGGCGCAAAGGTAAAGGCGTCAGCTTGGTAACAGGGTTGGATCTTGATGATGGCGCGCTGAAACTGCTCGCCGCTGAGCTTAAAAAAGTGTGTGGCTGTGGTGGCGCAGTCAAAGATGGCGTTATTGAGATCCAAGGGGACAAACGCGATGCCCTCAAGGCACACCTAGAAAAGAAAGGCCATATAGTGAAGCTGGCGGGTGGCTAAGATCTAAAAACATCATAATAGAAACAAAAAAGGCAGCGTGGGCTGCCTTTTTTGTGTTCAGCGCAGTTATTAGGTATGACCGTCTGCGTCAATCAAGGCATCGAAGCGCTCATTACCGTGTAGAGATTCGAAGTCTGCTTCTTCACGAGCGGCTTCGCGCAGTGACGCACTCTCTGCAACCGCCAGCTCTAAGTCAGAGACAGCCTGATCTTCAGCCCCCAACCTCGTATAAGCACATGCGCGTTGGAAGAGGGCGTTGGCATTACGCTCATCCACCTCGAGCACGCGGTTACTGATACTCAGCGCCCAATGGTATTCGCCCATTTCCATCGCAGCATCCGCCTTATGGGTGAGCGCTTCAAGGTCACCAGGGCGGATTTTGAGGATTTCATTATAAATTTCCATCCGCTGCTCTGGCGTCTGCGAATGTTGCGCACGCAACCATAAGTTATGGATCTCGTTAATGCGTTCAATCTCTTTGTTATTTTCAGCAATAATGCGCGTTTTACGCTTCAAGTCGCGTTCCAAAGCTTGGAACTTGCGTTCATATTGCTCTGCAATTTCAGATAACTGTTGATCCGCCAGTTCTTTAGTATTGGTTTTTATATCGCGCAAAGACTGCCAACCCACCAACGCAATCAATGATGCCGCACCGGCAATCAGATAAAAGAAGTAGGTCACTGTTACATTGGCATAGTTCAGTGATTTATCCGCTACGTCCAGCTCACGATCGGTAATCTCGGTCACCATTCGCTTTTCTAGCGCCTGGAAATCGGTTCTTAAGTTTCGGATTTCATCCAAAACGTACCTTTCCATCAGGGGTTTATCGTAAATACTTTGCTCAGCATACGAAGTCGGCTCTTTCGCCGCTTTGATATGCTTGACATCGTTTTCATCTTCAGCACTAGCACTGAAGCTTGCTAACGCCACGAGCAAACAAGCCCAAATGTGCGCTTTCATGGTTATCCTTATGTAACGAATCAGTTGAGAACTAGCGAGACTTTAGCAAACCTTCTGCAGACTAAAAAGGTTAACAGATGGAATTCGCTGATAAGATGACTTTTCAATACCTAACGCCCAATACGATCCGTGATTGGAGCGTCAGGCACCGTGAGCGAACGCCTTGACAATCACTATAACGACAATCATATTGGATGTATATAAGTCAAATATTGTTGACATGGTGAGCGCAATGAACCGATCTATTTTAGATGCAGTCATGAACGCAGAAGGTATCGTTGAACCAAGCAAAATGGCCGCGTTCTTTCATACCAACTTGAAAGAAATTGCGTCGTTGTCTGGATTGCCTTATTCCACGTTAAGCCGCACAGAACGATATTCAACGATCAAGGCACAGCAACAACTGCGTAACTGCACAGAAGTGATCAACCGCATCCTGCCGTGGACGGGAAATGAATTTCATGCCTACGCATGGTATCGGAGCGAGGGGCTGTCAGAGTTTGGCGGATTAACCGCAGAACAACTGGTTAAACACGATCGAATGGACGCACTGAGAGCCTACCTTAATCATACGAGCGAAGGCGGTTATGCATAAAGAAAGGCTGCAGGAATACCTATTCCGCTTTGAAGGTGCGGTATTTCGTGGCCATAACCCTCGCTGGTCATACGCGCCTAACAGTGGGGAAGGAGCAAGACGCAATGGTGGGCGCTTTAACCCCAAAAGCGTTGCCGCGCTATATACCTCATTGTCTCAATCGGGTGCATGGGTCGAGGCTCAACAGGGATTTCGTTTTAAAGCGCAGCCTTTGACAATATGTCAGTATGATGTCGACTGTGACAATGTACTCGACCTGACCGATGAAACAGTGCTGCTAAACTGTGGCATCAAGCCCTCAACACTCAGCTGTGCCTGGTTAGATCAAGTGACCCAGAACCAAACCCCCGATAGTTGGCACTTATCGAAACAGCTCATCAGTGCAAAGGTCAACGCCATTATTGTGCCCAGTTTTGCGCGTGGCGCCACCCGAGAGATGAAAAACATCGTATTTTGGCGATGGCGTGATACGCCACCCAACATGGTTAAAGTGATTGATGACTTTGAACGGCTGCCGCCATCACCTTACTAGCGCCACCCGCCAAGGTAAGTGAAGCCCCAGTGTTTGCCAAAATAGCTTGGTATAACCCGTAAAGCCGTTCCGTCTGGCTCATCACCGCGCGCTTGAAGCATCTCAGGTCAAGCGGAGCATTTGAACTGAGTGGGTTAAAGAAAGTGGTGATTAGCTATTTTATGGTAAATATCGTTTATGGTGAACGATAGATAAGCATAAATACACGTCGCTAAGTAGGGCGAAAATCAGCCAAGTTGCAGAGTAAAAAGTAGTACACGCTAGTTGTAAACTGTTGATGAGGTAGTATCTTGTACGAAAATCCTGTAAAGCAAGTGAGTGTACATGACTATTCTTCACGCTGAAGATGCTCTTAGTTTATTAAGGCAAGGAAAGAGCGCTTGGAACAACTGGGTTCTTAAAAATCGTCGAGCAAGTATAAGCTTCAGAAACTTCGACTTCTCCACTCTGGAAGAAAAAGAGATTGACTTTAAACACTTAACGTTTCCACAAGGTGAGCTGGATTTTTCTGGAGCTAACTTTTCTGACAAGATCATCAATTTTTACTCGTCAAAGTTACACTGCAAAAAAATATCTTTTTTTCGTTGCCAAACAGACGGGATTTTAATATTTTTAATGTCAAGAATAAGAACAGAAAAAATGGAGTTTTCATTTTTAAATTCATGTGGACAAATAATATTTTTAGACGCATCTGTTGAAGTGTCTCATTTGGATTTTTCCAAGTCAAAACTAGACTCATCTACTCTATTTCTATGGGGAGTAGACTTATCAAAATGCTTTATTGACTTAAGAGATTCCACCATAAAAAACTCCGAGGTGACACTTGAGCATGCAAGCTTGAGCTCAATAGCTTTTGATGGAGCAAAGATGAGCGCGTCTTCTCTTAACTTTAAAGCTTCAACCTCTAGCCAACATGTAAGTCTCTCAGACATCAGTGTCGAGGAGCCACTAAAACAATTATCTTTCCGGCATGCATTTATCGAGAAAGGATTAGAGATAACATCGCCAGACAACTTAGGATTGGTTCCCGATTTTGTAGGTTCAAAGATTGAAGGGAACTTCGTTTTCAATCATGAGAACCTAAAATTAGAGAGAGAAAAAAAGTTTCTATTCTCAGTAGCCAAGAACCGAAGCGATGGTGAGAGACTCTGCCGATTGAAAGAGGTTTCAGAATCAAACAAGGATCACAAGCTTTCTCTTAAACTTTTTCAAATGGAAATGCAAGCAAGGAGGTGGCAAGACAAAAAAATACTATCGGGATTATTAGACGCTACTTATGACACCGTGTCAGATTATGGACAAAGCATTATAAAACCGGTTACTATCCTATCTTTTTTGATATTAATACACTCTTTTTATTTAACCAGTTTTAACTTAGAAAATATAGATAACGCAGCATTGCTTTCAATATCTAAAGCAGTGCCTTTTGTTAGTGGAGCAAAGGACACTGTCGACTATATTTCACCTTTATTTCAAGGGAAAACCAATAACTTCGTAAGTATCATTTACTCTATCTTATGTTACGGATCCTTATTTCTAATTGGTTTGGGAATTAGAAACCGATTTAGGCTGTAATTTCGGTTTTCTCTTTGAAAAAGTATATTAGGCTCTCGTTAACGGGAGCCTCGAATTTTTACTTGTTAGTATTTAATCGCTTTTTATTTCTCATCAATAATCTATAACTATCATCGCTTTCTATCATCTTAGGAATGGTTAACTCGTGGGTTGTAAACTCTCGTCCGGTAGGGATGATAAGTCGCTCTCCCTTAACACGAAAACCCGACCACGACTTATCCGTGGGTAAAAAGCCACGATGTAAAATGAGTAGTAATCGAGCCTGAGCAACCGGCCTGCGATTGCTTTTTGTATAGCGGTATAGGGTAGGAACAGAACACCCCAAGTAGTCCGCAGCTTCTTCCATGTCATCAAAATGATACTTCAACAGATCAGTAAGTTGGCGGTTAAGATAACCGCACGCGGCTAACTGCTCTGAAAACTTGATCCGCTGTAATCGCTTTTTAATTGTGATCTATCTCTCAAAAATCATTAAAAAACTAAAAAGTGATGATTTAGGCCTTTTTGAGCTGTTTGGCGCTCAAAGCCGAGAATCAAGAGGTTTTTACTTGTTACTAAGCGATTAGTTAATGATAAATACACGAAAATTCATATATAATTCACTGTTTTTATTGACAAAATATATTTAACATAACATAGATAATGCGCACTATGGGTTGGTTTGTTAACATACAGCCGTAACACTCAGTCCATTGCGTAAATCTTCTCAACCTGACTAATGTCTTTCCCGTTCCAAATCATTTCTGCATGGAAGCATTGGATGACGTCGCTAACCACTTGTGGCGTAGACATCGCCCAACAAACCTTCCCTTCATTTCGCACTGAGTTGTAGAGGATCCCTGTTAATGTATCATCTTGCCGAACCTGACGACCAAGCGCCTGTGCCGCGGAGTAATCAATAAGGTCGTAGATTGGATCTGTCATTGGCTTATCGCGCACATCAATCACTTTATCGTCATCAAATGTGAAACGAAGCGCCCTAAACACCAAGCGATCATAATGAAGCCCATTAACATCAGTCCAATACTTGCGCTGGTGATACATGACTTCCTTTAGAGCGGTTTGTTCGGTGTCGCCGATATACAGCATTCCAAAGCTGCCATCAGCAAAACGCGAACCATCACGATTAATGTGAGTAAAGGCAGCGACAGCGTAGCTACGCCCACGCTCACAGTGGTACGGGATTTCTTCCGGCTTAATCAGGGAAACATCGCCCACTTCATCGCGAATACGTGGATTCGTCAATGCTTGCAGTTGATACATCACCTCAAAGTCCTCAGGGTTGAGGACATCATCAAACAAGTCAATCGTCGGGTACTTAGACGGAATGAGCCTATATCCTACCGCTTGATTTTCTCGAGCATTCAGCATTTTATCCCCACTGACCTGAACGTAAAGCGTCAACACGACAAAACACTTCGTAGAGATCAGCAAATTTGCCGCTACTCATAATAGATAAAGGAGTCCGCCCTTCGAAGTAAGCGTTTTTGTTCTCCATAGACATGAATCCCTGAACGTTCTCTTGGTTATCGAAGATAATTCGAAGACTACCGTGGATGTTTGCGATGTAGCTTAAACGCTCAAGCTGATCATCATCCATAGATATCGTGTCTGGGTTAGCCTTGTACTTTTGGAACGTAGACCTTGGTATGCGAAGAATTCGTTGCATGTCTGCGCCGGTGCATCCCCATCCTTCCATTATGTTTACAGCAGCCTTGAAGCCGACCTGAGCCATTCTCTTCTTGTCTGCCGCTTTTAGTGCTTTTGCTGCTGTCATATCATTCACCATTTCATCTTTGCACACTCTCATTATGGACCTAATGTTTAATTTTGTCCACAATGAGACATAAGGCCTTACACAGCTCGCGACATTTTTTCGTCTTGGGTTGACCAAACCTCGCACCCGAATCAACGCCCTAACAGACCACGCTTGATGTCATCGTATAGTATGTCTTGATACATTAAACAGCGGCGCGCTGCCACACCTCACCTCGCTTGGATTGATTGGTATAACGATGTCCGATAAAGTGCTGATAATACGTCGTCAATGCGAGTGAGCTTTATGATAAAAACAGCTTTGGTGGGTTTTGGCTTTTCTGCTAATACATTTCACGTTCCTTTTTTGAGTGCAATCTCTGAGTTTGCGATTTCAGCTGTTGTATCCAGTAAACCCGAGCAGGTTGCACAGCGGTTACCTAAAGCGGCCTGCTTTGATGATCTCAGCACCTTACTCACCCAACAAACCCCGGATTTGGTGGTGATCACCACACCCAACCATCTCCACTACCAACATGTTAAACAAGCATTAGAAGCCGGTTGTCATGTCTTAGTGGAAAAGCCTTTTGTCACCAATAGCCGTGATGGTCTCGAGTTAGCAGAGCTGGCCAGGCAAAAAGGCTTAGTGTTGTGTCCTTACCACAATCGACGTTGGGATGGGGATTTTATCACCCTAAAAGGCTTACATCTCGCAGGTGAGCTTGGCGACATCAAAGTCATGCACTCTAGCTTTAATCGCTACCGCCCAGAAGTCCGCCAACGCTGGCGTGAGCTACCAGGTGAAGGTGCCGGTATCTTGTATGATTTGGGTTCACATTTAATTGACCAAGCACTGCACTTATTAGGGGAGCCGAATGCGGTTTCCGCCAGTTGCCGCGCACTCCGCCCCGGCAGTGAAACGACTGACTACTTTCAGGTGACTCTGCACTACCCAGACAAAGAGGTAATTCTTTCCTCAAGTCCCTATCGATCTGGCACCACAGAGCGTTTTGTTGTTCATGGTGAAAAGGCAACCTTCAGTACCGTAGGGCTGGATATTCAAGAAGAGCAACTACGCGCTGGCTTGATGGTGACTGTCTCTGGTTTTGGTGAACAAGCGTATCAAGGGATGCTCGAAGTAGGTGACAGCGTCACACCTGACCCGCTTACGCTTGAAGATGGCCAATACCACCGCCTATTTGACGGGCTAGCTCAGGCAATTACCAATGATCAACCCTCGCCTGTTTGCCCCATCTCCGCAAGCAAAGTTATCTATGCTATTGAGTTGGCACAAACAGCCTCCGATACAGGCACTCGCCAGCCTTGGCAGTTCCAAGACTAACTACCTTTAAAAGATTAAACCTAGCCTAGTCACATCATCGGTGTGACTAGTATTTTTCATTCAACTATTTAAAGTTATAGTGCATTATAGTACGAAAAATAGCCCAGGATATGGCTGGGCTATAAAATAGAGTCGCTTTAGGCGATGGTAAACTGATAGACCATCATCAACAGGAGCAACCAAAACACAGAAACACGCCACCTGATGAGCGCAATCAAACCTAGCGCTATCGGCAACAAATCAAGCGGTTGTGTATAAGCAGACACCCACACTGGTTGATACAGCGCGGCGGCGAGCAACCCCACGACACTGGCATTAATGAGGCTGATAGCGCCGGCTAGGCGTGGCTGTGTCTTCACCGCCTCCCAGATAGGTAAAACACCAAACATCAGCAATGCGCCAGGCAAGAAAATTGCGATAGTGGCAATAATACTGCCCCAAAGCGGTGACAAGCCATCAATACTGGCGCCAAGGTAGCTCGCCATCGTAAACATAGGGCCAGGCACAAGCTGTGCTGCCGCGTACCCTTCAATCAACGCAGAGTCTGTGACAACGTCACTCACTATAGGCTCGAGCAAAGGCAGCACGACATGGCCACCACCAAACACAAAGCTCCCTGCCTGATAGAAAAGATTAAACACTTGTACCCAAAGTGTCTGGTTAAACAGCCAAGGCACCGTTAGCAATAATAAAAACAGGCCAATAATACTGGCACTACGACGCCACGCAATAGATACGGCAGTGTGGCTCTGTTGCGGTTTTGCAAACCCTATCGCGCCAACCATGCCAGCAATCAAAATAGGCAAAATTTGGTACAACACGCCTGAAGGCGTCAGTAACAACCAAAGTGTCGTTATTACCGCGACAACAGCACTCGACCACGAGGCGATAAATTTTTTACCCATCGACACCGTGGCATCAATCACGACCAACACCGCCAGTAACTTTGCCGCACTGATGATCGTCGATACCCAGTCTGACGCTTGTCCACTACTGTTTAATACCGCCGCCGCCGTCAATAAGGCAAAGGAAGGGAGAGTAAACGCCACAAACGCGCCGAACGCCCCCAAGTATCCTGCACGCTGATAGCCAATATACATGCCTAACTGACTACTCCCCGGGCCAGGTAAGAACTGACTCATTGCCAAGCCCGATGCAAATGTCTCTTCACTGAGCCAGCGCTTATTTTTGACGAAAACCCGCTCAAAATAACCCACATGGGCGGCAGGCCCCCCAAAGGACATACAACCCAACAAAAAAAACTGCTTGATTAACTCAATCATTGTTTACCTCCTACCACGAGTGTACGCAAACAGAACAATGAACAAAAACAGACCATTTTGATTTTATGAATCGATTAAATTAATAAATAAAGGCGAGGCAGCGCTGAACAGAATCGCTGTGTAACTTTACAACACAAATAGGAGTAAGCACTTACAACTCAGCACTCTTCATGTTTACTGAGAGAAACAATCATTATTTTTATTTTTAAAACATTGGTTTATAGTTTTATAGGTTTGTCGTAAAAATAACAGTGATAGGCTCATGTATCGTTCATAGGGGTAGAAAAGACGTGCCATCATTGACGCATCGATGTCACAATGTGCACGCATTTAATAAAATACACTCGACATGGTATAAACCGTTTATCTTTGATGAATACGCATGAGTGACATTGTCACACACATTCCTGACCACCGACGTTATGTGGTAGTCTCACGCTATTGATGAAATGGATGTGCGTAGAATGCTCGATTACCTTCAACAAATCGTTGTGCTAGCCGCTGTTGCACAAGAGCAGCACTTTACTCGCGCAGCAGACAGGCTGGGAATTTCGAAGTCTCAGGTCAGCAAACAGGTTCGCTATTTAGAAGATCGCTTAGGTGTGCAGTTGGTGCAGCGCAACACCCGCTCTGTTTCCCTTACCGAAGTCGGTAGCAGATATGCGGAGTATGGCAGCCAGTTGATCGCTACCTTGGACGAAGCGGAAGCGATGGTGGCAGGCTATCGCAATGAAGTGACAGGCAAACTTAAGATTGGCGTCGCACAGTCGTTTGGCAATACCTTAATGACGCGTCATTTCGCTAAATTCCGCCAAACTTACCCAGCGCTTAACCTCAACATTAATCTTTTTGATCACCGCCCTAACCTCGTCGAGGAAGGCTACGATTGCTGGGTCGCGATTCATGAACATCCTCCAGAAGGCATGGTGGCGCGGAAGCTGGCTGATTGCCAATTTAAACTGGTCGCGGCACCCGGTTATCTAGAAGCGAGAGGCATCCCAAAACAACTGGTTGATTTGCGGCAGCACGATTGCATCACCTATCAAAGCCGTGAGCGCCGTTATGATAAATGGCCGTTTATGAAAGCAGGCATGGAGCAAGTGGTGCATGTCAGTGGCCAGTACACAATTAATAACGCACCCGCGGTACTCGAGGCGGTTAAAGCGGGACTCGGCATTGCCTATTTGGCTACTTACCTTATTAACGAAGAAATAGAAAAAGGTGAACTCATTGAGCTATTGCCTGAATGGCAACCTTGCCTTGAGCTGCCGATATACATTGTGTATCCAAGACGCAAACACCTTGCGCCCAAAGTGAGAGAGTTTGTCGATTTTATGCTGCAAGAAGTCGGCGATCCGCCGATTTGGGATCGCCACCATAAATGACGCTGTCACTTATTATTTTCTGCTGCGAGAGGACTGTCCTGATTGATATTGTCTGAGCTTGTTGCACACTGATTGAGCACAGGGTTAGCGTACATTTCACGCAAATAGTCACGCGCCGCTTCGGGGGCCTGGGCAAGCTTCTGCTCATAGAGGCGCTGCTCAGCTGGCGTGACACTGTCATGTTCTACCCCAGCGGCAATATAATTAGCCGGGTATAAACGGTATAACTGGTGGATTTGCGCATCAATTTTTGCGGCCATTGACTCGGGTGTGTCTTGTGACAGGGTCACAGGCTCACCAAAGGCCACGTGCACATGCCGTTTGTCACCGACAATCCCTTTCACGATGGTTTGAATGTCTTCAAACTCGCTTTTTTCGTAGGCGCCAAGGCGGTTGACCGCGTCTAATTCAGTTGCTTTGTCCAGATCGCATGGATCGTTTTGGTAGGAGATGGCGACAGGCACCACATTAAGCGCTTCCATATAGCTGTCAAAGTCTTGCTTGCGTTTTCGCCCTTCCATGAAGAACATTTTTAAGATTGCCGGATCCGTGACATCTTGGCCCGTCTTGGCTCGCCCCTCTCGCTGAGCAATCCAGATCGACTGACCCTCATCGAGGGATAAGCGCAAATAACCCGATAACTGTGATAATGACTTCATCATTTCACGTGGTGCTTTGGCTGAGCGTTTGACAATAAAGCTTTTGTTAAGCTTCATCAGCTCAGTCGCACACGGTTTACGTAACAGGTTATCACCGATAGCGATTCTC
The DNA here is from genome assembly GCF_001722105.1 of Salinivibrio sp. SS3. Lineage (NCBI taxonomy): Bacteria > Pseudomonadati > Pseudomonadota > Gammaproteobacteria > Vibrionales > Vibrionaceae > Salinivibrio > Salinivibrio sp. SS3. Next base: position 200,455 of record NZ_MEBQ01000043.1, on the reverse strand, counting down.
ACTGTATCGAGCCCCTGTTGGTGCAAGCACCAGTTTACTAGCGCAGGGTCCATCGCAATGTCTCTGTGGTTGGAGACAAATAGGTAGGCTTTATTCGGATCCAGTTTTTCTACACCAGAGACCGTGACTTTATCACAGGTTGTTTTAATCATCTTGCGCATATAGCTGGCGACATGCAGTTGGACATCCTGCACTGTTTTAATATTGCTCCACTTTTTAGTTAGATACAATTTAAGAGCAGGCTTTAAAAGCCAACCAAGCGGACCAGACGCATGCGGATAGCGATAAGATAGAATCGCATTGATAAACTCGTCATCTTGGATGAGTCGCTGAATTGCACTGGGAACTTCGTCGTCATGATAAGGACGAATCTCTTGATAAGGATCGTTAACTGTCTGCACTTTCTTCCATTATATCGAGTAAAAACCGCGCCATTCTACGCAGTCAACAAAGGATTCAAAGTGAACCCACCGAAATTTTACACAGGTTGGAGGTCAGACCTTCAGCCTGGTTAAGAGTTCCCTTTACCGTCATTGACTTGACCTCAACAGCAAAAGTGCTCACCATTGCCGCCTTATTACATCGAGACACTGTTATGAAGACCACGAGCGAATACACTCTTTATCACACACCCTCATTGATATTCACCCCTCGAAAGCGCCGCTACACAGCGAACCTGCTTTATGTTGAGGACGGTTTGGTGCTTGTTCGCTTAGGAAAAACAGATATCCCTGTCTATACCGGTCAGGGGTTCTGGCTACCTTTTGAGTGCCTTCATGCATTGACCATCACGCCCAATACCCGTTTACACCAATTGGCCGTATCGCCACGCACACAACATCCCCTCCCTGAGAGTGTGGGACATGTTGTGTTGTCCCCACTACTGGCCGCTAGCTTAATGGAGCTTGGCACGCCAACAGCATCCGTGTTGACGGCAGCGCAATCGCATCACATTCAAGCCGTGATACTTGACCAAATCACGCACCTCGCGCCGACCCAGCAACTTGATGCACCCACCCAAGCGCTGGCAGATTGTACGGCATTTGCCCAAACAGGCCAGCCGCCGGTGAGCACAGCGCAACACTACCAATTACAAGCGCTCACTCAGCTGACCATTGCACAACTGCAAGAGTATTTTACCGTTCGACAGCTAAGAGCAGCGATGAAGTCTGGTAAAACATGGGAGCGCGCGGCTGAGTCAGCTGGAGTCTCCACGGCCGACGCTGACACCCTGTGCACTCGCTATGCCTGTGTGTTTGAAAGCTAAACGCGAGCACTGTTAAAAACGCACCGATAGGCCGCTAGCGACAAAATACGGCTTCGCTCAGCTGTGCTGCGATCGTCGGGGTGGTGAGATCACCCACCGGTAAGCCTTGTGCGAGTCGTTCACGAATATGTGTACTGCGCACTACCACCTTCTCAGGCATCCCCAATACTGACCAGCGCGAGAGTATTTGCGCGCTATCGGCAAACTGGTCAAATTTGAGCAAGTTATCAGGACCAACAACGAACGTGAGTGCCGCGTCAGGATAATCGTCCTGTAACGCAGAAAGCAGCATGTGTGTTGTGACAGCGTCACCTTCTCGCCCTAACGATGCCTCTCGCTGACACAAGTGTAGATTCGGTAAGCGCAAATCTTGAATCAATGCCTGTACCCACCCGCATCGTGTCTCGTAAGGTGCCATCATTTTTCCCCATGCATGTCTATAACTCGGCACGAGCAGCACCTTGTCAAAATGACACAATTGCGCCAGAACAGACGCGTGACCTTGAGTGGGTGGATTGAATGCGCTGCCAAATACGGCTATTTGCTCTGTCATTATACGCTCTTCACCAAGTCATTCTCGTGTTTAGGGATTATGCGAGATGATGCCATGAATTTGACCAAAAGCCTAACCTATCACCATCAGGGTGAGGAGATTCACTTGCGCTATACCCAAGCCAACAGAGATCATGCACAATAACTCACAGTAGAGTCTTCATTGACATTGTATGCCAGAGTGATTGAGAGGAACCTAAGATGGAACACCAGATCCGCGAAGAAATGCGCGTCCAATCCAATATCGACCCAGAAACGGAGATCCGTCGTCGCATCGCCTTTATCAAAACTATGTTGCAACGTTCCGGGACACGTAGCCTCGTGTTAGGTATCAGTGGTGGTGTCGATTCGTCGACATGTGGACGACTGGCACAGTTAGCGATTGAAGCGCTTAACCAAGAAGCAAACAAGGATCACTATCAATTCATTGCGGTCAGATTGCCCTATGGCGAACAAAAAGACGAAGACGAAGCGCAACTCGCCCTGTCTTTTATCAAGCCGAGCAAAACCGTCACGGTCAACGTTAAGCCGGGGGTCGATGGTAACCACCAATCAGTTTTAGATGCCGTGTCTGCCGTAGGCTTACGCCCCGATAGTGACAGCCGGGTTGATTTTGCCAAAGGCAATGTCAAAGCACGCGCAAGAATGATGGCGCAATACGAAATAGCAGGATTAACACAAGGGCTCGTCATCGGGACTGACCATTCTGCCGAGAACATCACGGGGTTCTATACTAAGTTCGGCGATGGTGCGTGTGATCTTGCGCCGCTCTTTGGTCTAAGCAAACGACAAGTGCGTCAACTCGCCGCCACATTGGGGGCACCAGACGTCTTGGTAAATAAAACGCCCACCGCTGACTTGGAAGACTTATCACCGCAAAAAGCGGATGAAGAAGCGCTGCAGCTGACCTATGAGCAAATCGATGATTTTCTTGAGGGTAAGCCGGTTGAAGACGCGGTTAAAGAGAAGATTATTCAGGTTTACCAAGCCACACAGCACAAACGTCAACCGATTCCGACAATTTATGATCTCGATAACTGATTGATGAACTGAGGCGTTAAAAGAAAAGCGTGTCTGGCTTAGCCTGAGTCAAGAGATGGATGCGTGCAGTTGATGATCTGGGTGCCGGTCTGCTTGTTGGCCGGCATCAATCAGGCCATCTAACTCACGCCAAAGGTGATCACATAACCCTCGTCGATATACGGCGACCCGGAAGCCTCCATGCTCACGTTGATATTGTAAAAAACGCGGTGGGCTATGCTCACTACTGGCAATCACATTGGCTAAACGGTCACACGTTTTTACCACTAATGCTAACCACGCGGCTTCATCGCTCGGATCGAGTGCAATCAAACGTTGGTTTAAGGCGCGCTTTCTCTCTTCCCGACTGGGCCGTCGGGGATCCGTCACCAGCATCACAGCTCTAGCAACGGTTGGGCCGAAAAGTGCTGAGATTTCGTCAACACGTGTGGCGGTATCTTCCAGAATGTCATGCAATTGCGCCACAATGCGTGCTTGCTCCCCAAAGGGCGCGGCAATACGTTCAACATGATCAAGGTGACAACGATAAGGCTGGGCTCCATAGCGTTGCAGTGCGTGCCGCACCCTTGCCCACTCGCGCGCCTTTTCAAGCCGATTGCTCATCCGACACTCCTTTTACTGCTCTCCTTTAAATAAATCAGGGATTGGCGGAATTGTAAATAAAAAGACGATTTGTTTGTAACTTGTCTCACTCTTCAGACGAAGAGGCTTGAGCGGCTTGCGAACGTATTTCATTGGCAACCTGCATAATCGCTTCGCCACTGCTCATCCCTTCTGCCATCAGCGCATGAATGCGCTCTGCCGCTTCTTGCTGTTGTTCATGGTTTAACGTGACGCCATCAAACATAGGTGGGGCTCTCTTGGTAGTCAATCGTGATCAAAAAAGGCAGGCCATTTTAGGGCCTGCCTTTTCATTTGTCATCCCAAATGCAGCGTTAGAACGTAAACGCCAGCTGTGCCGATCCCCCATAGCTGTTGCTATCGATAATGCTGGCAGCAATATCGAAGTTAGCGACACCAAAGGGAGATAAGCCTAAGCCGAGCGTAAACGCATTATCGACGTTATCTTCAAGGTCTGCACGGTAACCAGTACGTAACTGCGCATGGCCAAAGGCATCAAATTCTGCCCCAACTCGGAAAAACTGGGTGTCATCGTCCACATTCAGGGTACCTTTAAAGCCCTTTTTCTTGTTCAAATCCAAATCCGCCGCGAGGGTGACAAAGTCAGATACAAACGCTGAACCCAGCGTGACTTGCGGCTCAAGTTCATAGGTGAAACTGTGGCCTGTTCTCGCGCTAGTCACAGTATCGACATCTTGGCTAACCAAATTCTTACCGGCAAGCCCCACCCGATAAGGGCCCGATTGCCAAACAGCGCCAAGATCAAGGTTAAACGTGTTGTCCTCTTCACGGTAGCGGCTGTCATCCCAATCATCTGTATCGTAATCGTCGACCGCGACGCCGTAATTATAAGTAGTGATCCGTTGCAGTTTTGGCGTCACACCCACCGCGACGCGCTGGCCGGCAATATCAAGGTTGGTCGCCAGTGCTACCCCTAATTCACCAATACCGGCGGCAATGATCGTCGCATTTGAATTGGGGTTGGAGGTGAGGCCAAAGTCACTGGTGTCGATATCGGGTAACACCGCGCCTTCAATTAGCCCCGATGTATAAAGAGTGGCAGAGACAGAGCCTGTGGGAATCCCTACTGCCGCGCCTAAACCGGCATCCAGATACGCTTTATCACCTTGCACCGCTCGTAATGATTGTTCAATTTGATTGGCATCGTTAGTATCAAAGGCGTCTGCCACATCATCGAGTCCATCGACGAGTTCATCGGGATCACGCACCTCAGCGCCGAGATAAGGCACGAGGACACCAAACGCGCTCTCTGGATCGAGCGCCGCCAGAGCCGGGTTATGAAAGCCAGCAGAGAGATAATCCCCCGATGCCACACCCACTCCGCCCATGGCATTGCCACGCGCATCGGTTGGATTGGTCGCGGCCATCACACTGGCAGAGCAAGTGGCTAACGCTAGAACAAGTGCTTTTGTTTTAAAAGTCATTGAGCAGCCTCTATATTGTTTGTTTCGCAACTAACAGCAAGGATAGAGGCAAAAACGAATGGGTGGAGAGCCCTCACTCAAACCTGTGAGCTTTATCAAAATCCCACACGCCTAAACGTCGCTTTACGGATTATCAGTCTCAGGCGCAATCGCCTCAAGGGCCCCTGGCTCCAAGTCCGGCAAATCAACCGCACGCCCGATGCGTTGCACTTCTTCAATTGACAGCGCTCCCTGCCAGCGCCGCTCAATCAAGGCAACACTGAACCAATACTGGCCATTGGGGACATCCAGCATAGGTAACTGAGTCGGCAGTCGTTTGTGCTTCTCTGCCGACCAAATCGGTGCACCGTCAGTTTGGTTTTGCGGATAAAGGTTCAGCGTCAAGAAAGGACGCTGACAGGTTGAGTTAAAATCATCAAAAGGCGCAATGTGCCAGCTACGAGTGTCTTTCCAACTTAGCGTTTGACGCGGCTGAGGCTGTGTCAACAATAACCAGCTAGACCATGTCTCTCCAGCCACTGACTGAGCGGTTAACTGATAGAGCCCTTCAGAAACTGGCTCTGATAGCCCATCTTTCACAAGGCGCCAGCGGTGTTGCTGCTCTGCCGATAAATCGTCACTGATGACGGTTTCGTCGGGCCATTTTTTCATCGTAAAGGCGTCAACGCCAAGCTGCGACTCTCCCGCGACTTGGACGCGATAGTAAACGCGACTGGTGGTCTGCACCGTTTCTCGACGAATGGACACGTTGCTTAACCAATCTGGCAATGTCTGACGGCTCAAGCTGCGACCACAATCTTCGGTAATGGCCAGTGCCAATAGCTTAGCCAGGTGATTCTGACGCGACGCTGAAAGGCTAGGCTGTTGCCAAGCCTCAATCATCGATTCGACACTCGCCGCGGTTTTCCCCTCTAACAGGCGCTGATGGGCACTGGTTAATGCATCATTGCCGTCAAACCATGCTGCCTGCGTGCCACCAGCACCCAGTGTTGTTGCGAATAGACCAAAGAGAGCGCATTTTTTCATCATGCTTTCATACGGTAGCCAACGCCACGCAAGGTTTCGATATTGACCGAGGGTAGCTTCTGGCGCAGCTGTAATATGTGTGTATCGACGGTACGAGTCGTCGGGTAATGGTTATAGCCCCACACTTGATCCAATAGTTCATCACGCGTGAATACGCGTCCGGCATTTTTAGCCAGAAAGTGCAAAAGATCGAACTCAGTGCGCGTCAAGGTCATCTCTTCGTCACCACAAAAGACGGCTCGACTCGCGGTATCGATACGCACATCATTGATAACGATGTCATTGCTTGAGACTTCTACCTCCCCCACAGGATGACGAAGGTGCACACGCACTCGCGCGAGCAGCTCTGCTTCGGCAAAAGGTTTGGTGATATAATCAGTGGCCCCCGAGTCCAACCCGCCAACACGATCGCGCACCGAGACCATGGCTGTCAGTAAAATCACAGGAATAGTTTTAAGCTTATTCCAATCCGCTAGCCACTCAATTGAATCCCCTTCTGGCAATTGACGATCGAGGATCACGAGATCAGCATCGCGCCATAATTCGGCCACTTTTGTCGCGTTCTCTGCATATAAGCAGCGGTAGCCTGCTTGTTCCAAGCTTGCCAATAACCCGTCAGCCAGGTTGGCATCATCTTCAACCAGAAGTAACGTCGCTTGCGTCACAATGAATCTCCAAAGTAAATGTGGTGGGTGGGCCAGATAAAATTAACTTTCCCCCCATTCGCTCAATCATGGATTCTACAATCGTCAGCCCCAGTCCAAGTCCACTTTGGCTGACAAACGGTTTACGTATATGTTTCCAGTCCTTGGCCGTCAGTTCCCCTTGATCGCGTATCGCGATCGTAAAACGATCCTCAGACACGTGAGCATGAACATCGACAGGTGCTACGCCATATTTGACCGCATTAGCAATCAAATTGTTCAATGATGTTGTTAACCAATAAACATTCGCTCGCACCGCCCCATCTTGGCTTACGTGTAACGTAACTTGGTGTTCGTCGCAAATATAACCCAACCACTCTTCAACAGACGGAATTGTCTCTTTACTGAGAGGCTTCTGGTTGGATTGTAAATAATCTTTACTTGCCTCCGCCAATTGTTTTAGACGTCGCGAATCCTCGCAAAGCCGGCGGAACTCCTCATAAAAATCATCGGGTAGACTATCAAATTTGCGCCGAAAACCCTCCACTGTCATGGATAGGCTCGCAATCGGGGTACGAAGCTCATGAGTGAGGATTTGCAACACCAGCATACGCTCTTGCATCAACCGGCGCTGCACTGTCCAGCGGTTAAACGCCCAACCGCCCAGTGCAACGAGGTTGATAATAATTAATGTTCCAACCAAGTAGGGCCAATAACTGGGCGCTTTTTCTTCGTTCCAACAAATGTTGCCCACCCGCGCCAAACAGAAGTCTTGCTCTCCTCGAGGGGTGATCCTTAAATCAAACTCGGCCAGTAATGGCTGCCATTGCGAGGCTTGGTATAAATGATAATAACTGCCAACGCGCACCCACATCTCATCCTGACTGATTAACGATTTAGCGCCGCTATTTAAGGCATCAACGGCATGAGACTCCATCCGCTGCAATCGCCCCAACAAGCTATCGGGTTCTGCTTGAGGTCGCTCTTGAATATGAAAGAAGCGCATTAATTCGCTACGCCGCTCGGGAAACTGCTCAGCATATTTTGCCGCGTAACTCCCCCCACCGGGATGAATAAAGCCAGACCGCGAGAACCACGCCACAGGAAGCTGGGTGTGATTACACATCGCGCGCGTAAACACCAACGGTTCGGTCACTTGCGGATTAACAGGCCACGGCCCTTGGCATTTTTGTGCGGCTTGATAGAGGCGGCGAATGTCTTTTAACGGGTATTGAGCACTCTGCGGCAGCAAACTCTTTGGGCTGAGCAACACACGGGGGAAAGCACGGTTAATGCCGATCAGGTTGTAGCGAGCGACAGGATCGGCAAGTAATAACTGCGCACGAAAGGCAGTCATCTGCTCTGAGAACGTGCTCGCGGCCAAGGTTGGCCAGCCAGCCAATGTGAGAGTGAGTAGCAGCAGAATTCGCATGATCGCAAGCTTATCATCAATTTTTATCAAAATGTCAGTACCGTGTAAGTTCCATCATTCCTCGCTTAATCAAGACACGCCAAAAAAAAGAGCCAGTCGGAACTGGCTCTTTTTGACAGAGTATCAAGCATTAAGGCTAATTATAGCGCTTTAAAAATCGCTTCTACACTTTGTTTCGCGTCACCGAACAACATGCTGCTGTTGTCTTTAAAGAACAGCGGATTTTGCACCCCGGCATAACCTGTATTCATTGAGCGCTTAAACACCACCACATTTTTGGCGTTCCAAACCTCAAGAACCGGCATGCCCGCAATCGGGCTCGATGGGTCGTCCGTCGCCGCAGGGTTCACCGTATCGTTGGCACCAATGACCAAAACGGTATCTGTGTCAGGGAAATCATCATTGATTTCATCCATTTCCAACACGATGTCATACGGCACTTTGGCCTCAGCCAACAATACGTTCATGTGACCGGGCAAACGACCCGCAACAGGGTGAATGGCAAAGCGCACCTCGACGCCCATGCTACGGAGTTTTTCTGTCACCTCGTAAACAGGATATTGGGCTTGCGCGACTGCCATGCCATAACCTGGGGCGATGACCACGCTGTTTGACTCTTTCAGCATTTCGGCGACTTCTTCGGCTGTACTTTCTCGATACTCACCGACTTCGTCATCACCCGAAGACGCAGCGCCATCAGAGCCAAAGCCACCGGCGATGACACTAATGAAAGAACGGTTCATCGCTTTACACATAATGTAAGACAGAATCGCCCCCGATGAGCCCACTAGCGCGCCTGTCACAATCAAGAGATCATTTGCCAGCATAAAGCCAGCCGCCGCCGCTGCCCATCCTGAGTAGGAATTGAGCATCGACACCACCACGGGCATGTCTGCGCCACCGATCGAAGCCACCAAGTGATAACCAAATGCTAGCGCAATGACGGTCACAATCAGCAGTGCCGCTGTTGAGCCTTCAGCGTTGACAAAGCTGATTAGCAACAAGAACGACACAACCACAGCGGCCAGGTTAAGCTTGTGGCGATGTGGCAACATCAGCGCCTTGGAGGAAATCACGCCACGAAGTTTACCAAAGGCGACAATCGAGCCGGTGAAAGTAATTGCACCGATAAAGACACCGAGGAAAATCTCAACCAAGTGGATGTTAAGCATCGCGCCCGTCAGCGGCGGGTGATCGATGTAGGTATTAAAGCCCACCAATACCGCAGCCAGACCCACGAAGCTGTGTAGCATCGCCACTAGCTCCGGCATTTCCGTCATTTCTACGCGCTTGGCGTAATAAATACCGATCGCGCCACCAATGACCATGGCCAGAATAATCCAGCCCACACCTTGCACTTCCGGCCCCCAAATAGTGGCAACCAGAGCGATCGCCATCCCGGTAATCCCGTAATAGTTGCCTGCGCGCGCTGACTCTTGCTTTGATAGCCCAGCCAAACTGAGAATAAAACAAAGCGCAGCGACAATATACGCCGCTTGTACCAATCCTTCAGACATTCTTTCTCCTTACCCTTTACGGAACATTTCAAGCATGCGCTTTGTAACAGTAAAGCCGCCAAATATATTGATGCTGGCGATCAACACGGCAATGAAAGCAAGGAAGGTTACAAAGCCAATGCCTTGTCCTACTTGCAATAACGCCCCAACGATGATGATGCCAGAGATCGCATTGGTCACAGACATCAGCGGGGTATGCAGCGCGTGAGTCACATTCCATACCACGTAGTAGCCCACCACACAGGCCAGTACGAAAACGGTAAAGTGAGAGAGAAATTCACTAGGGGCATAATTGGCAATCCATCCGAACGCCCCTGCGGCGGCGGCCATTAGACCATACTTGGTCGCCCGAGAGGTTTTTTTGGGTGCCGGCTTAGGAGCAGGTTCAGCTTTGGGCTCTGCTTTAGGTTGCGCGGAGACTTGAATCGGTGGCGCCGGCCAGGTGATCTCGCCTTCTTTGATTACGGTCACGCCACGCACGACCACATCATCAAAATCAATCTGGATGTTGCCGTCTTTCTCTTTGCAAAGCAGTTTGGTGAGGTTGACTAAGTTAGTCGCATAAAGCTGTGACGATTGGGTGGGCAAACGGCCGACCATATCGGTGTAACCGATCACTTTTACGCCATTGGGCGTGGTGATCACTTGATCTTTTTCCGTGTACTCACAGTTGCCACCATTGGCTGCGGCCAAATCAACAATCACGCTGCCCGGCTTCATGCTGTCAACCATCTCTTTGGTGATCAGCGTCGGCGCTGGCTTACCGGGGATCAGTGCGGTTGTGACGATAATGTCGACATCTTCTGCTTGCTGCGCATAAAGCTTTTCCGCCGCCTGATTAAACTCGTCAGACATTTCTTTGGCATAACCATCGCCACTGCCTGAGTTGTCTTGTTTGAAGTCGACTTCTAAAAACTCCGCGCCCATGCTCTCGACTTGTTCTTTCACTTCAGGACGAACATCAAAAGCACGGACAATCGCCCCCAAGCTACCCGCTGCGCCAATCGCCGCCAGCCCGGCAACGCCAGCCCCCGCAACAAAGACTTTCGCAGGCGGTACTTTACCCGCTGCCGTGATTTGTCCGGTAAAGAAGCGACCAAATTCATGCGCCGCTTCAACCACTGCACGGTAACCGGCGATGTTTGCCATCGAGCTTAACGCATCCAATGACTGCGCACGCGAAATACGTGGGACCGCATCCATGGCCATCACGTTCACGTTCTGCGCTGACAAACGTTCGAGTAATTCTTCGTTTTGAGCGGGCCAAATAAAGCTAACCAAGGTGGTGCCTGCCTGCAGCAACGCCACTTCATCTTGGCCAGTCTCTTCAATTACGCCTGGTGCATTAACTTTAAAGATGATGTCAGACTGCCAGGCAGCGTCTGTATCAACAATGCTCGCACCAGCTTGTTCGTACGCAGTGTCTTCAAAGCTTGCTTGTTCGCCTGCTCCCTTCTCTACTACGACGTCAAAACCGAGCTTGATAAGCTGCTCAACCGACTTAGGTGTCGCAGCTACCCTCGTTTCATTAACGAGCCTCTCTTTTGGAACACCAATCTGCATAGCTATTCCCTGAATGTTGGCTTATAAGAAATTTTTTTGGTTATCACAGGCGCGAAAACCGCGGCCTGAAATAGGTTCACTGATAAAAATAAGCATTCCAAGCGGTTTTATTCGCTTATCACGCTGTTGCGGTCTGTTATCAGTGCTTCGTGCTTAGCAACGCAACAGTGTTAACTTAACGAGTTTATTCCTTAATCACCACAGGGCGGGGATCGCCATTGGGGCATAAATGTGATCTGGGCTACACTTTATCCGAATTAATTGCTCATAGTTATGCATTATTTTTGCTATCGCGCGATTCGTTGACGCCCCTCAATCAAATAGTCGATCACCGTTTTGATCAATCATCATTTTTGCTTTTGTGACCATCAAGCTGTTGGCATCTTCCTGACTTCCCAGCAAATCTGAGCGAATAAATCTATGGGTGAGTATCTTGTCATCAAGTGATTTGCAAATGCGGCCACTGACACGATATTGGCCGTTTTCGGCGGTCGATTCAGGATAAATTAAATACCCTTGGTATTCCGTCGGGGTGACTGACGCCTGTGATTGTTTTTCGCTTCCCTTGGAAAACAGTGCAGAGAACCATCCCATCTTTTGTACTCCTCAATTAATCGCATTCGTCGGCTTGGTAAGCCACTCATTGTTCGTAAACGCTCGGAGACGATTAAACCATAAAAAAAACGCCACATCTCGATGATGTGGCGTTTCGCGTTCTATCCGTTTTAAGTCGTCTTATCGGTTTATACCAATATCACGCTGCAAATGTGCCGGTAAACGACTGGCATCATAAGCAGGAGCGTGCGTGCTGCGAGTAAACAGCACATCCATGGCGTGAGCGATCAGTCCTTTGATTGTTACCGCGTAAGATCGACGAGAACGGGGCATATTAACCGTTGCAGTCGTCATCAGATCCTCGCTTTGTTGTCTTAATCACTCGGCGCAAATTATAAGGTGCTACCCCGAGATTTAAACTGATGAAAATTAAACCAATGGATTAGTTTTTCTAATCTAACATACTTGCCGGTTTGCACGTATTCATTATGTTAAGTTGCAGTAAAATAAGCGAATCACTTACCTGACGGACAAGCCTTCAATGAGTTCAGTTTGTCTGTTTGAATTCACCGCTCGCGCCCTCATCCTGTCTGACTTTTTATACGACACAGTGTATTAATCATTGAAAAAGACTATTTTTCACTCGATTAGTTGTGTAAACCTGATAACATCGTGATTACACATGTGACCAAGGTGTTGACCATGCTCGCGTTTCTCGCCAAACATTCAGCGTTGTGTCTTTTTATTGCCGCATTGATTGGCTTTGCCTTTCCGAGCGTCTCGTTAGCCTTATTTCCGTTTTTACCTTATGTGCTATTCGCCTTGATGCTGTTTACCCTGCTTGGCATTCATCAAGGTCTATTAGTGAAAGCGTTAGCCCGGTGGCAGGTCTGGGTGTACGCATTAGTTCACTCAGTGCTACTCACCGTACTCACTTGTTCTCTCGCGTGGCTACTCGGCGCGTCTACCCCTTTGTTACTTGCAATCAGTGGCATTTGCGCCACTGGGTCTTTGTTTGCAACGCCTGCCATCATTCGTTCTTTGGGAATGGACGCGCTCATCGCCATGGCCTACACCATCGCGTCAACATTGCTCATGCCCGTCGTCTTATTCATCAATCTCACGGTGCTGTCAGGTGATGATTTTTCATTGGATCTAAAAAGCTATGCGGTGCGATTGGTGATCTTTATTTTTGGTCCCATGCTGTTTGCCGCGCTTTTTCACGCGCTGATCAAACCCGAAAAACTCAAACGCATTCACAGCAAACTGGCACAGTTTACCATTGTGCTGGTGTTCAGTTTTCCATTAGGGCTAGTAGGGCCGTTCGGGGCAATGTGGCAAAAGGATTCAGGCTACGCGTTGGAGCTTTTAGCCATTTCAGTTGCAATTTGCATACTTTTTTTCATCATTGCGTATGGGCTATATCGACATCAGGGGCGAGAAGCGAGCATGATCGCCGCGGTGTCAGCGGTCAATCGGAATGTATTGCTAACGTACACCGTTGCTGGTGCCGCGCTGGGGCCGGCATTTCTACCATTAATCGGCGCCATACAGCTGCCAATCTATTTACAGCCGTTGTTAGTGCGCTGGGGAACCCGACGCAAACAGGTTCCCCCGCAATCCGCGGATCAGTAAATAAGTTAAATGACTGGCACAAAGTAAACAATCGATGCCCAAGCCACCAACCAAAAACTGATCAAGCCGATATCAAACCAGTCACGTTTTTCCATAACCCCTCACCTTTCGATAGTGTGTCGATCAATTCAGGTTCACTTTATGTATCGACAATTTTGTCAAAAACTTAAACGGCAATTGTCTGCCGTCAACACCAAGCTGACTATCAATAAGCAAGGGGCAGGCCAAGTTATTCCCCCCAGCAGGTTTTTCTCTCATTAGACGTTCGGAGGTAACACACTAAAGGCTCAGTAGGCAGTGCCAACACTGGCTGTTGACGCGCATAGTCAATAAAGCACTCCGCCATGGATAAACCAATCGAGCGGCGGTGGCCGGTTTGAATGGCATCGTATCCTTCTTTACCTTGGGCAGTATAAGATGACGACACACCCGTGTATTGTCGCTGATCATCGATGGCTATCCAGTGATTACCGCGCTTTATCTCGAGTTGTGTTACCCGCGCCCCCATCGGCTGCCAGGCTTCGTAGCGATAGCGTATATCGGCGCAATACGGAAAGCTGCCCGACCCGAGGCCCGTTACGCCATTATCTGTCGCATTGTTGATCGCGCCTTCAATCGCACGACGGATCTGTGCGCCGGTTACCTGGTAGGCGATCACGTCGATAGCAAACGGTAACAACGCGCCTGCAATTAAAGCAGCAGAGAGCGGCCCGGCGTTTAAACTGACTCTCACACCACCCGCATTGTGAATAGCAAAATCGGCTTCAATCCCTTGCTCACGCGCGGCCCACAGAAAGCTTTCTGTCACCAATGGGGCCACTTCACTGCCCCCCTCGCTGTCAGGCACACGCACATGACGGAGTCGTTGCGGCACATGTGTGACAATGTCACTTTCTAGTTGCGCCACATGGGGACGGTAGGTCCGCTGTATATACTGCTTCAACGCGAGATCACTGGGTAAAATCAATACATTGTCTTGTCGGTTGAGATAGGCTCTCACTGCTTGATACGAGCCTTCGGTCAATTGCTGCTCCCGCGAGGCATCCATCGCGAGGCTGCGACCGAGCAACAAGTAGTTCTGGCCATCAAAGGCAGCTGGTCGACCGTTTTCATCGATAGATAACGTAAATCGGCCAATGGCTTGTGCATGGCAACCTGCTTGCACAATCCAAGTATCCTTGACTTTATAGCCATAGGGATCTTCTTGCGCCAAACCAAGGTTTTGAAAGTCTCCCTGTAGCACATGGGTATGACCACCCACAATCACATCAATCCCATTAACCGCAGCCGCTAGTTCCTTGTCTTTGTCATAACCCAAGTGGCTCAATAAAATAATGGTATTCACGCCTTGTTGGCGCAAAAAAGCCACGGTGTTTTCGGCGATGCGTGTTGCCGGCAAAAAAGGAGTATCGTGATCAGGGTGAGCCAGTGCCGCCATTTGCTCAACCGCTAAACTGAAGATGCCCACTTTGTGCCCGGCATAGGTTTTGATGAGTGTACTCGCGCGCTCCTCCGGAGCGATATATGGCAATAAAGCGGGTTTGTCACTGACACGCTTATCCTTGTCTTTTGACTCATCCGCCACATGCCAATTCCCCGCAAGTAAAGGGAATTGAATATCATCAAGAAAGTCGGCCACGGGGCCATTCCCTTGGTCAAGCTCGTGATTACCAATCGCCATCGCATCAATGCCGAGTCGATTCAGCAAATCTGCATTCGCTTTACCTTTGAATAAGGAGTAATACAGAGTCCCTTGAAAGCAATCCCCAGCATGTAAAAAAAGGAAGGCATGATCATCCTGCTTAGCCTGCTCGCGAAAATGTGATACCGCAGATGCAATGCGTGCGAACCCGCCGCTATTGGCATAAACTGGTGTCGCCTTGTCGTCCAGGTTCAGTGAGACAGGGGTGGACTCAAAGTGAGAGTGGGTGTCGTTAATATGCGCGATCGTTAACGAGAAAGGTTGTCGTGCTGTCATAATTATCCGTGCCACAACACAAAAGAAGATGATACAAGCTTATCATCGACAAATACAACAAAGGTTAAGTTTCTGATAAATTAACCCCAAATTAACGACAAGGAAGCAAGATAACCATGCAACTCAACAATACCAAGGTAGCCTTTATTGGCCTAGGCGTGATGGGCTTTCCAATGGCCGGGCACCTTCAACACCACGGCTACCCAACTCGCGTCTATAACCGCACCACGCATAAAGCCGAAGCTTGGTGCGACACCTATTCAGGCACATATGGAATGACGCCCGCCGAAGCTGTGGCTGATGCTGATATCGTCTTTATGTGCGTGGGAAACGATGATGACGTACGCAGTGTGGTGTATGGCGACATTGGTGTGTTAGCCAATATGAAAAAAGGCAGTACGCTGGTCGATCACACCACCACCTCTGCTGAGCTTGCCCTTGAGTTGGCACAAGTATGCGAGCGTCAAGGGCTAAGCTTTCTCGATGCCCCCGTCTCAGGCGGCCAAGCTGGCGCGGAAAAAGGCGCACTCACCATTATGGTCGGTGGCAGCCCGACTGTGTTCAGTGAGGTTGAACCCGTCATAAACGTCTATGCCAGTGCCATCCAACATATTGGCCCGCATGGCAGTGGCCAGCGCTGTAAAATGGCCAACCAAATATGTATTGCCGGCGTCTTACAAGGCTTATCCGAAGCACTCACCTTCGCGCAATCCGCTGATCTCGATATCGAAAAGATGCTCAATGCCATTAAGCATGGAGCCGCAGGCTCTTGGCAGATGGAAAACCGTGCTTTGACCATGGCGGAAGACAGTTTTGATTTTGGCTTTGCGATTGATTGGATGCGTAAAGATTTAGGCTTTTGTTTAGAAGAAGCCGCCAAATTAGGCGTGAACCTTCCTTTAACCGAGCAGGTGGATCAACAGTACAACAAGTTACAAGCGCGCGGCTATGGCCGTTGCGACACCTCGGTCCTGATCAAGCAGTTTGATACAGATACCAATTCATCTTAAAAATACGGCAATCCTCGGCACCTGAGGCCGAGGAAAGGCGAAACAAGGAGTATACTAAAATTAACCAATAAGGAGGGTTGCAATGACAGCTATCTATGTAATCTGCGCCATCGCCATGATAATTGGCCTGTTCACCTTATCCGCACCCTCTATTGAAAAATGGTGTGATAAGCAATTAAGCCCGAGAAAGAAAGATACCTAGTTATTCACACCTGCCCCAGCTTTTCTCATCCCTCTGATTAAGTGGTATGATGCGCGCCATTCTTGCGCCACTGACTGGTATCGTGTTGGCGCACTGGCATCAGCAAGGTTGTACAAACATGGTTAACAACAAAATCCAGTTGTTCTCGAACCAAGTATATTAAAACCCTATAACTTGCCAAAAAAGCAACCCCTTGATTAATGTTAACAATAAAGTCAATAGATAAATACCGGAACATCTCACTAAATACAGCTAAAAACCAGCTTTTTGGTCATCCTCCCCTAGTCAATGTTCTTCACAATGACTAAATCCCTAATCACATTATTTATCCAATCTAATATGAGCCGACTAGAATCTTAGGTATAGTTTCTTCAGCGCGTTAAACAAAGAGGAACTATTATGGCTATCAACTTCAAAGAAAAAGTTCGAGGAACAAGGGTATATCATAGCGGAAAAGCCATTAAACCTCGTCCACTGACTGAATCCAGCAAAATTGCAGCACAAGAAAGCTTCGAAAGTGATCGAGGTAGGATCCTCAACTCAGCTGCAATCAGAAGGCTTCAACAAAAAACTCAAGTCTTTCCCCTCGAACGTAATGCTGCAGTTCGCAGCCGTCTCACTCATTCTCTCGAAGTTCAACAAGTTGGTCGATACATCACTCAATTAATCTTTAAAGAGCTCTCTGAAGAATCTAAACAAGAATACGAGCTAACCGGATTAGAACGTCAATTTGAGTCGATAGTCGAAATGTCATGTTTAATGCATGACATTGGCAATCCACCTTTCGGACATTTTGGAGAGCAAGCTATAAACGATTGGTTTTCTAGAAATTTACTATCTCTTGTAATGGATAAGAACGGTGAGCCCACAATCGACTTGCCAAAGCCAATCCAACAAGATCTTACCAATTTCGAAGGTAACGCACAGGCTATCCGCCTAGTTCACACTCTACTCGAGCTCAATCTAACCTATTCGCAAGTATCTGGTGTGTTCAAGTATACTCGCCGTGGGGATCAACCATCGCCTAAAACAAAGAGCAACTCGGAATTACATGACTATGACTATTTGATGAAAAAAGTGGGTTATTACTTAAGTGAACACCGCTACATAGAGTCACTAAAAACGGTGCTGTCAATGGACTCTCATTGCCGCTCTCCATTTTCATACATAATGGAAGCTGCGGATGATATTTCCTACGGCATTGCAGACATTGAGGATGCTGTTGAAAAAGGCATTATCACAGTAGATCAACTCAAAGAAGTTTTAAACGACGAATACCAATCTCTTGTAAAAGAGTACGATTTGCAAAACAGTGAAGAGATGAAAAAGATCGTTGATGTCGCCAGTGAAAGCGCTTCAAAATCCGATAACTGTGCGAACAGCCACTTCTTCATTACTCTTCGCGTGGAAATAAACAAACGCCTACCAAAACATGCATGCAAACAGTTTATAGATAACATAGAGAAGGTATTTCACGGGAACTTCAATAGAGCGCTAATTGAAGATCATAGTGATAATCATGCATTAGTGAAAGCTCTTAAGAATGTTGCTATGAACTATGCTTTCTGCGATCCAGAAGTAGAAAAAAGTGAGCTACAAGGATATAGAATCATTACGGGGTTACTTGAAGCGTATAAGCCATTATTACTATTAAGAAAAGAGACTTTTACCAACATTAAAGAAGCCCCTCTATACGAGAGAAGACTCTACAAAAAACTACCGAACAAGCACCTTCGAGCATACGAAATCGCTATGCAAAGGTTAGAGCAAGAAAAAAATAAACCGTCTGACCTTACGTACTTACCCTATAACTTTGATGACGATGTTTGGGAGTTTTATTTTCGAGTCCGCCTCATCCAAGACTATATTAGCGGCATGACCGATCAGTACGCTTATGACGAATATCGTAATCTACATGTGTTGGACTAAGTAAAAGCAGACAATCTGAAATGTAATTACAATATAAGGGAAGTCATCTTCCCTTTTAATCACTCTTAATTTAGCTGTTCACGAGAATTCATTTTGAATTATCACCAATCCCAGGGCGAGCGCATGAGTGTTTATTTTTCAACCATTGCCGGTATGCCTGCGGCTAAAACCTTTTCTAAGAAGCTGGGATTCATGAGACAGCGCTTCTGTTTGGCCACCAAGCTGATCTTGGTCGGCTCAGCCCCCACCATGTTTGAGGCCATGTGTCGCAGACAGGCTACGTTCTCTGCGCCATTGTCTTTATAAATCTGGCAGGCGTCTTCACCCATATTGACATCTAACACCCAGTGCATAGCTTTAATGCCCCAATGCGAGCGGATAGCACGGCTTGCCTCATCGGCAGTCAGTGATTTTGAGCTGATATAGTAACGATACTCCAGCGACATCGGACGCCCTTTTTCAACACGCAAAGACTCAACCATGACAAGGCTTTGCAGTGATGGCCAACGGGTAAAGTCGCCTGATAAACACGCTTTATCAAGCACATAGCACTGACGTGATTCAATACGACCGTGACCATATTCAAACTCGACATCGTCATTGAAGGTTCGACGTTGCTCACTGAATGCCTCGGTGATCGCGTTCGCTAGCTTGCCCTGGTTTTGTTTCACCGCTAATAAGTAATCGCCACCCTGCTCAAAAATCGTCGTTTGGCAGGCCATGGCATCGATGGTGACTAGCGTACCACGTAAATCGAGTAGGCGAATTAACTCGGGAATCGCACTGATTTTATTGCTTTTTTCTTCTGTCTTGAACTGGCCAAGCACCAGATGATTTTCACTGGCATACGCACTGACCATGTGGATCGTACTACTTCTATCTTCACGGTTGTAAGAGCCTTTCAGCGTTTTACCGTCGATTGCGACCACCTGACCATCCGTCATTTGATGGACAGCTTTCATCCAATCGATAAAGCAGGCTTGAAAGGCACTCGGTTCAATCGCAGAGATGGCACGAGCGATGGTATCGTCGGCAGGAATACCGTATTCAAACATACCGTTACGCTTAAACCACTCATGGTGCCCTAGGATGTATTCTCGAATCTCGTACCATCCTTTCGACCCCGCGATCACCGCGCACAATGAAGCAAAAAAAAGGTCGAATAGCGGGTAGGTTATCTTGGCACTCTGGCGATGATCATCAACGGCGCTGAAGTAGTCTTTAAATGTATCGATATCCACGGTATCTATCCCGAAATATTTTAGAATCGGCCTATATGATCACAGCCAAAGGTGATCGTCAAAAAGATCTCATTTTGATTAAAAACGTTCGCTATCTCACTCTGCCTCTCCTAGGTACTCAAATCTTCAAACTGTTCAGAAATAAATTTCATAAGAGCTTTTATTTTTCTATTTTGACGAACATCACGGTGGCATGTTAAATATAAAGGTATGGGTGGTATTTCTAATTCAAATTTAAGCCTTTTTAAATTTCTTTTTCTCGCAACAATTGAATGGGTAAAAATTATTCCTCCACCGTTTACAGCGACTTCTACCATAAATGGCATGTTATCAGTTCGGAACGAAAGCTCTCTATTTTTAATTGGCCAACCCAAGGCTAAAGAATCTTCTTCTAGCTGTTTATCTTTGTCGAAACCTAAAATCCTTCTTTCTTTGAAGTCTTGAAGTTTTTTAGGCTCTCCATAATTGTCAATGTACGCTGAGCTAGCATATGCTCCAAGCTCTAAATTAGCTAAGTGTCTTGTGACCAAATTGGGTTGATGAGGTCGAAACATTCTTATTGCAACGTCAGCATCCCTTTTATCTAGATTAGTTGCAGTATTTGTGACAATAGTCTTGAGCTGTAGATCCGGATATGTCTCCATAAAGGTTGGCACTATTGGAGGAAGATAATACTGTGCGATCATTTCATTTACAGAAAGTTTCACAGTCCCTGAAAGACTGATATCCTGTCCATGAACTATCCTCTGTATCCTATCGGCACAATCCGCCATGTTTTCACACTCTTCCAGTAAGTTGCTTCCGAATTCGGTGAGTGACAAACCTTGTGTGCTGCGATCAAATAGGTTCTTTCCCACTCTATCTTCTAAAAGTGATAAACGTCTACTAAGAGTTGGTTGAGAGCAACCTAATCTCTGTGACGCTACATTTAAACTTCCACATTCAGCTAAAACTAAAAATAATTTCCATGCATCCCAGTCGTTATTCATACACGCATACCCACTAAATAATAAACGATCTTCATGATCTATCTGAATAGAATAGTATTTAGTATGGGACATGTAAACATATGTCGTAGAGACATTCGATAGTCGAGAGGAATTACTATGAATGAAAACTTAAAAATTACCATATATGAGCATGGAGAACCTAGCGTTCTCAAGCCTATCTATGAACCATTGCCCGAAATCGCTGCTGATGAGGTTCTTGTAAAAATTCATGCCGCTGGTGTTGGATACTCTGATGTTATGGCACAAAGAGGAGGCTATCCGCTCGCACCAAAACCACCGCTCACACCTGGATATGACTTTGCAGGCACTATCGAAAGATTGGGTGAATCGGCATCAGGCTTAAACTTGGGTGACAGAGTCGTAGGTCTTAGTCCTGAGCTCGGTTGCTATTCTAGATATTTATGCATTCCTAAAAAATATTTAGTACCTTTCCCAGAGCATTTAGATCCTGCTCATGTATGTAGTCTAGTACTTAATTATCTAACGGCTTATAGTATTTTGTATGAGAAAGCCAATATAAAGGCAGGGCAGACTATATTAGTCCACTCAGCTGCTGGAGGGGTCGGCTCTGCTCTAATACAACTTGCGCGTCTTTCTGATATCAAAGTTTATGGAACTGCATCTATTGAAAAGCATGAATTTGTAGAGAGCATTGGTGCAATCCCTATTGACTACAAATCAATGGATTTTAAAAAAGTAATGTCTGATCTATACCCTGAAGGTATTGACGCTGCATTTGACCCAATAGGGGGGGCTAACTTGAGAAAGACATATAGTCTCGTAAAAAAGGGAGGGACGGTAGTAAGTTATGGCTTTGCTGGAAAAAGTTTTGGTGGCTATATTCCAATGATACTCGGTGTAACAAATGTTGGTATGCTCAATATCATTCCGGATGGGAAACGTGTTCGGATTTGTGCGCTTCCAGCTGAAGTAAAGAGGAATAACAAATGGTATAGATTGACACTTTCTTATTTGATAAGGTTATTAGACGAAGGAAAAATTGAACCTAGAGTTTCAGCCCGGTTTTCTCTTAAAGAAGCATATAAAGCACATGAAGCAATGGAAAATGGATCTTTGATGGGTAAAGCTATTTTGGAGTGTGATTAGCATAATGTTTTTAACCAACCTTCTAAGGCGACTTGATAAGTCAGTATCTTAGACTTGTAGTGGTTAAAAACGTTCGCGATCTCGCCTGTATTTAATATGTTTCACGAACCTCTGCTTCTTGTTTTTTTTGAGCTATTGATTTGGATTCCTGTAGTGCTTTGCGAAGGTATGCTTATTTCACTCATCTATAGTGAAAATAGAGTAAGACTTGGGCTGAAGAATGAATAAGCGGTAAAATAGATTTTGACCCTCGTATGGGTTTTAAAGGGTTCTTATGGAAAACTATAATTGTATTACTTTTATTGCCCATAGTTCTCAATCGCTTGAGGATTTTATATACAGCGAAGTGATTGACGTCGTTAATAACGATATCTGTATTCACTGTGCTATTCCATTTGAGTGCTTGCGATGTCAGATAGGTAGTTGTTTCAATCTTAAAAGGTTGATGCGGTATGCTCATTTGAAGGGAATAAAAAAGATATCAACACATGATATTGATGACATCATGTTTTTGATGCGGGTGTAGTTTTTTAATGGGTGGGAATTATTAAAGAGCTAATTTTATCATCATAGATTAGGTATGATTTAATTATATTTATGGTTGCCAAGCTACTATTCTAATAAAAATTCAAGTAACTTTATTTAACGTTGAATAATTAGAAGTAGAGATGAGCATGTTTGATATTTTTATATGCTATTGGAGTGATGTTTTCACCAGGCTCGGTTAACTTACTAGACTTTCACAGTGGAGTGAACCAAAACAGCCGAAATAGTATTCCATTTTTAATGGTTTTGGCTTTCAAGTCTATATTGTGAAGCGTAATTATTTAGTGACGTCTTAAAGAGGTTTTCTGTGAAAGAAGTAAAATTCAGACATATCGATAAGATTTTCATAAAAACATCTATCAATGATAAGTTTTGGATTGTTTTTATTTGTGTTGCTATTCCATGGGGTTTCATTTCTTTCGATAGCTACTATTCTTCTATAAAAAGTGAGAGGATGAACTTAATAGAGAGAAATCGGCAAGAGTTGAAATCGATTGTTGATGTGATCGATATGGGAGTGATGAGTAGTGAGGAAAAGAAAGTTTTTCTAAAAGATAAGGGTGTTAAAATAGGGTCAACGAACCTATCAAATTCAATAGAATCTGGTGTCTTACGTATTTCTATTAAAACCCGAAATGGGAGCGTAGCTTCTTTTGAGAAGGACATAAGTGGGAAGATGCGTAACTATGAAAAAAGTTCAAGAAAAACTCTATTAATATATCTAAGCCCTCTTTTAGCAATAGCATTGCTTTTGTATTGGATTTCAACTTTTTTAGGAGGTGCTTTGTGGGTTATGTATCAAGCAACAAATAAAATAGCAGCTGGTGATCTAACATCTAGGCTGGGGTTAAGAGAAGGACGAGATGAGTTTGGAAGTATAGGTTCAGCTCTTGATCGTGCTATGGATACTATTTCCCAATTAATTCATACTGTAAAAACTAGTTCAGATACACTCCACAAGTCAGCATCAGATCTTGCATCAGACTCAGAGCATTCTAAAAATCAAGTCAATTATCAGAATAAGTCATTACAAGCAGTAGCTACTGCTATGGAGGAGATGTCTGCATCTGGTAGAGAAATGGAGGGCGTCGCACTAAAGTATAAAGATTATATTCAAAATGATGTAAAAATGATCAGTATGAGCTTCAAGAGAGTTCAACAGGCGATCGAAGTTATAACTGAAATGGCTGAGCACTCAGATGTTGTCTTATCTGCGGTGAAAGAACTGAATCTTAAGTCTGAAAGTATAAGCAACATCATAACAACGATAGATGAAATATCAGAAAAAACTAAGTTACTGGCACTCAATGCAGCGATTGAGGCGGCTAGAGCAGGCGATAAAGGTAAAGGCTTTGCTGTTGTAGCTGGCGAAGTAAGAACACTTGCGGAACAAGCTCAACGGTCAACAATAAACATAAAAGCTATGGTTAGTGATGTTCAAAGTGAATCTTATAAAATATCTCATTTATCAGAGAAGGAAAGAAAGAAAGCGAATGAGTGTCTGGAGATTATAAACTTAGTGGGAGAAGATGTTGATAAAATATCAAAATCTTCTGAGGAGATTTTGGAGTATAGTTCTATTATATTAAATGCAGCCAAACAGCAAAGTGAAGTGACCAAAGAAGTGAATGGTGAGTTGAGTGAATTGCATCAGAAGTCGAATTCTATAGCGTATACTTCCGAAAAATCTTTCAGTAGCATTAAAGATCTTTCACTAGCATTGGAATCTTTAGGTGATATACTCCGAAACAATGAAACGTCGGGGTCAAATGTTATTAACAAAAACTAGATAAGTTAAATGTTTAATCCTTCCTATGGCAGTTTTTTTTGTTCCTGGTTGTTTTCTAGTGGTGAGGTTTTTTAAAAAACATTGTTGTTTTTATAACTAGCTTAGTGCTCTATAAAAATAGAGTGAAACATAGAAGACGGGTTTTTAGGCTGGCTGCAGGAGGTGATTTGATTAGGAAGATGAAGCATTTTATTCATCATGAAAAAATAACTAGTTTTTTAATAAAGGGTTTGGCGGAGAGTTTTTATGGGTAGTGTAAAAATTAGGAGTTTAAAATGTTTTTTTGA
Organism: Salinivibrio sp. SS3; assembly: GCF_001722105.1. Lineage (NCBI taxonomy): Bacteria > Pseudomonadati > Pseudomonadota > Gammaproteobacteria > Vibrionales > Vibrionaceae > Salinivibrio > Salinivibrio sp. SS3. Next base: position 176,058 of record NZ_MEBQ01000043.1, on the reverse strand, counting down.
TAAGATAAATATAAAAACTAGAATTTGGTGCCTGAATATCGGTGCGCTAGTTGTTATATTTGTGACTTTGGGGATAGCCTTAGGGGATATGCGCGATGACCTAGAAAAAATGAAGATAACGGAAATTCGCCACCTTATCGAATCTGCACATAGTCAGATTAGGGGGTATCATGAGAAGCATTTAAATGGATTGATATCTGAGAAAGAAGCAAAAACCCTCGCCAAGGAAGCTATTGGAAATATTCGTTACGATAGAGATAATTATGTTTGGATAAACGATGCTCAGGGGCTTTTTGTCACTCACCCTCATATAGAAGGTAAGGAGGGGATAGATATTGAGGATGTGAAGGGTAATAGTTTTGTAAAAAGCTTTATTGACGAAACAGTATCTGAAGGAAAGGCAATTACTCGCTACTGGTGGAAAAGATCCGAGGATGGACCGCAACTAAGAAAGCTTGCATATACGGGGTATTTCGAGCCTTGGGAGTGGGTTGTTGGTAGTGGTATTTACGTAGATAAGGACTTAGATGAAATAGTTATAGATAGCTTTATAGAAGTTGGTTCTTATGGAGCGGGAATGATCGTGGTGTTGTCTATAGTCACTATTTTAATTGGTAGATCAATCACTATCCCTTTAAAAAACGCTGTCACAGCAATGAGAGAGATTGGTAGCGGAGACGGTAACCTAACTCTGCGATTACCAGAAAATGGTAATAATGAAATCTCAGAGCTGGGTCGGAACTTTAACTATTTTGTTGGGAAAATACAATGGATTGTAAAAGAAGTAAGAGATTCTACATCTTCTGTTTCTCTAGCTGCAGAAAATTTAGCTATAGCTACTGATAAGAATAATATATCTATTGATAAACAATGCCACGAAACAGATCAAATTGCATCAGCTATTAATGAAATGAGTAGCAGTGTTCAAGAAGTTGCAAGCAACTCTAATAGAGTATCCCTATCTACTAAGGAAACATTTAGGTCGACTGAGTTAGGGAAGGAAAGTGCACTTAACACTGGGAGTGCTGTCGAAAGCCTCTACGATAACATTAACCGTTCATCTAAAGTGATAAGTGAACTTGATAAGGATTGTAATGATATTAGTACAGTGTTAGACGTAATACATAGTATTGCCGAACAAACTAATCTATTAGCCTTAAATGCGGCAATTGAGGCAGCTAGAGCAGGTGAAACAGGAAGAGGCTTCGCCGTTGTGGCTGATGAAGTTCGAGCATTAGCTAATCGCACTGAGGAAAGTACAAACGAAATATCAAGGATGATAGCTAGTCTACAAAAAGGAGCCAAAGCAGCCGTAGATTCTATGAATGAAAACTTGGAACACATAGAAATAACGAAGGGTGCTGTTTCTGATGTTGTTGAATCACTTAGCGACATTGTAGTCGAAGTTAAAAAAGTAGACGATATGATGGTTCAGATTGCTACAGCAACTGAAGAGCAATCTTCGGTTTCAGAAGAAATATCTATGAATATTACGAATATAGTTCATTTGTCACAAGAAACGAGTGGAAGTTCTCAAAGAACAAGTAGCTCAAGCAAAGAGCTTACAAAACTTTCGGAGAATTTGTCTTCAGTAGTTAGCCAGTTCAAAGTATAGTTTATGACATAAGTGGGCGTATTATTTTTATTCTCGCTATTAGTGTTCAAAAATCTGTGTCACTCCTATAGTTAACCCTCAACAGGGAGTGATACATCAATGTCCGACAAATACGAAATTGATATTCAAGCTTTTGCTAAGGCACTGCAATCTGGACAAGATCTCAACGGAAAAGATGGACTGCTAACGCCGTTGATCAAACAGATCACCGAAGCTGCTTTGGCCGCTGAGATGGATGAGCACCTGACCAAAGAGGGTCAGCCTAACCGCAAAAACGGTGTCTCTCAGAAAACCATCAAAACCGCTTCAGGCTCGTTCGAACTAGACACGCCCCGTGATCGCAACGGATCTTTCGAGCCGCAGACCGTTAAGAAGAATCAGACTCGGCTAACCGATGAGATGGAGCGTAATATCATCTCATTATTTGCACTTGAGAATAGCTACAAAAGCATTCGTGAGTACCTTCTTGAGATGTATGGGACTGAGGTGTCCAATGGCACGATAAACGCCATTACAGACCGTTTGGTGCCCGAGCTACGCGCCTGGCAAGAGCGCGAATTGGAGGCGGTTTACCCCTTCGTCTGGTTAGATGCTATCCATTACAAAATCAAAGAAAATGGCCGCTTCGTCTCTAAAGCTCTGTACACAATCTTAGGGCTGAATATCGAGGGCAAAAAGGAATTACTTGGCCTTTATCTCTCAGAAAGTGAAGGTGCCCGTTACTGGTTAAATGTACTGACAGACCTACAAAACCGTGGCGTCAAAGACATCCTTATTGCCTCGGTCGATGGATTAAAGGGCTTCCCTGAAGCCATTGAAACTGTCTATCCCAAGACGGAAGTTCAGCTCTGCATCATCCATCAGATACGCAACAGCGTGAAGTACGTGGCCAGCAAGAATCAGAAAGCCTTTATGTCCGATCTGAAGTGCGTTTACCGAGCGACGACCCAAAACGCCGCAGAGCAAGCGTTAGATGAACTGGAAAGCAAATGGGGTGCTCAATATCCACTGGTCATAAAGTCGTGGCGCAGCAAATGGGAAAATCTATCGGTGTACTTCAAGTACCCAGAACAGGTACGCAAAGCGATTTACACGACCAATGCCGTTGAGGCTGTTCATCGCCAATTCCGCAAACTGACGAAGACCAAGGGTGGCTTTGCCAACGAGAACGCATTGCTCAAGTTGCTGTATGCAGGTATGTTGAAGGCGTCAGAGAAGTGGACGCATACGGTGCAGAATTGGAACCTGACATTGTCCCAACTAAGCATCCACTTCAAAGGACGGCTCGACGACTACGTAGATCTTTAAACGTTGGGTGACACAGAACTATGAACACCCTCGTTGAATGCGTAAATCTCAATGCCCATAGAATCACGCTCAATCCAAGAAAGACTTGTCTAACAGGAAACAGTCTCCTCGAATTTCCTCATATGTTTCTAATGCTTTGGATTTAAGACTTTCAGCCCATTTTTTATTGATTACAGCGGTTATTAGTACGTATGAATAACTATCTAATAATTTTTCCACTAATAGTTTAAAAATACCTTTATTTTGAATTGCAGGGTGAATATCTAAATTCTCCATACGTATTACTTGATCGCAAAGACTTTTGGCGACAGTACCGTATAATTCCCAAACTAATTCTTTACTAATCATATCATTAGCTGGCAAAGGTAAAATACACGGTAGTACTAGCTCTGGTGTACTTAGCTTATAATTGATCTTGTTGGGATCTGTTTCTGAAACTATCCAATCGTAGAAAGTTTGAAAGCAACCAAGATGTGGATATGGTGTGTCATAAAACACTTCGTAAAAAGGCAAATCATTAGCATCTGTGCAATATGCAGCACCTCTGAATTGACCTGTCCTTGAAGCCCTAGCACGGCGTTGTTGATCAAATCATTCACCTAACGCACTGATCCCAATAGGATTGCTCTCATCAATCAACTCGATAGCTAACAGGCATACCGAGTCTTATGACTTTGTTCATCACTTTCACGTTGGCTAATGCTTCGCCAACTTGTGCATTGTAATTACGCAGAGTCAGCTTAGGGCTAAGTAACGTTTTGTATCGGGACATACCTGTTTCTGACAGAGAGCGTTGGTGATAACCCTCTTCTTGTTTCCAGTCTTCCAAGTTACCCGATTTCAAGGCGCTGACGGCTGCATTGCGAGGGTGGCCGTCCTCCCAATAGCCCGCATTGCTGCGCGGTGGAATGGTCGGTTTGATGCCTTTTCTCCTGAGCACTTGATGGCAGGCTTTTGTATCATAGGCGCCATCAGCACTGACTTGGGCGATGTTTCGGCGTAACGGGTTGAGCAGCGTCGGTAGCGCTTCATTGTCGCCGACAGACGCTAAGCTAACGACGGCAGAAATCACTTCGTGTGTACTGTCGTCAATCGCGAGATGCAGCTTGCGCCAAACACGGCGTTTTTCCTTGCCATGCTTGCGCATTTTCCACTCTCCTTCGCCGAACACTTTTAAACCGGTGGCATCAATGACGACGTGAGCAACGGGCCCACGACTGGGTAATCGGTAGTTAACCTCAACCGTCTTCGCCCGTTTACTGATACAACTGTATGACGGCGATTTGAGCGGTACGTCCATCAAATTAAATATCGAGTCGAGAAAGCCTTGAAGGGCGCGAAGAGGGAGCTTGAAAATACCTTTAACCATCAGCGCTGTTTCAATGGCACCATCGGTAAACGTAAAGCCTCTGCCTCGTTTACCATGATGCTCTTTGCATTGCCAAGTCTGGATAGCGGCGTCATCAACCCAAAAGGTAATCGAACCACGGTTAATCAATGCTTGATTGTATTGCTTCCAATTGCTGATTTTGTACTTGGCTTTGCTCATCATCGGTGACCTGTTTGAGGCGTTGATGATCTGATCGCGGCTCGGATGATAAGTTCAATGATTTAGGAAACAACGCCCCCTAGCACTGCTATCTGCTTCTAGAGATAGCTCAACTAATAGCTGTTTCAGTTTAGTCAACTCATCATCGCGGGCAATCAAGTTCAAGTCATCAGCGATAAACTTAAATTCATACCTCAGGGTAGTATCCATTTTTCAATCTTCCTTTTTGCAAACTGTAAACTGCTCCACGAACCACAGCCCAACCTTATTGAAGAAGTATGTACCTTCATACATGTATTCAATCGTGGTTGGAAAGGTTGTAGCATTCGACATCGTAATCAACTGCCCTAAGTGGGACTGACGAAGAACTATACCAAAAGGTTACGTCAACGATATCGAACCTGTCAATGCTAAATTCCAAAAAAATCCTTTAAAAACAATTGTTTAGTTATAATAGTTCATTTAAAGCATTGATATCTAACCAGGGCGAGCGCAAGAGTGTTCATTTTTCAACCATCGCCGGTATGCCTGCGGCTAAAACCTTTTCTAAGAAGCTGGGATTCATGAGACAGCGCTTCTGTTTGACCACCAAGCTTATCTTGGTCGGCTCAGCCCGCACCATGTTTGAGGCCATATGTCGCAGACAGGCAAGGTTCGCGGCCCCATTGTCTTTATAAATTTGGCAGGCGTCTTCACCCATATTGACATCCAAGACCCAGTGCATGGCTTCAATGCCCCAATGCGAGCGGATAGCACGGCTTGCCTCATCGGCAGTCAGTGATTTTGAGCTGATATAGTAACGATACTCCAGCGACATCGGACGCCCTTTTTCAACACGCAAAGACTCAACCATGACAAGGCTTTGCAGTGATGGCCAACGGGTAAAGTCGCCTGATAAACACGCTTTATCAAGCACATAGCACTGACGTGATTCAATACGACCGTGACCATATTCAAACTCGACATCGTCATTGAAGGTTCGACGTTGCTCACTGAATGCCTCGGTGATCGCGTTCGCTAGCTTGCCCTGGTTTTGTTTCACCGCTAATAAGTAATCGCCACCCTGCTCAAGAATCGTCTTGGCAATCGTCGTTTGGCAGGCCATGGCATCGATAGTGACCAGCGCACCGCGTAAATCGAGTAGGCGAATTAACTCGGGAATCGCATTGATTTCATTGCTTTTTTCTTCAGTCTTGAGCTGCCCAAGCACCAGGTGGTTTTCGCTGGCATACGCACTGACCATGTGGATCGTACTACTTCTATCTTCACGGTTGTAAGAGCCTTTCAGCGTTTTACCGTCGATTGCGACCACCTGACCATCCGTCATTTGATGGACAGCTTTCATCCAATCGATAAAGCAGGCTTGAAAGGCACTCGGTTCAATCGAAGAGATGACGCGAGCGATAGTATCATCGGCAGGAATACCGTCTTTAAACATACCGTTACACTTAAACCACTCATGGTGCCCTAGGATGTATTCTCGAATCTCGTACCATCCTTTCGACCCCGCAATCACCGCGCACAATGAAGCAAAAAGCAGGTCGAATAGCGGGTAGGTTATCTTGGCACTCTGGCGATGATCATCAACGGCGCTGAAATAGTCTTTAAATGTATCGATATCCACGGTATCTATCCCGAACTATTTTAGAATCGGCCTATATGATCACAGCCAGAGGTGATCGTCAAACCGATCCTTTTTTGGTCAAAAAACGTTCGCGATCTCGCCCTGTCACCAATCCACTAATGTATACCTGTAAATATAAGATGAAATCACAGATATTAGTCATTCAACCAAATCACCTCTTGCTCCAAAGCTAAGCCATGCTTCTGCATTTCCGTCACCAACTCTCGTAACTCTGATGACTGTGCTAAAAGCTTTTGGCTGTTGCGCTCGAAAGAGACAAAGTCCCGGGCGGTGTCAACCCAAAGCTGGTTTTGTCCATAACGTAACAAAAACGCCTTCCAATTCGGCATCATCCAAAACTCTGCTCTTTCTGTAAGCTTCTCTTTGAGGCGGCGGTAGTTATTCAGCCCAACTCCATCATAGTCAGCAAAAAAGTAGACTATCGGTGCCCTTTCAGGCACCGATAACCAATCAATCAGTTTGTTGTGTAGCTGTCCGCGGTACCAAATAACGGTAGTAGGGTCGTTATTGGGCAACCAATCTAGTCTGTCAAATAGCGCTTGGTTCTCCACCAGCCAAATGGAATGTTCTGTGTGAAGATGGCTATTTCGCTCTCCGCCAACTTCAAGCGAGAATACACCAAACGCTTCTGTGGCTGCATTTAAGTGCTCGGTTGGTACTCCGGAAACCTCCCACAAAGGGTTCGCAACCGTTTTAGCCAGCACGTAACTGACATCGAGAGCTGTGTATCCTTGTTTGCTGCTGCGTGTCGAGGCTATGTTTACCGTTCGTTGCGGTACACTGGAAGATACATGTTGTTCGGGGGCTAATCGTTCAAGTTCAACGGCGGCTACATCCATGTCTTGAATTCGATAAACAACACCACGGCCTTTAGGCGTAATTTGCACACACCGCGTTTTGTGATTGAACGCTTCAAGCTGCTTCTTTTGAGACGGTGTCATTCTACTCCCGGCAACGGAATCAGGGTAAACCTCAACGAGTCGCGAGAGTGCTTTCACCAACGCCTGGCTCATAGCGATGGCTCTGCATATGATTGGGGCAGCTCTTGACTCTCTAGTGGTTCGAAAATCTGCCAGCTATTTCGACTAATATGATTTTTGCCATTGGCTTGGTGAATTGGCACACAATAACGCGCGGTGGTTAAGGGGGCTGGTGAGGCAAATATCAAGGCAAAACCGAATTGATCCGCAATCTCTATCAAGCTCGTTTGGTTCTGGGTATCCAAAGCTGACGCTTCATCCAAATAACAGACTGCTTTCATTTGGTGGCGTTTATCTTGCATGAGGTACAACATCGCCAGACCCGTCACAAGCTTCGCCATCAATACGGTTCCGTTAGAGGCGGCACTATCAATTTCTTCAAATGACTCTTGCTGCTGGTCGTGCTTGGCAACAACAAATTCAAGCCGGAATAAGTCTGCTACTCTTAAACCTTGGCGAGCATTGCCCTCATCAATCAGCAGGCTCTTCGCGCGCTCTAAATCAGCATCATCGAGGATACTGCCCTGATCAAATAGCTCAAAACTTTGACCACTTTCAGTTTGCTCTGCTTGTTGGATCAGCACATTCATCGCATCAACAAGCAGACTTTGTTCGACTGGCTCAATTTTGAAAATTTTAAGATCTGACAGCTGCCTTTGGCTGATCAGGCGGTTGAATTCCTTCATCTTACTTTGCAATGCATATAAACCACTGCGCAGCTCTCTTAAACTGGCAGTGACGTTGACGACGGCCGATCGTGCCCGCCTTTCCAGTGCTTTTTTCTCATCGTCCAAACAATGATTGAATTGAATAATACCCTCTAATTCTTCATCTTGTGTTTGCGCCATCTGAAACTTAGTCAGCCCTTTTTGACCCAATTCATTTTTCATTTGGCGCAATTCTTTTGATAGCTGATCAAGGGCTTTGCAATCTTCAATGTAGTCCTGAAGACGATCCGGAAGTGACGCCAAAGACCAATCATCCCCCGCTATCCAGGGCGAATGTGGCTGGTCAGAAAGTCCGCTAAATAGCGCTTGGTCATCTATTCTTTGTTTCTTTAGTTTTTCAACACTGCTCTCGTCTGAAGCCAGCTTATTAAGCTTATCCGCTACCTCACTTAATTGCCTTGAAAGATCGGCTTGCTTTTCTCCTGAGTTGTTAAGCGCATCGTTAATCGCTACTCGCTGTTTCTCAACAGCCTGTCTTTGCTCGATTCGCTGTGCTTGATTGTGTGTTAACTCTTGTAACTGTTGGAATTCTTTTAGCTCTTGTTCACACTGCCTAACGGCACTATTTAATTCGGCCTTTTTCCTCTCAGCCGCCTCTTGCTCTCTACTTGCTTGAAGTAGTTCTTTGAGCTCGTTTATCTGCTCATTAATGCTACCAATTTCCTCCAAAATCTCTGATTCTGTTTTTTGCACATGCTGAGGCAATAGCTCATGAACCGACAATGTTAAGCCGGGGAGCAAGCATTGCTGTGAGGACTCGCAATTAAAAACGCTTCGCAACTGCTCAGCATTAAGCGAGTACTGCGAAGGGGGCAGTTGCAGGACTTGTTGGCTGAGCACCTTGTTTAGATTATCTAACTCGTGTGTATTGAGCGTCTCAGAAAGGTGAAGGTATAAATTGTCATTTAAGGTTCGCTGTTGAGACTGCAACCGCTGGCGCTGCTGTTCTTTTTCTTGCAATTGTTTGCTAAGCATCTCGGAAGAGGAGCGCTGGGACTGAACACATAATGTGGCCTGCGCTTCATACTCTTTCTCGGCGGATCGTAACTGACTCTCTAGGAACTCTTGATTCGGAATCAGGGCAAAGCGCGCTTTAAGCTCTTGATAATGCTGCTCCGTACGATCTAGCTCTGCCAGTTTATTGGCTAAGTCCTGGCGTTCTCCAGCTAGAGCGATATCATAGTCTCGAAGTTCGCGCGAGGCTTGTTCAAGCTTAGCCTTTTGCTTAACTAGCCGTTCCCTCGTCGTTTGAACGTGACCATGCCAGTCTTTTAGCAACTCATCCACTTTCGGTTGGCATACGGTGATCTTTCCTCGTAAAGATAAGGTTCGCTCAAACTTTTGCTCGAGTTGTTGAATCGTCTCTCGATTATTGAAAGCGGCTAGGTACTGCTCGCGCTCTAGATTAATGTCTTGAAACGCTTTTTCCCATTCCTGCTTAAAATCAATGCTGGCGTTGGGTAACTCTCGACTAAATATCGTTAACAAATATTTTTTCACATCACTAGAGTTTAGTTTGTCGAGTCGCAACGTCTTGGTGAGTACCTGCTGAAAGGAACGGGCATCGCTAATGTGCTCAAGCTTGAATACGGTAAAATCAATATCGCTCGTCTTCTTACTTTTTGCACCGCCATAAATCAAGTGACGGAAGTCCCTCTCGTTATATCGAGAGACGCTGTATTTCTTTTTTGCTAAGTGACTGACAAGCTTTGGTTGGCTGACGATATTACCATCATCTAAACGATAATCGTCTAAATTCAACTCTCCCGTGTAGGCAAAGTACTCATAGTCATGGCCCACCCCTTTACCGACACACCCAAATACTACTGTGCCCGTTTGCGGTAGAATTACTTCTAGCAAGATGTAGGCGCTATTATTTGGGAAGTAAAAACGACGCGTTTGATCTCGCGTGTGCGAGCCAAAATCCATTTTTCTCTGATCGATGATAAGTAGAAATTGAAGCGCATTGATAAGGCTTGTTTTGCCATGGTTATTGGGTGCGATTAATGACACAGAATCGTCGAGAGGAAGTTCAGCACGCTGGTATCCCGCACTGCCGATTAACGCTACACGTTGAAAACCATAACTTAACATGATTCATCTTCCTCATAAGCCGTAGCCGCTATATCATTCTCAGATGCGTGCTCTGTAATTGCTTGGAAGTGATCAAGGTAGCGATATACCGACGGCAGCAAACGCCAGTGATTGTTCTCTTGAACGGCAAAACCTTTTCGCACAGCGTTGTCGAGTATCTTTGCGAGTGCATCTCGGTCTAGCTCTTCTGCATCCAAAAGTCCTTGATGCTTTTCGTAAATGTCATCAAGTAAAGGATTATCAATTGTCCATTGGTAAAACTGGCCAAGGGAGCGACCGCTATCCGCTTGGTGATCAAATAGCACCATCAGCAATAATGCTAACTGACGTGATTGTTTATTGATGTTCTGATTACCTTCTTTATCATGAAACCAAGCAAAGCCGCGTCCATCAATGCGCAACTCAAAACCTAGGTTTGCAAATAGATACTGATACTGTTCTGCTTGCAATTCAAGCTCATGCCATAGCGCGGCATCCGCCGAGCGGTTAAGGTGTCGTCCAGAACTAAAAAGGTGAAATAACTCGGTCAAATGTGCCAGTTCATTTAAATCGATTTTACTATTTTGCATGATCTATACCCTTTGCAGGAGTTGGATCAGTTAATGCTCTGATTTTATGAGGGTAATAAGTAACGGCGACGGTGTTTAACGCTGTAGTATCCGAGTGTGGCCCTAACGTGCTTTCCCATTGAGGATCTTGTACAAGTTCATGGTAAAGTCTTAATAACGCTGCGTCCGGTAAATGCGGATAGTGCTCCCTCAGCCATATCATAAGATTGTCAACCGGCAACGAATCGCTCAACTGTTCTCTCAACCGCGCTTCATCCACCCAGCTGACTGTTGAACTCGTCGGTCCATCCTCTTCATCAGGGAAAACAACAGCAATAGGCTCAAAATTCATAAATTCAGCCATCAACTCGCGCACCTCATTGCCCAATTGAATTTTGGTGACGCGGCTACTTGTCCACAAAGGTAGTCCCTTGGCGTTGAGCCCTCGCGCTAATCCCTTTTTACGAACTTGACTGAGCTGCTTACTAATCACCGCTGAAAGCTGGTTATGCTGTCTTGCTTCCTCTCGTAATGGCAGCAAAGTGTCGGCACATTGTTGAGCAATGACGCGTCCTTGATAACGAAGCTCTTTAACTTGATAAGCTATCTGGCGCATTGCCAGCCTTTGTTGATATAAAGCGCCACGTATCGAGAGTAGATCGACCGCATCATCCAGCGCTTCTTCTGCTTTTTCCAACAAAGGATAGAAGCTACCACCAAGGCCGCTGTCCATCATTTCGTTCATCGGCTCAACATATTGATCGTACACCTCTAGGACTTCACGGTAACGACGTTCAATTGGCATACTGGTATCCGCCGATTTCGCTAATTCTGCAATTTCAAAAATTGCTTGTTTGTCTTGGATTAGCTGTTGGGTGATCTTTCTGACAAGCTCTGAGAGTCTGTTCGCGCCGGCACGCAACAAATCATTGTCCGACCCATCTAGTCCTTCTAACACCTGGCTGGTAGCGTCTTTAATCGCGTCGACTCGCGCTCTAAGTACTGCTGATAGGCCAAGCTCATGCTCTTGCGTCAAGCCTCTCACAAAATCCACGACTAATGTATTTAGCTGATAGTCACTACTTCGGTTGATAGGTTGCAATATATCTGCATTAACAAGGCTAGTGAGCACAGTATTGCTGTCTGTTTGCTTATTTTTGTATTGATTGATCACCTGCTCGAGTACTCTCAGATCAAAAGCTGGAAACTCTCGCGAAAGCCGCGTTAGCTGCTCAGTAACCTCCCAATGTTGGTGTAACTGAAAAATGAGACTTTTAGGTGCGACCATTTCACTCCCTTACCCACCAACTTATCGACTTTGATTCAACCGAGTCTGTCTCAAGATCGGACAGCTTTTATAATGTCCCCTTAATAGCAGCAGGTAAACACTGAACGTATAAACATGTCGAATAACTAGACTAGGATCTAAATTGCGTACGTAGTCTATTAGGTGAGAGTGGCTATTTCGATACCGCGCGTTGTCATCGATAATCCATAACCCCCAGCTTTTCTCATCCCTCTGATTAAGTGGTATGATGCGCGCCATTCTTGCGCCACTGACTGGTATCGTGTTGGCGCACTGGCATCAGCAAGGTTGTACAAACATGGTTAACAACAAAATCCAGTGGTTTCCTGGGCATATGCATAAAGCTCGCAAGGAGATCGAAGAGGTCGTCCCTAAGATCGACGTGATCATCGAGGTGCTCGACGCGCGCATTCCGTTTAGTAGCGAAAATCCCCTGATCCGCACGCTTCGTGGTGAAAAGCCAGTGATCAAGGTACTGAATAAACGCGATCTAGCCGATCCGGCGATGACCGAAATGTGGATGGCGCACCTAGAGCAAGAACAGGGTGTGTCAGCGATGGCAATTACTACCTCGCACCCGCATGAAGTGAACCAGATTATGGATCGCTGCCGCGCACTGGCACCGCATCGGGAAACCATGGGGAAAAACATTCGCTCAATGATCATGGGGATCCCCAACGTCGGCAAGTCCACCATCATTAACAGTCTTGCTGGCCGAGTGATCGCAAAAACCGGCAACCAACCGGCGGTGACGCGCCAACAACAGCGGATCAACCTGCAAAACGGCGTCGTGCTCTCTGATACGCCGGGGATTTTGTGGCCAAAGGTTGAGAACCCACACAGCGGTTTTCGTCTCGCGGCAACCGGCGCCGTTAAAGACACGGCAATGGATTATGACGAAGTCGCCTTTTATACCGTGGAATACTTGGCGAGCGCCTATCCCGAGCGGCTTAAAGAACGCTATCAGCTTGATGCATTACCCGAAACAGACATTGAGTTAATGGAAGCGATTGGTGCCAAACGCGGTTGTTTGCGCGCGGGTGGACGAGTTGACCTCCATAAAGCCTCAGAAGTGCTTTTGCACGACTTACGCACCGGTGCGCTAGGTGGCCTCACTTTAGAAAAACCGGATATGATTGAAACCGAGCTGGTACAGGTTGAAGAAGACAACGCCCGCCGAGAACAAGAAAAAGCCGCTAAAAAAGAGGCCCGTCGTAAGCGTTACCTCAAAAACAAACGTTAATACAACTCGTGACATGACAACACGTCATATGCCAAAGGGGCATTCGTCCCCTTTGGCAAAGATATACTAGACTTTAAATTGCCCCACTAGTTGTTGCAGCGCCGTATTTGCGGCCTGTAAATCATGTGCTCGTTGCTCGGTGGTTTGTCCGTGTTGATGCAGTTTGGCAACGATATCACGGATAGACGTCATGGTTTGGCTGATATCCTCGGTGACTTGGCTTTGCTCGGTGGCCGCCGTGGCGATTTGCGTACTGAGTTCGTCAACCTGCGTCACCGATTGGGTCATGGTGTCGATCCTCTGTTCAACCTGTTGGCTCCGCTCTGAGGATGAGACGCACTGCTCTCGAGTATTTTGCATGGATTGACTAGCCTGTGTCACAGCCTCGCTTACCTGTACCAACATCTTATCAACTTCACCCGTGCTCTGTTGTGTCCGCGAGGCTAAGTTTCTTACCTCATCCGCAACGACCGCAAAACCACGCCCTTGCTCACCCGCCCGAGCCGCTTCAATCGCCGCATTCAAGGCAAGCAAGTTAGTCTGTTCAGCAATATCACCAATCACACCGAGAATGGATTCAATCGCGGTAGCATGCTCTCGCATTTGCGCGACTTTTTCCTCACTGGTTTCAACGTTATCGACGAGTGCTATAACACTGCGTGTCGATGCCTGTGTCTCTTCACGTGCTTGCTGCGCTTCTGATTGCATCTGACGCGTGACATCATGGCTTTGATTCACGTTTTCCGCCACATCAGAGGCAGAGGCACTCAGCTGATTAATCGCGGTAGCCACGCCTTCGGTTTCTCGCACATGAGCCTCTAACGTCGATAGTGTTTGGCTGGCGTCATGAGCAATTTGCTCAACATAGTTGGAGCAGGTTTGATTTGCGCTCATCACTTTCTGTACTAAATCTTGCAAGTACGCGATGAAATCATTCACTGAGTGAGAAATATTATCAAGCTCATCATTACCTTTAATTGGCAAGCGTAGTGTGAGATCCGCATCGCCTGAAGATAAACTATCCACGTTGTGCTTAAACGTCTCAAAGCGGCTATGAAGTCGCTTAAAGGCAATGAGCATGATCACGAGCAATAGGCCAATCAAGGGTAACTGGATCCAAGCAAGGGTAGTGAGCATTTTATCGCTCAGCGCCGTGAGTGCCGAGGTTGGTTTAGCAACGACGAGCGTCCAGGGCGTACCAGGGACTGGCGACAACAATAAGGTTTGCTCTTGGCTTTTACCTTGAAAAGTCACACGTTGCGTTTGTTGATTCAAGGCTGTCTCAATGGCTTTGGCAAAAGGCGTGTTAAAACCTGACACCGATTTAAGTACATCATCACGCGTGAAGCCCCCGCGGCTTTGGCTAAGGATCTTTCCATCAGATTCCACAATAGCAATCTTGGCATCTAATGCCTTTTGCTTCTCGGCGACCAATTGATTAAAAAAGCCAAGCGTGACATCAATGGTGGCCACACCGTATAAGTCACCTTGTTGATAAATTCCCATGGCGCAGTTAGTACGAGGCTGCGCACTCGCTCCATCTTTGTACGCATTGGCCCAAACACATTCTCCCTGAGGGGCATTTTGGCCCGCACGGTGCCAAGGTTGGGTGTAATAATTCGGGGCCTCGTCACTATTCCAGTAGGTATTCTCAACCAGTTGCCCACTTTCATCACGATGATAAAAGGTGGAGGCGCGATCAACGCCTGCGAGACGTTTGTTAGGCAGCGGCCATATACCGCCCCCGAATACCAAAGGGTTGCCGTACTGATCAATCAGGTGCGGTAACTGGGTATCGATTTGGGCGCTGGTTAACGTTGGGATTAGTTGCGTAATAGCCCGTTGCTGCGCTTTGACCTCACGCAGTGCAAAGGTAATATCACGCCCAACTTCATTCAGGCTCAGCTTAAGCCTTTCTTCTCCCTCTTTTTTTAGCGTTGGAGCAATCCATGTCTGAATGCTAAATATCGTCAGGATCGTCGCAATCAGTATAAATACGACCAATCCGATACTGTATCGGCCTTGTATGGTGGCAAACGGTGATCGAGTAGTCTGCATGAACATTCCCTATTTGTCTCCAGCTTCGGGACACGAGTATAAGACACCAAACTCTAATGTTGTAAAAAAAGCGTGGGGGAACATCACATTATGTGTGCACAGTTATAAAAAAAGCCCGTCTTACCAAAGTATGACGAGCCTATGAGAATACTTCTACCTGACCAATGACCTAACGAGTCACATCCACCAGCGCATCGGCCAGCCTATCAATGTGTCGTTCTGCTAGGCCGGCAATGTTAATCCGGCTATCACCGACTGCATACACGCCGTGTTTGTCGCGCAACGTAGCGACTTGCTCTCCTGTTAACCCCAAGACGGAGAACATGCCACGGTGGTGCTGAATAAAATCAAAATAACCATCGCCCGTGCGGTCGCGCAGTGCTGCTGTCAACCCTTCACGCAATGCGTTAATCCGAGTATTCATTGCCTCAATTTCATCACGCCACTGTTTGGTGAGAGCGTCGTCGGTGAGGATGGTTTCAACAATCGCGGCGCCGTGATCGGGTGGCATGGTGTAGGTGCTTCGCGCCAGCTGCAAAATACGCCCTTTGGCGTTTTGGGCTTCTTTGGCGGATTTACCCACCACAATCGCCGCGCCAGTGCGTTCTCGATACAAGCCAAAGCTCTTAGAGCACGAGGTAGCAATCAACATTTCCTCAACGTTATCGGCGAGAATACGCAAACCACGCGCATCTTCCTCTACTCCATCGCCAAAGCCCTGGTAGGCAATATCCACAAACGGTGTAAAGCCATTACGGTTTGCAAGCTCGGTAATCGCTTCCCATTCTTTCAGGCTGATATCAGCCCCCGTGGGGTTATGACAACAACCGTGTAGCAAGACCACATCGTCCGCACCGGCCTGTGACAAGGCGTTAAGCATGGCATCGGTATCCACCATTTTGGTGTCGCGATTAAAATAGGGATAGAATTTTACCGTCAGGCCTGCCGCTTCCATGACAGGTTTGTGATTCACATAGCTAGGATCAGTCAGCCATACCGTGGTCACCGGCTTAGCCAAGTTCATCAAATCGGCCAGCATACGCAGCGCACCACTTGCGCCTGGTGTTTGTACCGCAGCGCAGCGATCATAGGCATCTGTCCCTTTGAGCAGAAGATCAACCATGGCTTGGTTGAAATTTTCATTACCCGCCAGCCCGACATAGGCCTTGGTTTGTTGGCTTTGTGCCAGTGATTGTTGCGCCGCTTTAACCGCTTGCATGATCGGCGTTTGACCGTGACTGTCACGATAAACGCCAATGCCCAAGTCCATTTTATGCTCGCGCGGATCGTCACGATACGCCAATGATAAGGAGAGAATCGGATCCTGCTGAGCAGGCGAGAGCAGATCTAACATAGTATTACGTCCTTTTAAGCTTGGATGCTCAAGATACGCTATACCCTACCCCATGCGGGGAAATTGGCAACCTCTTAACCATGATTCTCTTACCCTTTTCGGGCTCGCTCGGACAGAAAGTGTACGCATTGATTGGCACTTCCCCGCCACACCAAATGAGGATCCGCCTCATCTTGGATAAACTTGCCGTCAATTAATACATCAACCAGATCGACAACATCTCGCTGTTTTGATGACAATTCTGCCAATGTATAGCCTGTCCACAGCCAAATGTCTTTGCTCGGTGCGCGGCTGACCACCTCTTGTAACAATTCTTTTACACTGTCGATATTGGCAGGATGAAGCGGATCACCGCCACTTAATGATAATCCTCGGCGCGGGATCCGTGAATCGAGTAAGTCTTGAACAATCTGCTCTTGCATCAGGTCAGTGAAAGGATGGCCGCTGTTCAGCGGCCAGGTGGCTTTGTTGTAACAACCACGACATTGATGTTCGCACCCCGACACAAACAAGGTACAACGTGTGCCAGGCCCGTTAACCACATCAACCGGAAGGTATTGGTGATAATTCACGTCTTCCCCCTACATGTGTTTCACACGGCGAATCACTTCTTGTTGTTTGCCCGGATTAAAAGGTCGTGTATCAGGGCTGCCTAAATAGCCGCACACACGTCGTGTCACTGACACACGTGCCGGATCGTGATTGCCACACGCAGGACAGGTAAAGCCTTTGCTCGTACAATCAAATTCACCGGTAAACCCGCACTCGTAACACTCGTCTATAGGCGTGTTGGTCCCATAATAAGGCACGCGATCGTAGCTGTAGTCCCAAACGTTCTCTAACGCTTCTAAGTTGTGTTGAATGTTGGGATATTCCCCGTAGCAAATAAAGCCGCCATTGGCTAAGCGTGGGTAATCCATCTCAAAATCGATTTTATCGTAAGGCGTCACCTGCTTTTCCACATCCAAATGGAAACTGTTGGTGTAATAGCCTTTATCGGTCACGCCCTCAATCACGCCAAACGCCTGGGTATCGAGCTGACAAAAACGACTGCACAAGTTTTCACTTGGGGTGCTGTACAAACTAAACCCATAGCCTGTTTCGGCTTTCCAACGCTCAGTGGCATCGTGAAGATAAGCCACAATCGCCTTGGCTTTCTTTTGTTTCACCACGCTGTCGTAGATGTGCGGCGCGCTACCGTACAGCGCATTGATGGTCTCGTGCAGGCCAATGTAACCGAGCGAAATGGACGCACGTCCGTGTTTAAAAATCTCGCTGACATCATCGTCTGGGTTCAAGCGGATACCACATGCACCTTCCATATATAAAATCGGTGCCACCCGCGCTTTCACGCCTTTAAAGCGAGCAATCCGGGTATCGAGTGCTTGGCGCGCAAGGTTTAGTGTCGCTTCAAGGCGGGCATAGAACTCTTCCTCATCTCCTTCCGCTTCAATGGCCAAACGCGGCAGGTTTACACTCACAACGCCTAAATTGTTTCTCCCTTCATGCACCAGTGCACCGTCTTGTTCATAAGCACTTAAAAAGCTGCGACACCCCATTGGGGTTTTAAAGGATCCGGTGACGGATACCACTTGGTCATAGTTAAGAATATCGGGGTACATGCGCTTAGACGCACACTCGAGCGCCAATTGCTTGATATCGTAATTGGGATCATCGGCCCGACGGTTTAAGCCCTCTCGGATACAGAACACGAGTTTCGGGAATACCGCTGTTTTGCGATTCTCCCCCAGACCCGCAATGCGATTGGCTAAAATCGCACGTTGCACCGCACGCGCCGCCCAGGATTCACCGAGCCCCAAGCCAAAGGTCACAAAGGGAGTCTGTCCGTTGGCGGTATGTAAGGTGTTAACCTCATACTCCAACGATTGAAAGGCATCAAAACACTCTTTGTCGGCGCGCGCACGTGCATACGCTTCAGGCTCCTTAATTGCCCACTCACGCGCGACCAGTAAGTGCTTTTGATAACTGGCTTCCACATAGGGTGCCAGCACTTCATCAATGCGGTTAATGGTGGTGCCACCGTATATATGGCTGGCGACTTGCGCGATGATTTGGGCGGTCACCGCGGTGGCGGTTGCGATAGATTTGGGCGGCGCAATTTCCGCATTGCCCATCTTAAAGCCTTTTTGCAGCATGCCAGCCAAGTCAATGAGCATGCAGTTGAACATCGGGAAGAAAGGCGAATAGTCCAAATCGTGATAGTGAATTTCACCTGACTCATGGGCTCTTACTACGGCACTGGGCAGCATATGTTGTTTGGCGTAGTGTTTGGCCACAATTCCCGCAAGCAAGTCGCGTTGCGTCGGGATCACTTTACTGTCTTTGTTAGCGTTTTCGTGCAGCAATTCAGTGTTAGTTTGCCCTACCAGCCCTTGTACTTCATGATTCAAACGGCCACGGCGCTCACGGGCGATGTCTCTATCATGACGGTACTCAATATAGGCGCGCGCCACCGCTTTGTGCGGCCCAGCCATCAGCACATCTTCAACGGCATATTGGATATGATCGATATCCACTTCGGCATCGCCAGCAAACTGCGTCGCAATCGTATCGGCTAACCGTCGGATCTCATCGTCGCTCAGTTGACATTGCTCAGCATCACGCATCGACTGCGCTGACTCGCGTGCACAAGTCACCGCCTGGACGATTCGAACTGCATCAAATGGGACGCGCGTTCCATCGCGTTTAATTACCGCTGGCATATGCCCTCCACACCATATATAGGATATACAATAAAATAAAAACACAAGATGTGGCATTAGATAGCAATTAGGGGATTCATTGTGTTGACACAGATCATCGAAGTCTCGAATAACCTTCGTTAGGCGAACTAAATGCCTATCTGTGCCGCAATCTCACTGATCTTCGTTATGATAGTTATCAGTTAAAATCAAAGGTTCTCCGCAAAGTGCTACAATGCGCCAGTGCATGCCCAACATTTCCAGTAGGATCACAGAGAAACGCGTAATAATGAGGTATCCACCATCGTACTTCGAGTTTTAGGCCTGCTCGTCCTTGTCGGGATATTTTCAGCCCCTAGCTATGGGCTGACAGTAGCAACATGGAATTTTGAGTGGCTGACCTTAAAGGACGATCAGCGGGCAGGCATCCGTCATCAAGATGATTATCAACAGCTGTCGTCGATCTTTGTTCAACTCGCTCCCGATGTGTTGGCTTTTCAGGAGGTTGATAGTCCTGAGGCGCTGGCACGCGTCGTTCCCGCGGAGGACTATACTGTCTATTTTTCCGACCGCTATGCAGAACTTAAAGCACGATCCCAAAGCCAGCAGCTCACCGGGATTGCCGTGCGCAAAGGTTGGAAGGTGGAGGATCCTAACGATCTGCGTCAAATCGCGCTGCCGGGTTTTTTTGGCGTCCCATCACTGCGATATGGCACCTATTTAGTAGTTACGCCGCCTAATCAAGCACCAATACATATTCTATCGATACACCTTAAATCTGGGTGTTTCAAACAAACCCAAGCCTCACGAAGTTGCAACAAACTGCGCAAGCAATTTAGCGCACTAGCAGACTGGGTCATCGCACATGGTGATAAAAACATTCTCATTGCTGGCGACTTCAATCGCTATATCAGTGATAAACAGGATCCCTATTGGCAACAATTTCGCCAAGCCCTCCTTGAAAATACCTCCGCCCCACCCGATATTGTTAATGTCACCCAAAGCGTGCGTGCACGGTGCAAAGCGAGACGCTACAACTGGCGCACCCAAACGTGGAATCAAGTGATGTATAGCCGTTTGGTCGATCATATTTTGGTGTCTGAATCACTGGCTTCTCGGTGGCAATACAGCTTTCAGCATCATTTTGCCTATCACAAGGTGATGAACTATCGACTTAGCGATCACTGCCCGGTGGTGGCGACGTTTAAAGCCAATGAGCGCTAAAAGCGATTGACCTCCCCAAAAGATTGCGAGAGGCTAGCGCATTGTCATGGTGATGACATAAAGGGTCGTTAGCCTCCCTTCATATGGACTGTTGAAGTCACCCAAGGAGAAAAAATGGATAGCTTACAACATCAAGTCATCCCGACCGATGACGATTTATTAGCCGATTATCTCGGTGATATTGGCGTGCTTCACGGCCAAGATGCGCGCAGTGACAACGACGTATTTAGCGACGACATCGAGGACGCCACACGATAGGCATCGATGTTGCGTTTCTAACATCACGCTGACAACTACACTCTCGCGCCGTAGTAGGTTGTTAGTACATTCACCCACATACCTGATGCACTATGAAAAAACGTCTTTCTATCGCGCTCTTTTTTCTTTCTTTTTTATCATTCCACGCCTCTGCCGCACCTGAACTTATCGCCAAATCCACACTCGATTTTGGCGACTTTGAAGAAACGGCCAATGTAGAGATACAAGGCAATATTCAAGAAGATGTCTTACGCCTGGCCGAACGCGGGGTGGAAAAAGAAGAAGCGGATTATTTCGTGATCGATCAGGTTAGCGAAGATACCAAGAAAGATCTCTTAGTGGTCTCGGTGACGCTTTATCGTGAGCACACCACAGACACGCAAAAAAGCCTAGAAGCTCGCCTCGGCTAATCCGTTGTCGAGACAGGCAGGTTGTCGCTTGCCTGTTTTCCTCTCTGCCTTACTCCGCTCTCTCCCATTTGCTACACTTGCCGCTCTTAATAAAACTAGAATGAGCAATGTCGTGATTGGAACCTTAGATAAGATGCGCACAGAAGCCGACGCAGAGGTACAGTACTTTCTGCGTGTCGGTGACGAAGAGCTGCATCTCAACCCTCTCCTTGGACAAACACTAACCCTGACCCACACTGGCAATATCTTTTGCGATGCCTGTGGGCGAAAAACCAAGAAAAGCTATTCGCAAGGTCACTGCTACCCCTGTATGAAAAAACTCGCCCGCTGCGACATGTGTATTATGAAACCGGAAACCTGTCACTATGCACAAGGTACCTGTCGCGAGCCCGAGTGGGGCGAGCAATTTTGTATGACCGATCATATTGTCTATCTTGCCAACACCTCGGGATTGAAAGTGGGTATTACCCGCGCCAACCAAATGCCCACACGTTGGCATGATCAAGGTGCCACGCAAGCGCTCCCTCTGTTTCGGGTGAAAACGCGCCAGATTTCCGGGCTAGTTGAAGTCGCGATGGCGCAACATGTCGCGGATAAAACCAATTGGCGTGCTCTTTTAAAAGGCGATAATGCTCAGCTTGATCTCCATGCCGAAGCAACGCGTCTGACCCAAGCCATTGAGTCAGATCTCGCTGATATTCGCCTGCAATATGGTAGCGATGCCGTGCTGCCCGCCGAGCTGGATGCCCTGAGCTTTAGTTACCCTGTCACTGAACACCCTACCAAGATAAACTCACACAATTTTGATAAAAATCCAGAAGTGGGTGGAGTGTTGCAAGGCATTAAAGGTCAGTATCTGATATTTGATACGGGCGTGATCAACGTGCGCAAGTTTACCAGCTACGAAGTGACCGCCTCGCACAGCTAACGGCGCATCAATCAGCATCAAACAAACCGTGCCAGTGGTCGCGGCCACTGGCACGTGTTGGTGAGGCGACTACTGAGGTTGGATGCCCGTCATATCTGAAATTAACGCAATATGTTGTGCACTTAACGGCAGTGACCAACGGACATCACCGGCATCGGCCACCAGCACATTGGCGTCGGCGATAATCTGTAGCGAGTCGGATTGCACCTGCATGCTCAATTTCATTGCGGGTAATTTGATCACCACCTCATGGGCGGTCACGATCAACTTACCTTGCTCGATATCAACCACCATTAGCGCGCTCCTCCAAAGGCTTATCGGCGCGTTTATCGCTAAGCACCGCCATCGTAAGCCGGCTCACGCACACATCTCGGCCTCGTTCATCCTGGATGGTGATATTCCACACCTGCGTAGTTGCGCCGAGATGCACAGGGGTTGCTACGCCAGTCACCGTGCCTTCTCGCATCGCACGCAGATGATTCGCATTGATGTCCAACCCGACGCAGTACTTTCCTTCCGGCACACACATGTTCGCCGCCAAGGAGCCTAATGTTTCCGCGAGCACAACTGACGCCCCGCCATGGAGCATACCCAGCGGCTGATGCGTGTGCGGGGCCACCGGCATGGTGCCCGTTAAGCTGTTATCGTCAAATGCGGTGTATTCAATACCCAAATGCGCGACCAATGTATTGGCTGAAGAGGCATTTAACCCCACTAACGACATGTCTTTTTTCCAAATACTCACAATACTTTCACCCATTGCCATTTGTCCCGATGGAAACGAAATCGCTGCGCGAAACGCGGACTACCAAGCTGCGCCCAACGCTGCCTGCGCGCATCAGTAGACGTTAAGCCAAGAAGCCAGTACATTAGCACTCTGATAGCTTTGCTAATAATCACTGCGACTGTGGCGCAAAACGATACAGGAAATGATCATGCTACGCACTGCCAAAACCGTCATGTTATCTCTATGCCTGATGGTCGTGCTTTCATCTTGCTCTCACTCACCAACAGGACGAAACCAGTTATTGCTCTTTTCCGGTGATGACATGGCGAACCTAGGACAGCGTTCGTTTGAGGAGATGAAAAAGTCGCAACCTATCAGTGACGACCAAGCCATCAACGCCTACGTGCAATGCGTCACCAACGCCATCTTAAAAGTCGTACCACCGCAAACCAACTTCTCGGAATGGGAAGTGGTGGTATTCGACAGCGATCAAGTTAACGCCTTTGCCCTTCCCGGCGGCAAAATCGGCGTTTACACCGGACTGCTCGATGTGGCACAAACCTCGGATCAATTAGCCGCGGTGATCGGTCATGAAATTGGTCATGTTTTAGCCGACCACAGTAATGAACGTCTTTCTCGCTCTCAACTTGCCGCACTGGGGCTAACGGTTACTGGTATGTCTCTATCCGATAGCCCTCATGCCGCCATGGCAATGGCAGGTTTAGGACTTGGCGTGCAAGTCGGTATTTTGCTGCCCTATAACCGCGCTCAAGAATCAGAGTCAGATAAAATTGGCCTGCAATTAATGCACCAAGCAGGGTTCGATCCAAGTGCGAGCGTTGCCCTGTGGCAAAATATGGCAAAAGCGTCCAAGGGCGCACCTCCGGAGTTGCTCTCAACCCACCCATCAACTGATACCCGTATTAACGCGTTACAAACGGGCGTCAGCCAATTGCCCAATATCCCTCATCGCTTAACTGCAAACTGTCAGCGACCGCCATCAACGCAATAAAAACAAACATTTCCTTAACAAAGTGAACATCATCACAAAGCCTGCATACAAACGCGGGCTGCGCGTCATAGCGTGAGAACAGCCCGTCGTCGTCACACAAAAAATTAACCTATATGTTACGCTTAAGTTTTATTAGAGGACGAGTGACGACACGCGTGATGAAGCCGCTTTTCATCTTGTTTTTTTTGATGTTGCAGGTGCCGTTTGCCTTCGCAACGGCACAAGAGACAAACGATCTTTTTGAGCAGCTGTTTGAGAAGCATGCATTAGTCATGCTGCTCCTTGATACTGATACGGGGAAGATAAAAGCGGCTAATCCAGCCGCCAGCGAGTTTTACGGGTATTCACAGCAGACGCTGAGCCAAATGAATATCGCCAGCATTAATGCGCTGTCCCCCGAAGCGATCGCTGAAGAACGTAAGCTGGCGGCATTGGAGGATCGAAGCTATTTCATTTTTAGTCATACGCTATCGGACGGCACAACCAAAACAGTGAGGGTGTCGTCGATACCTATTGTCTACCACGATGAGCCAACCCTTTTTTCAATTATCACCGATATCAGCGATTATCGTGCCACCCAAGAGTCATTGTGGCACTATCAAAATCGACTCGAGCAAATGGTGGCACAACAGACCGAGCAAATTGCCAAGCAAAAAAATGACCAACTGATTTTTACATCCTTGATTATCGTTGTACTCGGCGCAGGGCTTGCGACAATGTGGTTTGTGCTCACTAAGTCACGACGCACCGAGTATGAGCGGCAATTGGAGCGTAAGCGCTTAGATGAAATAATCCGCGGCACCCATGTGGGCACTTGGGAGTGGCATATCCCTAGCGGAGAACTGGTCATTAACGAGCGCTGGGCAGAAATTTTGGGTTATCAACAGCACGAGCTAATGCCCGCTTCCTTTGAAACCTGGGAAAAGCTTTGTCATAGCGACGACTTCGCGCGCGCGTCTAACGAGCTTGATGCCGCCTTCAGCGACACTAACCCTTTTTATGAGTGCGAATTTCGTATGCTACATAAAGAGGGTTTTTGGGTCTGGATTTTGGCAAAAGGCAAAATCATGGAGTGGGATCGCGACCACAACCCGATTCGCATGGCGGGCACCCACCAAGATATCAACGAAACCAAGCGTCTTTATCTGCAATTTGAGCACATGGCGCATACCGACACCCTGACAGGTGCCCTCAACCGTGTTGCGTTTAAGCAGCGCGCGGATATTGTGCTGACGCAAGCACGCCAACAGGGCGCACATTTTGCCCTACTGTTTATCGATCTCGATGGCTTTAAGAAAATAAACGATACCCACGGCCATGATGCCGGTGACAGTGTGCTCATTGAAACCACCGAACGGATGGGACAGAGTATCCGTAATTCGGACACCCTCGCTCGCCTGGGCGGCGACGAATTCGCGGTGATTTTAGAATATACCAGCCACTCAGAAGACGCAGCACGCGTCGCCGAGAAAATTATCTCGAGTCTCAATCAGCCATTTGCAATAGATGACCAGCAACACGCACACCTTTCCGCCAGCATCGGTATCGCTTGCTATCCAGATCATGGAGAATCGGTCGAACAGCTGCTCAATTGCTCAGATGCCGCCATGTATTATGCGAAGAAATCACTAAAAGGCGGCACTTATGCCGTCTGTGACCCTGATAATCATGCAACCACGAGTAACAACCGCGGGAAACAATCACTCTAGACACTCACAGTTGACTATTTTGAGATACTTATTTTTGCGCGGCTTGTTGTGATGGTGCTGTGGCACGCGGCGTTTGGCTCGCCAACGCCTCATTAGTCACATCCTGGATGGAGATAAACATGTGATTGACCTCACCCCGCGTATTCGCCATTGGGTGCATGGTGACGTTTTGATACATAAAGGGGAGCTGACCGGTGATCGGGCGAACATGACGACAACGGAACAAATACGGGCGTTGCTGCCAGACAATAAAACTGCGACAACGGAGATCGAACACGGGTTGCGACTTGGCACGAAACCAAGGCTCATTGATCTCCGGAAACACCTCGAATAACGAGCGGTTTTGCACGTCTTTGGCGTGTTTACCGCTATGGTGAACCATAAAGCCATTCCACATTTGGATATGGAAGTCTCTGTCTAACACAATCAATCCCATGTCGATGTGCTGTACCATGTCGAGCATCCAATGGAATTGGTCAAAATCTTCTGTGCTCATCGCATTACTCCTCATCCATTAGGTAGGCCAACTTCGCATCGAGCAGCGGCAAAGACTCATCCAGTAGCAATAGTAACAAATCGCATTTTATATCTGTTCCGTCTATCTGATAGCTCACCTCAATGGTTACTGTGCGTTTCCAAGACCCTTTCATCGCCGCTATCAACTGATCCACTTCAGCGTGCTGACCCAAGAGCGCCGGATAGCTTTGCGAAAACTCTAACGCGCCTTGATCGCCTAAGCCCTTTAAAAAGGCACTAATCAGAATATTGCTAATATCTACCAGCAATTCGAGCTCGTTGTCGACCGACCCATCCTCGGGATAGTCCAGCAATTTCACCATCTCGGTAATACTGGAATCACTGATCAGCATCAGTGCTTCGCCAGCGATCCCTTCCCCACTAAAGCCCTGACACACACCGTTCATAGTATTTGATTGTGCCAAGTGCCGGATAGTCATGGTCAGCTCAGTCACTTCAAACACGTTCACCTGTGGCAGCGGCATGTGGACGAACACCCCACAATGTCGGGCAAGTTTATCTGCTGCCTGCCCCATGGCAATATTCACCACTTCCATGTAAATATCTCGGCGACTGAGTTTTTCTGTTGGCGCGTGTGAACGCTTGGTCTCTGACGCAGAGGCAGTGGATAAATACGCTTTGATTAATGCGTCGACGCGCTCACGACTGATGGGCTTTTTAACAAAGTCTTTCGCGCCCCGCTCCAGCACTTGCTGCTGAGCAAGCGGCTGAATGTCGCCTGAGACCACCACGACAGGCACCGTCATCCCGGCTTCTTGCATTGCTTCGAGCGTTTGGTATCCATCAAGTTCCGGCATCGTCAAATCAAGAAACATGATGTCGATCGGCTGACTCCTTAAGACGTCCAACGCCACGTTACCATTTTCGGCAAAATGTACATCGGCGTCCAAATCATCGGGGAGTGTTCGCGCTAGCTGCTTGCGCGCAAGCGCAGAATCGTCAGTGATCAGTATTTGTGTGGTCAAAAGCCTCTCCTTTCCGACTTCTTTGCTGAGAGTGTGGCTGGGTTAACACTGTAAGCATAAACCAAGATAGCGAGGAATGAGGGCAAACCAGTCAAAATGCGATGATTCTTTTGATATCAGGAGGCTACTTTTATCTCTGGCATAAATGAGTAAGGCGATCTGAGCGACTGATCAGGTTGGGGGCATGCAAGTAAAAATAATGCAAACATGTCAAACAAAGCTGAACGCATTGGTACACTTTTTCGCTGATGATCTCAGGCGAGTCGTCAAATTCACCCGTGATTAACGCTTGCCAATCCTCGGCAAACCTATCGACCATAGTAATGTCTCTCCCTGGCGCAAGGATATGGCTCAAGGCCTTTTTTATCGGGGTGATATCTTCACTCGCGGCAAAAATATTTCTCAGCGCAATAATCACATCCACCAATGCGTCTTGTGTATCTGGCTTTTTCGCCGCATTATAAAGACGAGACATAGCCAAGCGAATACCACGCGAGTCGGTGTCATCCACCAGCATACTCCAGCGTTCAATATCAACTAAGTCTGTCTCACTGATCGCCACCGGGTCGTCCGTTTCTGCTACCGAACCAAAGTCTTGGCGCCGATTATCAAGCGAGAAAGGATCGATGCGCCACACCCATTCGGGGGCAACAAAAGCCTTATGCTCCCCGAGATAGCAAAGCGCCATACACAAAACAATATTCAGCTCAGTGGTTTGTTGTTCCGTCTCGGCATCTAATACCTCTTCAGGCCAATCATCGTCCTCTAGAAAATCACCAAAGTTAATCGCAAACGCATAACCCGACTCGAGCATGAACCCGTTATCGCGACGTTTGGCCATTAGACGCGCCGCCTGTAGAACATATTCCGCAATCCCAGGGGTATAGCGGCGCACACTGCCCCATTTCGTATCCAATTCAGCCAAATTGGTGAGTGCCGCATTGCGAAAGCCCACAAACATCGGAATATGAGCGACTTCGCCATCAGCTAAGCTACGTGCCATCTCCAGCATTTCTTGCACGGTTTCCACGAACGTATCAGGGCTAACAACCCCGCGAATGCGCATCAAGTCATAGCTATTAACCAGAATCGACACGGGTAAACTGGCCAAACTAACCACGCCGCGGTGGCCACTGGCATCTTTGTAGTCGCCGCAGGTTTGCTGCGGCTCTTTCCCCGACGTTGTGAATAAGCGAGACAGAGCAGGGTCAGCAGCCATACGTTTTTGAACCTGCTTACTGACCGGAAATTGCTCAATCGCCGCGGTGAGATAACCAGCCCCTCGGTAAAAAAGGTGCGGCCGCTGTCCAGCTTTAATCAAAAATAAAGGATAAAGTTCACCCGCCAGTTGGCAAAACGCACTGGTTAAAGGGTCCGAACTATTAATTCGCGTCGCCAGCTCACCACCCTGTTGCGCACGCCAGACATTAAAGACGTGGCGTCCATTTTGCATCACGTGCGGCAACCGATAGAAGAAGGACTGTTCACTTTCTCCTTGCTCCACTGCAGACACACGTAAGTGGCGACAAAGCTCAATATATTGATTGAGTGTGTCGCGCTGAATCCGGCTCAAACCCAGCTTTTGCATCAAAATTAAGCGGCCTTCCGCTTCTGTCACATTCAGGATGTAGCTCACCACGCGGTGGCCCATCGCTTTGACAAAATGCGGAATAGCCGGATAGGACATCATCGTTTCCTAACCTTGTGTTAATCGTTCACAGATATCAATACGTGCTCAGGCATCTATTATGGTATCGACATCAGCGCGGAAAACTATACCGTTCGGAAGCGTCGGCCATTAAAGACATGACCCCTTTGGGTGATGTTAAAAAGTAGAGCGCTTCCATTGACTTGGCAAGCCGGGACAAACCCTGAAACACTTTTGCCCACAAAGGCGACGGTGGATGCTTGACCAAGCGATAGCACGCATCTATTCTAGCGTACAAGTGTACGCTTAAATGAAGATGACGAGTTATGGATACCAAGGCTTCAACCTCTCCCCCTCAGAAACCACGCTTAATCTGGTTAAACATTAGCGTGTTTACCCTCACGTTTTTGATTGCAGTGATAGGAACACCATTGTGGGCGTGGCATCACGGCTTTGATTGGGTGCAAATGACCGCGCTGATTGTTGCGTTTAGCTTTTGTGGCCTGTCGATCACCGCCGGCTATCACCGGTTGTGGGCCCACAAAACCTATCAAGCCCATCCGGTGCTGCGCTTTATCTTCGCCATTGGTGGGGCGTTTGCACTGCAAAACAGTGCGCTTCATTGGTCGTCGGATCACCGCATTCACCACCGCCATGTCGATGACAACGATGTTGATCCCTATTCCGCTAAGCGCGGCTTTTGGTTCTCACACCTTGGTTGGATGTTACGAGAGTACCACCCCAACCGTTACGGTGATTACAGCAACTGCCGCGATCTGCAAAAAGACAAGATCGTGATGTGGCAACACAAGCACTACCTTGCGCTAACACTAGCCACCAACTTTGGCTTCCCCATCGCCTTTGGTTTGCTCCATGGCGATGTTTGGGGCGCTATCTTACTGGTCGGCTTTACTCGATTAGTGCTAAGCCACCACACCACCTTTTTCATTAACTCGTTGGCGCATGTGTGGGGCAGCCAACCTTATACCGATAAGAACACCGCGCGGGATAATGGCGTGCTCGCCTTGATGACCTTTGGCGAGGGCTACCACAACTTTCACCATATCTTTGAGAATGACTACCGCAATGGCATTCGCTGGTGGCAGTTTGATCCTACCAAATGGCTGATCAAAACCGCTTCTTGGCTGGGTCTCGCGGAAAAGCTGCGCGTGACCCCCGAAGAGAAGATTGAAAAGGCGCGAGCGACCATGCAATTGCAGCGCATCACGCAACAGCTTAGTGACAAGCCACACGCGTCGCATCGTCTGCAAATCTTGCAACAAGAATATGATGCCTTGGTCGCCAAAATGGCGGACTACTACACACTGAAAAAACAGCTGTTAGCGCTCGAGCGTGACAAGCTGCGCGAAAAAGTCGAAAACGCCGAGCTAACCCAGCAATACCAAGATTTAAAGGTGCGTTTTCAGCAACAAAAACGCAGCTGGCAGGTGCTTACCGCCAAATATGCTAGCTAGACGCGACGAGCACGCGACACACACCAAACCGGCCACTTGGGCCGGTTTTTTTTTAGCGGGCACGGACGCACCGCTGGCAAGATCTGTTTATATCCTTTATTAGGACGAGGTCAGGAAAGAGAGCAGAATCGACTCCAGCTCATCCCACGGTAAGGCGTCGGTATCGATCACTTCGATGCGCGACTCGGCGTATTCAATCGACATAGGCGTCACAGTAACCACCTGATTGGCGACGTTAAACGCGTAAAAACCCTCGTCAGTATTGACCACTGCTTTAATCCGTTGGGCGTTGATGTTGCTCAATAGTCCGTATAAAGCATCAAACGGAAAGCAACAGTGCGCGGCAAACAACCAGCCGCAGCTGACATAGCCCTGCCCTTGGTTCTCTTTGCGGGTATAGGTATCGTCCGGACCCAGTGCTAACGTGGTCATGGGCTCGGCATCATTGTGATGGTGATGATAGTGCGCTTGACGAGCGTGACGCGGTAACGCAAGCCACGCGGTCTCGAGCGCGCCCTGTTCAACGCCGGTAACCAAGCTTTTCTCGCCATCAAACGCGGCGACATAATCATAAAAGGTGGCGATTTGCGCCTCACTACACTGGTCAAGCTTGTTGGCCACCACCACATCCGCGAGCGCGATTTGATCATGAAAGTTTTGATTTTCACGATAGCGCACATCATCAATACAGCGCGGATCCACCAAAGTAATAGTCGCGCCCAGCGACAAGGTGGTATCGAAAGGCGGCTGAGTCAGCTTACCGATAATGTCTTTAGGATGACCCAGTCCCGTCGGCTCAATCAAAATCCGATCCGGCTGCTCGGCGAGCAAGGTATTTAGCCCCACCATCATGGGTAAGCCAGCCACACAACACATGCATCCGCCCGGCACTTCCTTTACCAGCGCGCCTTGTTCAGAGAGGATAGCGCCATCGACACCCACCTCACCAAATTCGTTCACCAAGATAGCCCAACGTTCATGTTCGGGTTTATTCGCTAATAAATGACGAATCGCCGTGGTTTTCCCCACGCCAAGAAACCCAGTGATAATGTTGGCTGCGATCTGACTCATGATTCTATCCGCTCCTTACTTGTATCGGCGTAGTGTAACGGATTGCGCCACACGCGTCGCCTTTTGGTCACACGCATGGAACGTGTCCATGTGTAGCTCAGTGAATGGCACAAAAAATGATGAAATATCATGCACTCACTGCAAGTGGTGATCATTACCAATAAAAGCTTGGTAGAATAAGAGGTTCGCTAACACACTTCTTAGGAGGAAGTATGCTGAATCCATCAACGGCAAAGTCGGTGATTGACCATGCTCTGTTTTTAGGCGCGGATTTCGCCGAACTCTTTGTCGAACGCCATCACTCAGGCAACGTAGAGCTGTTGTCTGGTGAGGTGGATAAAGTGAGCTCAGGGATTGATTTTGGTATTGGTATCCGGTTGTTCTTCGGTCATAAAGTGCTTTATGGCTATACCAACAGCCGCGATGAAGAACAATTGAAAAAAGTCACCAGCTTGCTGTGCGCGCGCGACAAGCGCGATCAAATTGCCACCGCTGGGCCGCTCAATTTATCCCATTTAAATGACAAGCACCCCGTGTCTGAGCCGTTATCGTCTGATCAACATGTGGCCGATAAAGTGGCGTTCTTACGCCAAGTAGATACGCGCATTCGTGCCGAGAGCGATAAAATTGCCCAAATTATTGGTCGTGTTGGCCAACGTGAGCAACAAGTCGAGATTTTTAACTCTCATGGCCTGCATGTCACAGATACCCGTCACTACACGCGTATTGCCGCTACAGCGGTCGCCACGAACGGTGAAGAGCAGTCAACGGGCTTTGATGCTCCCGGTGCGCTCACAGGCTGGGAATTCCACCAGGATATCGACCCGGTTGAGATGGGCGAGCGTGTGGCACGGCAGGCGCTGGTTAAGCTTGGTGCCCAAGCCTGTCCATCAGGCGAAATGCCGGTGGTGATTGGCAACGGTTTTGGTGGCGTGATTTTCCACGAAGCCTGTGGCCACTTGTTAGAAACCACCTCGGTGGCGAAACAGGCCTCCGTCTTCCATGACCAAATGGGCGAAATGATTGCCAGCCCCGTGGTGAGTGCGGTGGACGATGGCACCTTGGCGAATGCGTGGGGCTCAATCAACATCGATGATGAAGGCATGGAAACCCAGCATACCCAGTTGATCAAAGACGGTAAGCTCACCTCGTTTATGGTCGATCACATGGGTAGCCTGAAAACCGGTTATGCGCGCACCGGCTCTGGCCGACGTGAGTCTTATAAATTCGCACCGACCTCGCGGATGCGAAACACCTTTATTGAGCCCGGTAACGACAGCTTAGACGCCATGATTGGCTCGATGGAGCGTGGCATCTATGCCAAGAAAATGGGGGGTGGCTCAGTACAGCCCGGCACCGGCGAGTTTAACTTTGCGGTGCAAGAAGCCTATTTGGTAGAAGATGGCCAAATCACCGCGCCACTCAAATCTGCCACCTTAATCAGTACGGGGCCTAAGGTGCTTAAAGAAATCAGCATGGTCGGCAAAGATCTTGCTCTTGCCGCCGGCATGTGTGGTTCGGTGAGCGGCGCCGTCCCCACCACGGTGGGCCAACCTGCATTGAAAGTCGATAACATTCTAGTAGGAGGCGGTAACGCATGAGTGAGCCAACCATTAAAGCAACCCTAAGCGATGCCGTCGATCAGGTCCTCAGCTTGGTGAAACAGCAAGAGGCGCAAGCTGACGTGATTGCCAATGCCAGCGAAAGCTTGTCACTCAAAGCCGACCAAGGCGATCTCTCTGAGCACAAAGTCACCGCCGGTCAAGTGATTGGCGTACGTGTCATCAAAGGGGATCAAGTTGCCACCAGCTACTCAGAATCGCTAGATAGCGACAGTTTGGCCAGCATGGTGAACGCCGCACTGACTAACGCAAGCTTTACCAAAGCCGACCCAGATCAGCAAATTCGCGCTGAGGGGCAGCACATTGTTCAGCAAGATCCTAGCTTACTGCAAGTAGATAACACGCCGATTGAAGACAAGATCGCGTTAGCGCTTGCCCTTGAGCAAGATGTAGTCAGTCAACCCCGCGCAACGGGTGCGCCCTACAATGGGTACAGTGAGCAAACCCAATATCAGTTGCTTGCCAATACTCTAGGCACGCGCTGCTATCACAGTGAGCGTAGCTTTAGTTGCTACACCGCAGCACTGCTCAATCACGACGGTAAGCAAGCGATGCATCTGGGCGCGTCAGTATCACGCCGCTTTGCTGACCTAGATCTCGCCCATGCGACCCAACTGGCCTACCAAACCGCTGACGCCTTGCTCGAGGGTGGCCCAGTGAAAACGGGTTCGTATCCGGTGATTTTTGAGCATGATTGTCTCAGCGAATTGCTGGGCGCCTTTGGCAGCTGCTTCTCCGGCGATGCCGCTAAGCGCGGGACTAACCCGTGGCGTGAAAAAGTCGGCAAGTCCGTTGCAGATACGGCGCTCACCATCACCGATGTGGCAAGACTTGATGGCGGGATGCGTATTAAAGCCTTTGATAGCGAAGGCTTTGCCACCGCCGACACGCCTTTGATTGAAAACGGCGTCTTAGTCGGCTTTTTACACAACAGCGCCACAGCACAGCATTTTGGTGTTCCCCATACGGCGAACGCGGGCCGCAGTCCCAAGGGCGGTTTGGATGTTACGTCTCGTCATGATGTGATTGCCGCAGGTCAACACAGTGATGCGGACGTGCATGCCGGTGAATACCTTGAGTTGGTGTCACTACAAGGTGTGCATTCAGGCGCGAATGCCATCAGTGGCGATTTCTCTTTCGGTGCAAGTGGGTTTGTTTGCCGAGAGGGAAAACGCGTTCGTCCGGTTCGCGGGATCACAGTGGCCGGTAACTTCTATACCATGCTCAATGAGATAGATGCTATCGGCAATACCGTGTTACCCAACTATGATGGCGCCTTCTTCGCGCCACGCATCCGCTTCGCCCGCTTATCCATCGCCGGCGAGTAATGGCGAACCCTCCAAAGGCATCGGCTTAGACCGATGCCTTTTTATTCTCAGTTTGTGCTTCAACACTTTGTACCGCGGGGTTCATCTTCGCCGCTAAGTCGGTAAATGCCTGCATGGCGACGTCACTGGTAAGAATACGCCCATGCCCTAACCCTTCGGTGGCTAGCACAGTCACATGCGGGTAGTCAGTGGCTTTTTCGGTGACGGCAAAGGAGGCAAAACGATCATTTTTGTCGTGGGCAATCACCACCGGATGGCGGCGGCGCGACAATTTTTCTAGCGGCTCAATGGTCTCGATGGGATAACCGTGCTGCTCACCCACTTCTTGGACAATTTCATCAAACAGCTTCAGTGAATACCCCGATTTTCGGACTGTGGCATATAAATTCTCGCGATAATTCAGCACGGGGGCGACCAAAAAGAGCGGTAAATCATCCACCTGAGGGTGCTCGCTTTCCAACACCGCGGCAGCGCCCATACTATGCGCAATCACCCCAGACACATTATCGACTTGATCTAATACATCATTGATCGCCTGCACAAAGCCGGGAATGTGGCTTTCTTCCCCGCCACTTTGACCGTGTGCTGGATGATCAAATGCGACCGTACGAAAGCCTAGTGACGCGATATGTGCCATGAGTGGAAAGAACTGACTGGCGGATCCCGACCAACCATGCGTCAGCAACCAGGTTGGCCCAGCGCCAAGGCTATACATTTGTAGCTCTCCTTCTTGGCTTTGCACTCGAGAGCGCACCACGCCTTCAGGCTCTGCGTTCACCATAGGACTGCGTGTTGGGGTGAGAAAGAGTTTTCGTGCGACTTTTTTAGCATGACGAGGTGCCAAGCGGTGATGACACCGGCTCACCGCCCCCACGAGAGAACGTTTGGCGCTAAAGCGGCCCGGCGTTGAAAAATACACTTTTTTACTCATGGTCATTGAATCCTTAAAATCGAACGAGTGTTCGTTTTTATGCTGAAAAATATCGTTGGTTCGATACCGACACAATGTTCATTCTTATCGGGAACATTCGCGGCGGCTTTGCGCGAGCAACTGCTCGACACCATGCCAAAAGCGTGTCCCTTCCGGCGATTCGAGTGACAAACGCAGAAATAACTGGCTACTCAAATAGTGCCCATACAACTGATAGACAGCTTGCCAGGTATCAAGGTCGGCGCGAAATTCGCCGGCTTGCTTGCCCTTTTCAAACTGTGCGGCTAGGTAGTCGAGCCACTGACGGGTAACATGCTGCAACGCCTGATGGATGGGATCATTGCTCGCACGCTGCTCATGCCACGCATCTAAAAATAAGCACTGACCCTGAAAGTGCTGATGCCAACCCATCCAATTACGCAGCAAATGTTGCAATTTGGCCTCAATACTCGCATGGTCAGCTTCACGAATCGGGCTAATCACCCGCTCGACAAAGCGATCACCGGCAAAATGCACCACCGCGATTTGTAAGTTTTCACGCGAGTTGAAATGGGCAAATAGCCCGCTTTTTGACATTTTTACGTCGCGCGCCAAGCTACCAATCGTCAAGCTTTCCAATCCATACACGCTGGCTGACTCAAACGCGGCTTCGAGAATACGCAACCTGGTTTGCTCACGTTTCGAGAGCGAGTACGTCGGTTCACTAGATACGCCCATCTCATTAAACCTTCAAAAACGGATTGCTAAAAACCAAATGACTACGCCAGGACACCTTGGCAGTCAACGTTTATTACCTTACCGCAACCGTCTATCTATTAATAGTACGAACGTTCGTTTTTATCCAGTCGATATGTGGATCTGTTTGCCTTCTCCACCACCGTAAGGTGTGTAAGAAAGCGCATTTTCATGAGGTTGCGCAATTTATCGACAAAAATTGCTGAAACCACATTCCATATTCTTTTTAGTTTTAACAAGTGCTTTTTTTATCTAGTAATAATGTGACATAGGTCTTCATTGCATGCACCTTCCGGCATATGATGCCAACCAATCACTAACTCTTTAATACGTTTAAACGGGGTTAGGCACTCAAATCATTATAATTCTCTAGGTTGGAACGCCGATTATGACAGTTATCCTTTTAAACCTGATTGCTTTTGCGCTGCTGCTGGCGATGCTTGTCAAATTGCACAAGCAACAAAAATCCTTATCCACACGCGTGTTTACCGGCCTCGGCATGGGGGTTGCGTTCGGTGCTGCGCTGCAAGCGTTATACGGTGCTGACGGCGCTATCACGCGCGAAACCATTAACTACATCAATATCGTCGGCTCCGGTTATGTCAGCCTACTCAAAATGATCATCATGCCGTTGATCACCGTGTCGATTATTGGCGCGATTTTGAAAGTGAAAGACTCAGGTTCTCTAGGCAAAATCTCTAGCTTAAACATCGGCATTTTACTTGCCACCACCGCTACTTCCGCGCTCATTGGTGTGCTGGTTAGCAACTTGTTTGGGCTATCAGCGCAAGATATCGTGCAAGGTGCACGAGAGATGGCACGTGGGGCCGCTCTAGAGCAACGCTTGGGCTCAGTCGAAGACTTATCTTTGGCTGATATGATTATCTCTTTCTTCCCACAAAATCCATTTGCGGATTTGGCCGGTAGCCGTCCTACCTCGACCATCGCTGTGGTGATTTTCTCTGCGCTAGTGGGTATAGCCGGTGTAGCGCTTTCACGCACTCAGCCTGAACTTGGCGAGCGTTTTGAACGCTTTATGGATGTGGCTCAGGAGTTAGTGCGCACGCTCGTACGTATGATCATCGGCCTCACGCCTTATGGTATTTTGGCTCTAATGACCAAAGTGGTGGCTGGCTCAAACGTCAGTGAAATTCTTGAGCTGGCCAATTTTGTCGCCGCCTCCTATGTGGGCTTAGGTGCCATTCTAGTGATGCATCTGGTATTGATTGGCCTTGTTGGTATGAGCCCAATTCAATATCTGAAAAAAGTGCTCCCGGTGCTGACATTCGCCTTTACGTCTCGCTCAAGCGCGGCCACGATTCCGCTCAATATCGATTCACAAATGAAGAACTTGGGTAACGACCCGGCCAGCGCCAATTTCTCTGCCTCATTTGGTGCCACCATGGGGCAAAATGGCTGTGCCGGTCTGTATCCTGCCATGCTGGCGGTGATGATTGCGCCCACCATTGGTATCAACCCACTCGATCCGGGCTTTATCGCCACCTTGGTTGCGATTGTCACCGTAAGCTCATTCGGCATTGCCGGTGTAGGCGGTGGCGCCACCTTTGCGGCACTGATCGTGCTCTCAGCATTGGATATGCCTGTTGCGCTTGCCGGCTTGCTCATTTCTATCGAGCCTTTGATTGATATGGGTCGTACTGCCATAAACGTGAGCGGCTCAATGACAGCCGGTACCCTTACCTCGCGTTTAACCGGTGGCCAAGATAAAAATGTTTTCGATCACCATGAAGTGGTAAAGCAAGACTCGGCTAACGCCTAACGTTACGCGACCTTCATTGAGACAATGCCACGCGTTTGCGTGGCATTTTTGTTTTTGCGTTACTCGACATATATAGCCACTCTATTCGCTGATTCAATCCCTTATAACTTGTAAGAATTTATGTCAGCGATTACACTCTGCCTGATTGTTAATGCAGGGACATTCCTGCCCGTTGTGAGATAAAACATGAGTATTGAACAAACGCTTCAGGCGCGCAGTGGCGGCCAATGTGAACTATGCGCCAGCCAAGACAACTTATCTGTGTATGACGTCCCTTACTCGCCCGACACCACAGCAAACAGTTGCGTATTGGTTTGTGGCACGTGTCACGATCAGCTTCAACATCCAGACAATATCGATGTGAACCACTGGCGTTGTCTAAGCGAGAGCATGTGGAGCCAAGAGCCTGCGGTTCAAGTGGTTGCCTATCGCCAACTTTCTCGTCTTTCTAGTGAAAGCTGGGCGCAAGATAATCTCGACATGATGTACATGGAAGACGATGTCCGTAAGTGGGCAGAAACGGGGCAAGATATCGAAGAAGTCAAAGTGCTGGACGCTAACGGTGTCGCACTGCAAAAAGGCGACGACGTGACCGTAATTAAAGATTTGCCCGTTAAAGGCTCAAGCCAAGTGATCAAACAAGGCACCGTGATCCGCGGCATCAATTTGACCGACGATCCGACCCATGTACAGGGCAAAGTCAACGGCCAAACCCTGTTTGTGATTGCGGAGTTCTGCCGCCGTAAATAAATAGGTGGACTGTCTTGATACTCCAACGCGGCGTCCTGGCGGCGCCGCGTTAATCACGCCTCCGCACAGTTTACACTGTAAAACGTCACGCCTTCCTCATCGCTATTTTTAAACCTACGCCTTTTACCTACGCCCCAAACAACACATAGAAGAAATGTGAACTACGGCTTTATAGTCCCCGCTTCAGTTATAAGAATTGAGATCTCAGCCCTATTTGCTCTCCGCTGTTCCCATAAAAATATGAGACAGATCATAGGACATTCGCAAGTCAGCGAGAGATTGCATTCCTCCCTCATGCCGTTAAATAAGGAGGATGTGCCCTTTTCTTATTTAAGTAACACTAGTGTCAATTATCGTCTCCGTCGGCGCGCTACCCGTTGTGCCATCACATTTCGCACGACGCCATTGTCTCGCCACTCGACGACTCAGAATATTTCTTTGTGCGGTTTTCTTTGTGCGGATAGTGATTATGAAAAAGTTGCGTAACCTTTCTATAAGTCAACGGATAAGTTTGGCTGCCTCGTCCATCGTTCTGATCGGTCTTGGGGCAGTGAGTGCGGTTTCTTTATCAACGCTGAATAGCAGCCAGTCGGCCATGTCATCCCAGGTCACTGAAAACGTAAAGCGTGATCAAGTGATCAAGATGCAAAATCGCGCGACTGCGATTAGCGAGGAGATCCATGCTTACATTGCTTCTCCGCTCGATACGGTGCGAACTATCGCCCAGATTTATACCTCTGAAGCGGAAAAGAATAAGTCAGCCCGGATCCTCGACCGAGATGATATTCCTCGGATCATGTATTCGATTTTGAAACGCCAACCTGAATGGCACAACATCTATACCGAGTGGCAAAAAAACGTCTTAGGCGCCGATGCTTTTTACTACGGCGATCCAACCAGTGCAGCGGATGGCCGCTATGTGCCGTCGGTGTCAGTGGATGAAAAC
This sequence comes from Salinivibrio sp. SS3, assembly GCF_001722105.1. NCBI lineage: Bacteria > Pseudomonadati > Pseudomonadota > Gammaproteobacteria > Vibrionales > Vibrionaceae > Salinivibrio > Salinivibrio sp. SS3. Next base: position 136,872 of record NZ_MEBQ01000043.1, on the reverse strand, counting down.
GGGGAAATGCGCCTTACCGCTGCACAAAATTTCTCTGAAACCAATCCTTGGTATCAATGCCCAGTGAGCACCCAAAAAGATTGTATTACTGATCCAAGAACGACTCAGATTAATGGTAAGACGCAAACGGTGTTCGACGTGACAACTCCCGTTTTTCGCTTTGATAAAACGGTTGCTATGGTGGGAAGTACGCTCAAAACCTCGCAAATCCAATCACTCTTAGCCAAACGTGCCGATAATAACGGGGAACTATTTGTTATCAGTCAAGATGGACGAGTCGTTGCTAGCACCGATCAGCACGTTCAACATGGCGCTGCGGTCTCGGGACTTTCCCCTCCTGCTTACCAACCACTTTCTAACCTTCTAAGCCAGAGCGCAACAAACCAATTCAAACAAACCGATTCGCACTTTTATGTGTCGCAACCGATCGAGTTTGGCAATATGTCTCAGACGTGGTCAGTGATGATTGTGACCCCCAAGCAAGCCGCGATGGCACCCGTCACACAACTGAATCAGATGATGACTAACGCCGAAAGCGATATTCAAAACACCATTTATTGGGTGAGTGGCCTCGTCCTTGTTCTCGCTTTTGGGATCATTCAAGTCGTTATCAAACGCCAATTAGCACCATTGACCAGCGTAGAACAGTCTATCCAAGCGATAGCCCAAGGTGGTGGTGACTTAACTCAACGCTTATCGGTTAACGGTCAAACCGAGATTGATCGAATTAAACACTCAGTCAATCAGATGCTGGATGCGCTGCAATCGATGGTGGGACAAATTCAACAAGCAGGTGGACGTTTGTCCGACACATCAACGACCGCCAATAACGCCATCACCGATGCCCACCAAGCTTTGTCTGAAAATACCGAGACATTACACCAAGCCGCGACGGCAATGGAGCAACTGACCGCGACCTCAAAAGATGTGGCAACCAACTCTGAAGCCTCCAAAGAGAAAAACACCGCAGTGGTTTCATCGCTAAATCAATGCATGGAGAATGTGGCTAACAATGTGGCACGTAACCAAACCGCCAACACAGATCTGCAAAAAGCCAACAGTTTTGTCAGCGAAGTCAAAGCCAGTGGTAGCGATATTGCCGCGTTGCTCGACGACATTCGCGGCATTTCAGATCAAACCAACTTGCTAGCGCTCAATGCCGCGATTGAGTCGGCACGCGCCGGTGAAGCTGGTCGAGGATTTGCGGTGGTCGCTGACGAGGTGCGCGCCTTGGCCCAGCATTCACAAAAATCTGTCGACCAAATCGTCTCGACGCTTGAGACCTTCAACCAACTACTGACCGATATTGAAGCCGTCATCCAACAAGGTGAGCGTGGTGCGGCAGAAGGTTATCAAGCGAGTGTTTCCGTGCAGGAGACCTTAACCGAGATTGTTGATTTGGTGCAGCAGCTAGGCGATATCAATTATCAAACCGCAGGCGCGGCGGAGGAGCAAAGTGCCGTCTCTCAGCAGGTGGCCGAAAATATCCAAGCCCTTTCACAACGTATTGAACAAACCTTGTCACTCAGTGAGCAAGCGCAGGGCGCAAACGAGACCCTTAACCACGAGGCCAAAACGATTCGCCAACTGGTCGATACGTATACCGTTTAGTCCCCAGCTTTTTCTCTCATACTAAAAAAGGGCAACCAACGTTGCCCTTTTGAGGTTACGTCTTGTTATAGACGCGATGTAAAATGTAGATTAAATGATGAGATTACTGCTTGTCTAACTGTGCTTTCATCGCGTCACGAAAGACTTGGTCAGCGTCAGTGATACCCAATTGCTCCGCATCACGCAGTAATCCCATTGCTTTGTCGACATCGTTATCTGCAATCGCGGTTCGAATAGCCTGGTGGTAAAAAGTCACGCTTTCTTGTTGCGGACGTTCAGTGGCGGAGAGTGCTGGCAGTACGATAGACTGATCGCTGGTACGTGCGCCCAATGCGGTTGCTTCGATGGAAAACGTACCGGTCAACGCGCGCGGCACTTGAATATCGCCTACCTCTGGAAAGTAATTCCCTCTTCCCTCTGCGTCCAATTTCGCTGGGTGGCTGACCGCCACCGTTTCGTCAAGTTTATCTTTATCAGTAAAAATAACCAAATAGAGCGCACTGTCACCTACTTGTGGGTGGGCTTTAATATTACCTTGCAAACGGTTTCCATTGGCTAGACGGGGCTTTAGATAAACTAAGCCTCGATCATCAAGCTCCGCGCGAATATCGCCAGACTGGTTAATCACTTTGGCACTTGGGACAAAAACACTATCGTTTATTTCTGCCTCGATATTGATATCCAATCCATTTTTTACCATCGGTAATTCAAAAATAACGCCAGGGCTATCAATGCTATGGATATCTAGGACTTGTGTTTGTGTGGTGACCGCTACTTTGAGCTCTTTATTCATCTCTAGCGGTAGTTGTTTCGCTTTCTCAATCTGCGTCACTGCCTCTCCCGTAGGTGCAATCTGATATTGGTTATCAACGATCGTCGAGCACCCATTAAGCAGTAATAATCCAGAGATAAATAACACTTTTTTGTTCATATAAAACACCTAAAAAAATAGCCGACAATTGTCGGCTATGAAAAAAGACAGTTTAAAAAAGGCTTACCACCAAGCTTCCAATTGCACACCCGTTACGAACTCTGAGTCACCTTTGTCACCAAACGTATCTCCTTCTTCATCCGTAATATACGTACCGTAGAAGCGAATCTCAGGACGCGACCAGAAGCTATCACCCATTGCCCATGCTTGAGCTAAAGTAAACTTGTGACCTCCTTGGTCTGTTCCTTGATTTTCTCCATCAAAGAAGCCGACCTCACCGATGGTGCGCATCGTGTCGTTCCACTTATAAACAGGGCGCACAACCGCGGTGAACATATCAGAGTCACCCTCACCATCTGTTAAGTCCGACCCGTTGTGATAAGAAAGCTGATGTCCAAGTTCCATCGACGAACCAACATTCATCACACCCCAGTTAATAATACGGTAGCCTTTCGCATCGTTTTTATCGTCGGAGCCACGGCTGTACCATGCACCAGATCCAAAGCCAGCAATCTGATCACCGTATCCTGCAGAGCCATATTGCAAGATTGTTTGGTTGAAGCCGTTGTCCATATTTTGATGCACAATACCGGTAAGCATAATACCATCATCAGCGGCTTCGGTTTGGTCATCTTTTTCTGTTGCAAAGTTATAGGCAGTGGCAAGCTCTAAACTCGCGTCTTCCCACAAGCCGATATTGGCTAAGCGCGCATCAAAAATATAGCCTGAAGACTGATCATTTTCTCCATCTTGAATAAACGCTAAAGAAAGTTTTTGATCGCCCAGTGAAATATTTTCAATACCACCACCGGTACCTGAGGTGTTCAAGAAATAGAAGTCAGTAATATGGATATCTTTTCGTTGATAATAGCGCTTACCCGCCCAAATAACGGCTTCAGGGTCGGATGCAATCACACCTTTGGCTTGGACATTAAATTGCGCGACGTTTATTTCGCTACTTTCCCAACCACTTTGGCCTTTATCGCTGGAGGCAATCATCGATTCCAGCTTCCATGATTGCTCACCCGTTTGAAGTTCTTCTGAAAAACCGAACTCGTAATAGTTGTCGTCTTCGTTACCCAAACGACCAACTTTATTCTTTTCAAAAGCACTATCACCTGCACCATCACCACCGATCGCAGCACCCGCACGAGCATAACCATTAAAATCTACAGCAAATGCTGAGGTGGCAGTGACAGCAGCTGCGACAGCCGCCGCAATTAAACTTACTTTTCTCATACCTTACTCCATAATGCGCCTTTTTTACGTGTCTCTTCACACCGGCAGTGGGTAGTGGAAAAAGACAGTGTGTCCAAGGCTTAGCTTTCTTCGTTATCCTGGAATTATCCTATCCCTGAGCGGTCATATTCGCGTCATCCAACCGTGCGATTTCAGGGGGAGGAGGAGAAAGGAGGAGTGAGAGCTGACTATCTAAACTTGTCGAGCTGGGTCACTGAACGAGGGCGTAATTGGTAATTATTTTTCGCTAAACAGGCCTACAAAATGTCGACACGATCACTATTAATAGATTTATTCTTAAAGGTGTGAAACTTTATTACATGAGGGACAATGATCATAAATGTGACGTCAGATTGAATTATTTATAGGTAAACGCTCTAATAGCGATTCATCTCATTTAATGGTGTTATTTATGTCGGTTTGCTTCCCATCCCCTTATGTATTAGGGGCGCAACTACACCCATCAGGCTGTCGGTTTACGCTGTATGCACCCGATCAGGACTGCGTGCATTTACTGTTGTGGCATCAAGGGCACCAGCCTCAGCGGCTCGCCATGCGCGAATACAAGCGTGGCTACTGGACACGAGATGTCGCTGATGTGGTTGCGGGGCAAGAATACAGTTTTGAGGTCTTACAGGATGGTCAAACATGGTACTTGGCCGATCCGTATGCGCAAGCGGTGACTGGTCCCTTACGCTATCAGCCTCCTTATTCACCATCGCAAAGCACATTGCTGGCGCGCTGCCAAGTCGTCGATCATGAGTCTTTTGATTGGCAAGGCGTGTCATCGCCTCAGCGCGCCATACAAGACACTGTGATTTTCGAAACCCATGTTAAAGGGCTGACTCAGCAGCATCCAGATGTCGCCCCAGTGCAGCAAGGACGTTATTTGGGTTTAGTCTCACCAACGATGTTGGCGTTTTATCAACAACATCAGATTAATTGCCTGCAACTGCTTCCGATTACGTCTTGCTTACCTGAGCCGCATGTACTCAGCCAGCAAAAAACCAACTACTGGGGCTACAACCCATATGTTTGGATGGCACCGGATCCACGCTACGCGGAGAAAAGTGCGGTTAACGAGCTAAAGACGGCAATACGCGAACTACACCGCCACGATATCGAAGTCATTTTGGATGTGGTATTTAATCACACGGCAGAAGGCGGAGAAGGTGGGCCGATTCTTCATTATAAAGCGTTTGATCATGCCATGTACTTACATGATGGCCAACAACTGCGCAATTATACCGGCTGTGGCAATACCCTTGATATACGCCACCCTGCCGCACTGAAGCAGGTGCTCGACACCTTACGCATGTGGGTCACCGACTATCACGTGGATGGGTTTAGGTTCGATCTCGCCGCGACCCTAGGGCGAAATGGCGATACCTTTAACCCCCACAATGCGTTTTTCCTCGCCATTGCCCAGGATCCGATCCTTTCTAAGGTCAAATTGATTGCGGAACCCTGGGATATAGGCCCCGATGGGTATCAGCTAGGACAATTTCCGATTAACTGGGCCGAATGTAACGATAAAATACGAGATACCACGCGCAGTTTATGGCGAGGAGATCCAGGCATACTGCAAGATTTCGCCACGCGATTGATGGGTTCGCGCGACGTTTTCAGCGCAGCGCATTGGCCCGATCATTTGCCGATTAACTATGTAACCTACCATGATGGTTTTACCCTGCAGGATGTGGTCAGTTATGCCAAGCGGCATAACCATGCCAATGGCGAGAATAACCGGGATGGTCATGGTGACAATCGCTCCGCCAATTATGGTGTCGAGGGGCCGACAAAAAATCCTGACATTATTGAGGTAAGGAGTCGGCAAAAACGGAATATGATGGCAAGCATCCTCTTCTCGCTGGGGACGCCACACATTCTAATGGCCGATGTGTTAGGCCACTCGCAACAAGGGAATAACAATGCCTATTGCCAAGATAACCCTATCAGTTGGTTAAACTGGCAAACGCAGGATCACACTTGGTCAAACTGGCTAGCCACTATGATTGCACGCCGCAATGCCATCGTACCACGCTTTATCGATGCGTTAAGTGGCACACAGCGCCATTGCAATCAGATTACGTGGCGGCACCCGAATGGCGATCCGATTCACGATCATCAATGGTCAAAGCTGCAAGCGCTCAGCTGTCAGATCACGCTCGGCGCGCATCACCCTGACGCGGGTCAATCAATGCTTATAGCCATCAACAGCAGCGACACCGCGCACGACCTACGGCTTCCACCAAATCATCAGTGGTGCATTGTCTGTGACACCGCGACCGATAAGACAACCGTCGCCACACTAGCGTCATGCCAACGCTTGGCAGCAAAGAGCTTTTTGGTCTGTATCGACGGTGACTGGCTGTAGCCCAATATTACCCGCATCAAAAAGGCAGCTAATGTTAGCTGCCTTTACGTTCGCGCTCTTGCTTCGCCTAAGGGCGTAACGCCCTAGCCTTTCACGCCCCCTGCGGTCAAACCACCCACTAACCAACGTTGGGCGAGTAAGAAAACCCCGGTAATCGGTACCGCTGACAGTACGGCTGCCGCCGCAAAGTCGCCCCACAGATAGTTTTGCGGATACAAGTACTGCTGCATGCCGACCGCCAAGGTATACGAATCAACATCCGACAACAGAATCGAAGCAACTGGCACCTCACCTACCGCCATGATAAACGACAGAATAAAGACCACAGCCAAGATAGGCACGGAGAGCGGAAGCAGCACCAGCCTAAACGCCTGCCACGGGGTGGCACCATCTAGTGCAGCGGCTTCTTCCAGTGAACCATCAATGCTCTCGAAGTAACCTTTAATGGTCCAAACGTGTAATGCAATCCCGCCTAAGTACGCAAAGATCAAGCCACCGTGGGTGTTGAGTCCCAAAAATGGAATGTACTGTCCCAACTTATCAAACAAGGCGTAGATAGCGACCAATGCCAACACCGCTGGGAACATCTGGAAGATCATCATCGCGTTCAAGATGGTCTGCTTGCCTTTAAATCGCATACGGGCAAAGGCGTACGCCGAGGTGGTAGACAGCACCACGATAAACAGCGAGGTGATCCCGGCCACTTTTACCGAATTCCACAGCCATAATAAAACGGGAAATGGCGGTGGCGTGACCGTGCCATCCGAGTTAGTCACCGGGAAGCCCAGTGCTAATTTCCAGTGTTCCAGTGATGGATTGTCCGGGATCAAGCTCCCAGTGGCGAAGTTCCCTTCGCGGAATGAAATCGCAATAATCATTAACAGCGGGAATAGGATCAACGCCAAGAACAAGCACAAGCCAATATGGGTTGCCCAGACGCGATATTTTAAGGATTTACCTTGTACCATTGCCATATTTAGGTTCCTCAGTGCTCGTTTTTCTGCGTCATACGAAGGTTGATTAACGCCAGTGCACCGACTATCAAGAAGATCAGTGTGGCGATGGCACTTGCCAAGCCAAAGTCTTGACCACCACTGCCTTCAAAGGCGATGCGATAGGTATAGCTAACCAGCAAATCGGTATAACCAGCCGGCTCCGTGGTGCCGATACGGTTTGGCCCACCCTCTGTCAACAACATAATCATCACAAAGTTATTGAAGTTAAAGGCAAAGGCCGCAATCAGCAGAGGAGTCAGTGGTTTAATCATCATCGGCAGCGTAATACGGGTGAAGTTCTGAATGAAATTCGCGCCGTCAATCGCGGATGCCTCGTAGAGATCATCAGGAATCGCTTTAAGCAAGCCCATACAGAGGATCATCATATAAGGGAAACCCAGCCAGGTATTAACGGTGAGCACCATGCTTCTCGCCAAGAATGGGTCGGAGAACCAATTCGGGCTAATGCCAAACAGGGCTTCCAAGACCATATTGATTTCGCCAAAACTCTGGTTAAACAAGCCTCGGAAAATCAAAATTGAAATAAAGGCGGGTACCGCATAAGGAAGGATCAATAACAAACGGTAGATCGACTTACCTTTCAGCTCTTCCCATTGCACCAAACTCGCCAATATCAAGCCAATAAACAGGGTGAATACCACGGTGAGTACGGAAAAGACAATCGTCCAGATAAAGATGCCAATAAACGGCTCTTTAATCCCATCATCCGTCCATACGCGCTCAAAGTTATCCGTGCCAATTTGCACCACATAACCGGGTGAAACAGTATCGCCAACAAATTCACCGGAGGCATTAACCGGTTGGTAGTAACCTACCTCATCGTTAGGTTTGAGCGTCTCACCCGTTTTATTGTTGATCAGCGTGCGGCCATCGTCCTGCAAGCTATAAAGCGATTGAATGGCGGCGAACTTCCGCAAACCACTCATACGAATGGTTTTGTCACCAGACAATGCTAGGTCTAACTCCCCAAGCGCGTCGCGGTTTTGAATCACGTCGCGTAGTGACGCTTTTTGTCCCTCAACACTGTCAATCGGGCTAAGTGACAAGCTGTCATTAGCCAAGGTTGCAAATTCAAATGGCTTGGTGGCATAGCGTGTATTCTCGCCCTCCACCACAATGCGAACGCCTTGATCCGTTTGATATAACGAGAAAGGATAACTGTCGCCACTTTGAAAGGTTCGCTCTAATAATACGGACTGGGCACGCTCGAAAGAGAGTTGATTTTTGGCGCTATAGTTGGTGAATGACAGCCCAACGGTATAAACCAACGGAAAAATAATGAAAAGGATCATCCCCGCGATACCTGGATAGATATAGCGATGGGCGTATGTTTTTTTACTGCCAAAAATGTACAGCGCTAATGCGGTTAATACCACAGTTAACAGGGCAAAGGCGGTTTCACCACGCGAATACATCAAGACGGTGGCATAGCCATTGATAATGGCCACAGTAGCCAATAACGCCCATTTTATGAACGCTTTTGTACTACTGGGCAAAGAAGAGCCTGACGTTGTCATAGCTTGGGAACCTTGGACTGACTGCATAAGGAACGCTACTCACATAGTTTTTAAAAAATGCAGGGAGGCAAGCCCCCCTGCAGATAGAGCTTATTTGACCATTTGCGTTTCCGCATCGTCGAGTGCTTCCTCGACGCTTTGACGGCCATCGACCACATTAATGATGGCGTTTTTGGCCGCTGCCCAGAACCCATTCATTTGTGGAATGTTTGGCATCACTTCGCCATGTTTGGCGTTTTCCATGGTTGCCGCAATACGCGGATCTTTGGCAAGTTCCGCCTGATAACTATTCAACGCCACCGCACCCAGAGGTTTATCAGCATTCACCGTTGATAGGCCGTCATTAGTCAACAGATAGTTTTCCAAAAACTCGACCGCCAGCGCTTTGTTTGGCGACGCGGTGCTAATACCGGCACTTAACACGCCAACAAAGGGTTTAGAGGCTTCACCTTGGAAGGTTGGCAAGGTGGTGACACCATAGTTGATACCCGACTTTTCGATATTGCCCCACGACCAAGGGCCGTTGATGGTCATCGCTGTATCACCTTGGTTGAAAGAAGACTCAGAGACCGAGTAGTCCATATCAGATGAAATCACGCCATCTTTCACCATCTGCTTCATGAAATGCAGTGCGTCATGTACACCTTGGTTATTGATACCCGCGTCTTTCACATCATAGCCGTTTGCCGTTTGCTTAAATGCATAACCGCCATCAGCCGCCATCAGTGGCCATGTGAAGTACGGTTCTTTCAGGTTCCACATGATGGCTGACTTGCCCTGCTCTTTGAGCTTGGCATCCATCTCAACCACGTCTTGCCACGTTTCTGGTGGGTTAGGCACCAAATCCTTGTTGTAGATGAGAGAAAGCGATTCCACGGCCACCGGATAACCGACGTATTTACCTTTGTATTTCACCGCATCCCAAGCAAAGTCGACCATGCCGTCTTTAAGACGCTCAGATGGACGAATCTCTGCCAGCAAGCCTGATTCTGCATAGCCACCAAAGCGATCGTGCGCCCAAAATACAATGTCTGGACCATCGCCCGTTGAAGCAGTCTGAGGGAACTTGTCTTGCAGACCATCAGGGTGAACGACGGTGACAGGAATGCCCGTATCTTGTTCAAAGCGATCACCCACTTCGGCAAGGCCGTTGTAACCTTTGTCTCCGTTAATCCAAATCGTCAGTTGGCCTTCTTCGATATTGGCATTGGCGCCAAATGAACCCAGTGCAATCAGGGTACCGAGAGCAACAGCGCTAAGTGATTTTTTCATCTTTCTATCCTTCTTCTACTGAGGTGTAGCACGATTCCATGGAGGATGAGCTGTATTTCACGGTCTATCATGGGTAATTCCCGCGCATTCCTCATCATCCTGGCCTCTACGCCCTGCCTCTATGCGAGCGAATTCGTGATCCATATCGCTCGTCGCTAATGATGCGGTTCACAAAAATAAACGGTACGTGATCAACTTCAACTAATTTGCTCATAATTTTGTGATGTACACCCTCAAATCAATTTGGGGAGGAGATTATCCTCCTCCCCGCCTACTCCCCCCGTAATAATTGTCCACGGGAGGATGCGCCATTTGCAAAGATACGCGACACTGCCTGACATCAAAAAAGCATCGGGTGGAATCTATCCAATGTGCTTAGTCAGTAACCAAACAGCGTTCAACAAAAACGATAACGCTCGAAAATGGCCGATATTGAATAGCACAGCCACCTATAATGCGTATTGAGCCGAATTAATGAAAAGCGATTGAGGGCGAGCGACATGGCAAGTGTCACGTTTAAAAACGTTTGTAAAGCGTATGACGACGATGTAATGATTTCAAAAAACGTTGACCTAGAGATAAAAGATGGCGAATTTGTTGTCTTTGTCGGTCCATCTGGCTGCGGCAAATCCACCCTATTACGCTGCGTTGCCGGGTTGGAAGATATTACATCGGGCGACCTTTACATTGATGATCAGCGAGTAAATGATATTGAGCCATCTAAGCGTGGCGTCGGGATGGTATTCCAATCTTACGCGTTGTATCCCCACCTAAACCTCTACGACAACATGTCGTTTGGCTTGAAACTAGCAAAAACGAACAAAGCGGAAGTCGATAAGCGCGTGCATCAAGCGGCGGAGATCTTACAACTCGGTCACTTACTCGACAGACAACCTAAGTCGTTGTCTGGCGGGCAACGTCAACGTGTTGCGATTGGACGCACCCTGGTGTCTCAGCCTCGTGTCTTCTTGCTCGATGAGCCACTTTCCAACCTCGATGCTGGGTTACGGGTGCAGATGCGCGCGCAAATCACTAAGTTACAACGTCAGCTTGGCTGTACCATGATTTATGTCACCCACGATCAGATTGAAGCCATGACCATGGCAGACAAAATTGTGGTGTTGGATGAAGGCCGAGTCGCACAGGTCGGGAAGCCGCTCGAGCTATACCATTACCCACAAAACCGCTTTGTCGCCTCTTTTATCGGCTCGCCCAAAATGAACTTCATGAGTGTCTTTATTGAAGATGTCGAGTCAAACCGTGTCAAAGTACAGCTGAGTGAAGGGGCCAGTTTCTGGATGCCAGTCGATGGCAAAACCGTCACGCGCGGCGATCGCATGTCTCTCGGCATTCGTCCTGAGCATTTGGTGGCCGCCAAAGACGGTGATGCACAAATTGAAGGGGAAGCGACCATTGTTGAGAAGCTGGGCAACGAGACGCAAATTTATCTCAACCTTGAAAGCGCAGACGCCGATGTGATCTATCGCCAGCTCGATACCGTTGAGATTGAGCCCGGCGACAAGTACGCGATTGGTATTCCCGCTCACCGCTGCCATCTGTTCCACAGTGACGGTCGAGCGTGCAAGCGCCTGCATCGTGAAAATGGCGTCACCTTCGTTGATGAAGAAGATGCCGCCTAATATCACCTTGTAAGAGACAACGACTAGGCCGCATTCGCGGCCTTTTTACTGTATCGGCTCAGACAGAAAAAACGCCAAGGATTAACTTGGCGCAATCTTCACTTTGTCGCCCAAAGGGCGTCATTGCTTTCACCCTTGCCAGCGATAAAACACAGTGGCTAATGGGGGCAGGTTCAGTGTCAGCGATTGGGGCTGGTCGTGCGCCGCGCTTTTATCAGTGCTAAGCGCTACGTAAACGGGGTACCCGCTGCCCCAAAACGCCTCATCATCCGAATTTAATACCAATTGATAGTCACCACCCATCGGCACACCCAGCTGAAAACCATCTCGGGGTACCGGGGTGAAATTACTCACCACCAGCATCCGCGAGCCGTCATCGCCAAGCCGCTCGTGTGCCATGACACTGAGATCGGCAGCGTCTTTTAATCGCCACTCAAACCCTGCCGGATCGCAGTCGAGGCGATGCAGCGCCGGCGTTGAGACATACAGGTGGTTCAGCGCTTTCACCCACGCTTGGATACCTTGATGGCGACCGTATTGTAGCCAATGCCATTCAAGCTGACTGTCATGGTTCCACTCTGCGGTCTGACCGATCTCCGCCCCCATAAAGTTAAGCTTTTTACCTGGCTGACCATACATATACCCAAGAAAGGCACGTAAGTTGGCGGTTTGCTGCCACTCGTCACCGGGCATTTTACCGATCAACGAACCTTTTCCATACACCACTTCATCATGCGACAGTGGCAATACGTAATTCTCGCCAAACGCATAAACCAATGGAAATGTTAGCGTGTCGTGGTGATAGCCTCGATACACCGACTCTTCACGGATATAACTGAGGCTGTCATGCATCCAGCCCATATTCCATTTGAACCCAAACCCAAGTCCGCCTGCATACGTAGGTGCCGATACCCCCGGAAATGTCGTCGATTCCTCGGCAATGGTCATCGCATTTGGGAAATAATGATAAACCGACTCGTTCATCCACTTTAAGGTGGCGATGGCATCATAGTTCTCGTTGCCGCCATCCACGTTGGGGATCCATTGATCCTGCTCCCGCGAGTAATCGAGATACAGCATCGACGCGACGGCATCGACACGCAGGCCATCGATGTGAAACTGGTCAAGCCAATACAAGGCGTTATTCACCAAAAAGCGGCGTACATGCTCTTTACTCATATCGTAAAGATGACAATGCCAGTCGTTGTGCCAGCCACGTCGTGGGTCGGGGTCATGATATAGCGGAGTGCCATCGAAAAAAGCTAAACCGTGATCATCGGTAGGGAAATGTCCAGGCACCCAGTCAAGGATCACACCAATACCCGCTTGATGGCATTGGTCGACAAAATACTTAAAATCATCTGGCGAGCCATAGCGGCTGGTCGGCGCAAACAAGCCAACCGGCTGATACCCCCAGGAACCATAAAAGGGGTGCTCACTGACTGGCATTAGCTCCACATGGGTATAACCCATTTCTACCAAGTAAGGAACGAGACGGTGAGCAAGCTCACGATAGCCTAGGCACTGACCCGATGCATCTCGCTGCCAGGAGCCAAGGTGAAGCTCATAAAACGATAACGCTTGCGTGTGTTTTTCGGTGACGGGACGCGCTTGCCAGTGCTGGTCGTGCCATTGATAAGCATGTTGATCATAGGTCAGAGAGGCAAAGGACGGGTATTGCTCGGCATACGCCCCGTAAGGGTCGGCTTTGTGCGGTAAGCACTGTCCATCGGGCCCCGTTAGGGAGTATTTATAACGCTGCTGCATGCCAAGGTGAGCAATAAACCCGACCCAAAAGCCATCTTCAATCGGCGTCATGTAAGCGGCGTCGGCTTGCCAATGGTTCCAATCACCCATCACGCTCACTGATTGTGCATGCGGGGCAAAAACCACAAACCGAACCCCCTCGACCGCTTTACCCGCGACGGGTAACGTCACCGGATGCGCGCCCATATACTGATGTGCAACGCTCGGGTTATATAAAGCAGCCATATCCATTGCAAAGTGATCAGGCTGAATAGATTGGGGCTGTATCGAATGGGAAGAATCTGGCACTGGAGGCTCCTTATACAAAAAACGCTCCATCCTGTACGTGTTGGCTGGCACTGAGGATAGAGCGTTAGAGCATGGTATGGTGGTTACACAGTTTGGCGGCTCGCTTGCATACGCACCCGAGATAAATCTCTGGCAAGTTGGTTGAGGTCGTCTCGACTAAAAAGCGCCTCTAAACTGACCGAGAGTTTACGTCGCCAGTTAGGATATTCATCCACCGTGCCTGGGATGTTGACCGGTTTCTCCATTTCCAACCAATCTTCCAACTGGACACTTAACAGCGCCGATTGGCCGGCGGCAACATGCAATTGCAATGCGCGGCACAAGTGGCCATCCATCGGCACATAGCGCGCATCAGCCCCCACGCCATCCGGTAGCATGCCGTGCCAGCTTACACTGTCTAATATGCCTTGTTTGGCTTTTAAGCGATCATCAAACAGTTGTTGGAGTTGCGCTTCATCTGGGTATAGGCCCAACTCTTGCCCCAGCTTTAAATCGTCGCAATGCCAAAAACCACGAATGGTTGGCATGTCATGGGTGGAAAGCGTCGCCATCGCTTGCTCGGTGTAATGCGCCGGAGAAATAAAGCCACCGTCCTCTTCTGAGGTTTCAAAGAAGAATACCTTGTAGGAATGCACGCCCGCATCCGCAAGTAACGCGCCAATTTCATCGGGTACCGTCCCCAGGTCCTCACCAATCACACTGCACTGATGACGATGCGACTCAAGCGCTAAAATCGCGAGCATGTCTTTAACGGGATAGTACAAGTAAGCGCCCTCGGTAGCATTTTTCCCTTTAGGGATCCACCATAAGCGCAGCAAGCCCAGTACGTGATCGATACGCAACGCCCCACAATGACGCATGTTGGCACGTAGCAATTCGATGTAGGCATGGTAACCGGTGTGTTGCAGCGCTTGCGGATCAAATGGCGGCAAGCCCCAGTTTTGTCCCCGCGGTCCCAACACATCCGGCGGTGCACCAATGCTAGCATCCAACACTAACGGTGAATTATCCGACCAGGTTTCGCTTCCCGCGTCTGACACCCCAACAGCGAGATCACGGTACAAGCCCAGCGACATCCCCTGCTCTTCTGCAATAGCTTGTACCTCTTCCATTTGACCTTCGGCAATCCACTGTAGATACATGTACAGTTGAATGTCATCGCTATGCTGCTCGATAAATGCTTGCGTCGCCGCGTTTTCATAACGGCGATATTTTTCAGGAAACACCGGCCAACCCCAGGCGTGAGGATCATCGGCCCGTAAATACTGGTGCAAAGCATCAAACGTCGCTTGCTGTTTTAAGCTCTCTCCCCCTTGTTCGATAAAGTCTAAAAACGCACGGCCACGTCGTGTCTGTTGCAGTAGCTCGCGTTGCTTAAACTCTTGAAATAAAAGCGGTAGTACGGCCATCTTTAAGGCGGCGACTTCACTATAATCGACCCAATGCGTGTCGCGTACTGCTTGCAGGCGACGCTGGAATTCGGCACTGCCCACGAGTTGCTGGGCACGGGCGCTCAAACAAAACTCTCGAACGTTGCTCACATCAATATACAAAAGATTAAGCCAGCGGCGTGATGACGGACTATACGGGCTCGCGGCTTCTGGATTGGCAGGGAACAACGCATGAATAGGGTTAAGGCCAACAAAGTCAGCGCCGCGCGAGGCAAGCTCACTGACCAATTGTTTGAGATCGCCAAAATCACCGATACCCCAGTTATGAGGGGTACGTAATGTGTAGAGCTGAATACTCGGCCCCCACATTTTCTTGTGTTGATCCAATTCTGGCTGCTTATAACATTGGGTGGGCGCCATGATGAGTGTCATTTGATACGGGGCTTTGCGCCGTTTACGTATCACGGAAAGGCGGTGATAGCCCCACGGTAGGGAGCAAGGCAGGCTAAACACCAATGGGCCACCATTACTGCGCTCATCGCGAACGATTTGTGACTGTAAGTAACCTTCAAAGCATTCGCCCTGTTCGGTTTCCAAACGCCAACTAAAGTCACTTTCTCGCGCACTGGTACCTAAATGAAGCGCAATTTCAACCGGCTCATTCTCCTGCACCACCTGCACGGGGGCGAGCACATCCGCTTTGTGTTTTTTCTCCGCCGACGCCAATAACGCCTCGTCGTTTCGTGTGTCATAGCCAAGTGACGTTAGTAAGTCATGTAAGGTACTGTCCGGCACAGCCGCTTCTGAGCCCCATGCACTGATATAGCGATCAGCGAGGTTGGCCATTTGTGCGACTGTCTTCAATGCAGATTCTTTCATCGCTTTCTCCGAGGGGTCTGCCCCCTTCTTTTATTGGGCAATATTGTTGTCATCATTGTTAGGTGGCAAGGCTCATTCCTTGCCACCGATGAGGTTGTTAACCCGTTATATTGCAATTAGCGCTTAATCGCTTCTAACTGCCAAATGTTATTAACGTAATCGCGAATTGAGCGGTCTGAGCTAAACTTACCGACCAGCGCGGTGTTCAGAATCGCTTTACGTGCCCATTGCGACGCGTCACGGTAATCACGGTCAATGTCATTGTGTGCGCGCACGTAATCGGCAAAGTCAGCCAAACACAGGTACGGGTCGCCGCTACCCATGACACTGTCAAAGACAGGGCGCAACGCCCCAGGCTGACCTGGCGTAAACGTCTCATCCAACAGACTATCCAAGGCGGCCTTCAATAGAGGCTGGCTATGATAGACCGCTTCAGGCTGATAGCCTTTTTTGCGCAACGCCGTGACGCCATCGACATCAAGACCAAAGATATAGATGTTGTCGTCACCCACTTCTTCACGGATTTCCACGTTCGCGCCATCCATGGTGCCAATGGTGAGCGCGCCGTTGAGTGCCATTTTCATGTTACCCGTGCCAGACGCTTCTTTACCGGCCATAGAAATCTGCTCAGACACATCGGCAGCAGGAATAATGATTTCCGCCATACTGACACGATAATCAGGAATAAATACCACTTTGAGCTTGTCACCGACCCGTGGATCATTATTAATGGTTTCAGCGACCTTATTAATTGCATAGATGATCGATTTTGCTAATTCATAGCCAGGCGCGGCTTTCGCGGCAAAAAAGACCACTCGTGGCGCCATGTCAAAGTCTGGCTCGTTAAGCAAACGCTGATAGAGCGAAATCACATGCAATAGATTCAAGTGCTGACGCTTATATTCATGCAGACGCTTAATTTGTACATCAAAAATCGCATCGGTATTGAGGGTAATATCGAGGTGCTCTTTAACCCATCCCGCCAAACGCTGCTTGTTGCGCTTTTTGACATCCATGAATATCTTTTGAAACGCAGTATCATCGGCGTATTGAGCAATCTGCTCGAGTTGCTCTAATTGCGCTGGCCACTGCTCACCGATTTTTTCACTGATCAAGTTGGACAAGTCAGGGTTACAGAACTTCAACCAGCGACGCGGTGTAATGCCATTGGTCACATTTTGAATGCGGCCCGGATATAGCGCATCAAATTCTGGGAATAAATCACGCTTAACTAACTGAGAGTGCAACGCCGCAACGCCATTTACCGCATAAGAGCCAACCACACATAGATTCGCCATACGCACCATGCGCTCACCTTTGTCGTCAATCACTGACAACACCTGCTTTTTCGCCACATCGCCGGGCCACTTCGCTTCTACCTCTTGCATGAAGCGATGGTTAATCTCAAAAATGATCTCCATATGACGCGGCAGCAAGCGCGCAATCAACGCCTCACTCCAGGTTTCCAGCGCTTCGGGCAGTAAGGTGTGGTTAGTGTAAGCAAAAGTACGACTGGCGATTGACCACGCCTCATCCCAGCCCAGACGATAATCATCCAGCAATACGCGCATCAGCTCAGGAATCGCGATGGTGGGGTGGGTGTCGTTTAATTGAATGGTTTCATACTCTGGCAACGCCGCTAGAGCATGACCAGCCTCTAGGTGACGACGGAGGATATCTGCGACCGAGGCGGCACTGTGGAAGTACTGCTGCATCAAGCGCAGCGTTTTACCTGCGTCGTGGTTATCGTTCGGGTACAAGACTTTGGTCAAATTACCCGCATCGATATCAGCTTGCTGCGCATGGGTGTAGTCGCCTGCATTAAAAGCATCAAGCGCGAACGGTGTCAGTGCTCGACCTTCCCACAAACGCAATGGGTAAACGGTGTTGCTTTGGTAACCGACAATGGGTAAGTCCCAAGGCATTGCCTGGATTTTCAAGCTCGGCACCCATTGACGATAGGTATGCCCTGCTTCTTCAACGACCTCAACATGGCCATAAAAGCCGATAATTTGGGATAATTCAGGACGTACCAGTTCCCATGGGTAGCCTTCCGGTTCGCGCCACGCATCAGGTGCCTCTTGCTGCGCCCCTTCATGAAAAGACTGACGGAAAAGCCCATATTCATAATGTAATCCGTAACCCACTGCTGGATACTGCTGTGCCGCCAAAGAGTCCATAAAACAGGCCGCCAGACGTCCCAAGCCGCCATTACCCAGAGACGGATCACGCTCTTGTTCGAGTAAATCCGTTAACCCAAGCCCAAGCTCACTCACGGCATCGGCGATAGCATCGTACAAGCCCATGCTAATGAGGTTGTTCCCGGTTAAACGACCAATCAAAAACTCGAGGGATAAATAGTTAACACTTTTCGCTTGTTTAATGGCTTGATCGTGTTCAGTGGCCACCAAGTCACTCGTCGTGTGTTCGGCTAATGCACGGCCAAGCGCGAGGTACCAGTCACGCAGTTGAGCAGTATCTGGTGCGTGACCTAGCTGGGTTAAGTGTTGAACCATACTGATTTTAAACGCACTTTTATCAAACGCATGTTGCTGTTTTGGTGTCATGTCGTTGCTCTCGATAATGGAATGAAACCTTGATGGTTAGTCATCCTGCCCAACCCGAGCACGGCAAACATCCTCCCACGTCGTTCTCATCAAAGGAGGAGACCATAGGGCGTAGAGAGCCAGGTCACACATCAACAGTGAGCGGGCTCTCATCAAAATGAAGCACAGCCCACTGACTGGTGATCTTCATCACGCTATGAGACAAAAGCCTGTCTAAGCCGGCGATGAAAAAAACCGTCTAGCCTTTGGTGATTTTTGTGCGCTAGCGCAAATTAAACCCTTACAAACCAACATCAATGTGTACACCGACGATAAAAAAAGCCAAGAACAAGGCAATTAAGTGATATATATCACAATTATAAGGCGTAGTTGCACTAAATTAGGGCACCCGTTAAGAGATCAGGGATAGATCATAGTTTGTGTCTTTGAAGTTACATACACTGCAATCAGGACAGAGGTGCGCACCAAAGATGACGCACCGCATTTGTAGTGAAGGACAGTGTCTTATGTGGATCCCATCAAAGCTGACTCGGCCTGGACGGCTTTATAACGCGATATTGCGCCCGCGAGTGCTCGATATTTTACAACAAGCCCCCCACTATAAGCTGGTGCTGTTTCGCTCTCCGGCCGGTTATGGCAAAACCACCATGGCTGCCCAGTGGCTCGCCGATCAACCCAATGTCGGTTGGTTTAGCATTGATGACAGTGATAACGACAGCTTTCGCTTCATAAACTATTTATTACAAGCGTTGCACCAAGCCACCCAAGAAGGCTGCGCTAATACGATAAAACTGGCGGAAAAACGCCAATTCTCATCACTTCGTGCGCTCTTGTCTGATGTTTTTGCCGAACTGGCCGGGTTTCACGCCAGCAGCTATTTGGTGCTGGACGACTATCAACTAGTTGATAACGAAGAAATCCATGAAGCGATGCGCTTTTTCATCAAGCACATGCCAGAGAACCTCACGTTAGTGGTGACGTCACGCGCTAACCCACCACTGGGCACCGCGAACTTACGCGTGCGAGACCTGATGATCGAGATAGGCAACGAGCTTCTCGCGTTCGATAACGAAGAGACAACCCGGTTTTTCAACCAACGTATCGACGATGGCGTCGATGAATCGACCGCAAATGCCTTATGTACCTACGTCGAAGGTTGGCCATCCGCGCTGCAACTGATCGCCATTCAAGCGCAGCACCAAAAACGCACGCTAATGCAAAGCGCCGCCTCGTGTGCAGAATTCAACCATGCCCATCTTTGGGACTATCTAGCGGAAGAAGTTTTCGACTTGCTTGACACGGAGACACGTCAGTTTCTGATGAAAGTCTCAGTGTTAGAAATGTTCAATGATGAACTGGTTTTCGCCTTGACCGAGCGAGAAGACGCCCTGGGCATGCTTGAGTCACTGAATCGCTATGGTTTGTTTATCTATGCGCTGGAGGGGGATAACAATTGGTTCCGGTTTCACCATTTATTCGCGGAGTTTTTGGCCCACGAGCGCCAAGCCAGGATCCCCCACCAGCAACAAACCTTGCATCGACACGCGGCACTGGCTTGGCTAAAGCTGCAGTCCCCTCATCAAGCCTTGCGCCACGCACGCTATGCCAAAGACGATGCGTTGCTGGCCGATATCCTCAATCAACACGGCTGGCGTATGTTCAATCGTGGCGAACTATCCACACTCGAATCCGCGATTATCAAGCTCAGTGATGAGCTTTTATACCAATACCCCAATTTGAGCTTACTGCGTGCTTGGTTAGCACAAAGCCAACATAGGTATCACGAAGTTGGCGAGTTATTGGCCAGTGCCGAAAAGGCGTATCAAGCCCGCGACATTCCACTGGATATTGATTACCAAGGCAATGCCAATGCCCTGCTTGCCCAAGTAGCCATTAATGCGAATGAGCCTGAGCAAGCGATGCAGCTGGCAGAAAAAGCACTCGAGCAACTCGATAGCGCCAATTACCGAGGACGTATTGTCGCGACTTCCGTGGTTGGCGAGGTGAATCATGTGCTCGGCGAACTGGATCGCGCTTTATCCATGATGCAACAAACGGAAAAGTTAGCGCGCCAGCATCAGGTATATCACCAAGCGCTGTGGGCCATTTTACAGCAAAGTGAAATTCTCCTGGCACAAGGCTATGTGCAAGCCGCGTTTGAGTTGCTCGACAGCGCCGATCAGCTCATTGAAGATCAGCAATTGCATCAAGTTCCTTTACATGAATTTGCTCTACGGCTTCGCGCCCAAATACTCTGGTGTTGGAACCGTCTGGATGAAGCTGAAGCCTGTGCGTATAAGGGGCTACAGGTTTTGGAAAACCAACCGCCGAGCAAGCATTTGCATAGCTACTCTATGCTCGCGCGCGTGGCTGTTAGTCGCGGTGAGTTAGATAAAGCGGCCAAAAGCATTGAGCACATAGAGCACCTTCTACGAGAATCAGTTTATCATGTTGATTGGACCGCTAACGCGTCACTCTCGCTATTGCTCTATTGGCACGCCAAAAACGAACTGACCAATATGGATGAGTGGTTACATCAAGCCGTTCGCCCCGCGACCGCCTGCAACCACTTTAGCCAGCTTCAGTGGCGAAACATTGCCCGCGCGCACCTGCATTTGGGTCAGTATGATCAAGCACGTCAAGCGGTCGATTTTCTGCGCCGCGAAGCGAACCGGGCCAACTTAGTGACGGATAAAAACCGCAATCTCATCGTCGAGGCCGTGCTCGCCAGTAAAGTGCAAGAGACGGAATACGCCAAAAGTCTCTTGCAAGATGCCCTGATCCTAACCAATCAAACCGGGATGATGGGTAACTTTTTAATCGAAGGTGATGCGCTCTCATCATTGCTGCACGCGTTGATTGAACAACATGCGCTCGGCGCATTAGAGCGCCACCGGGCACAGCAGCTATTAAAAGAAATCGCCAGCCATCAGCGCTCACGCTCCACCCACTTTGATGAAGCCTTTGTCGAAAAACTGGTCAAGCACCCTAACGTGCCAGAGCTAGTGCGAACCAGCTCACTGACGCAACGCGAATGGCAAGTGCTCGGCTTGATTTATTCCGGGTTTAGTAACGAGCAAATTGCTCATGAACTGGATGTCGCCGGCACCACCATCAAAACCCATATCCGTAACCTTTACCAAAAGCTCAATATTGCTAACCGTAAAGAAGCGGTCGTCACCGCCGAAAACCTCCTTCAACTTATGGGTAACTAGTCAGCTATGCCTACGCCCCCAGACTTTTCGTGGGGGCGTAGTGGCCTTTCGCTCTCCCCCTACCTTTCGTGATACTTTACTGAATTTCATCATCTTTTCTGCCATGACACGCTGAGTTTTAACCCGATCACGCATGGTAGGTGTCGCCCTTCAGTATGCTGCGCCTCAGTATTGACACATGAGGAATAATCAATGAAGCGCACTCACTTTTTGCAACCGCTCGGCGCATCGGTTGCCATCGCGACTATCATGGCGTTAACGGGTTGTAATACCGATAAAGAAACCAACCTCCCCCCAAGAGACATCGGTACCACAGACGCCAGTGTGCTATTTGCTGACGCCGATACCCTGCTCACCCATCAAACCAACGCTACCTCGCTCACCTTGTATTACTCCGCCGATGGCACCATGCGCTATAACCCGGACACACAGCAGGTGGAAAACGCCACTGCGAGTGTCGAGTCCACCCTTGCCACGCACGATCATTGGCAACTATCGTTCCCTCATTTGCAAGACGACGTCAAAGGGTTCGATTTTGACTTTACTAGCGCCGATATTGCCCTGAGGCAATGGCTTAAAGGACAGCTTCTCGCTATCGCCAAAGACGGTGATACCGTATTAACCGCAACCGATGTTCAACCGGCCCGCGCGCTCGATGCCTTGTATGCCGAACACGCGGAAAAACTCACTTATGGTGCCACGCCTAACGCTGGACACACTGAGTTTCGTCTTTGGGCCCCTACCGCACAGCAAGTCTCGCTGGTGCCCTATCAATCGGCGAGCGAAAAAAACGGGCCAAAGCAGCGCAAAACGCCGATCAAAATGGACTTCGACACCGAGTCAGGAAGCTGGCATGTCGCCACCACTGCGCTAAATCATGGCGACTATTACCGTTATCAACTGTCGGTTTATCACCCTGAAACACATCGCATCGAGCGTCTCGAAGTCACGGATCCTTACTCACATAGCTTGTCGACCAACTCCAGCTATTCACAGGTGGTCGATCTAAATGCGCCTGCGCTTAAACCCAGTGGTTGGGATACGCTGAGTACGCCTCACTCACAGCAAAACCCCACCAACAGCGTGATTTATGAGGCGCACGTGCGTGATTTTTCCGCGCTCGATCAATCTACACCCCAAAACCTGCGCGGTAAGTACCTAGCTTTTACCCAAAACACCACTGAGCCGGTCAAGCATTTAACCGCGCTCGCGCAATCCGGGGTCACCCATTTACATCTGCTCCCCGTGTTTGATATCGCCTCCATCAACGAGGACGCGGCCCAGCGTATCGATTTAACCGACCGCTTCTCCACGCTATGTGACAAAGCACCTTCACTGAAAGAGACGCCCAGACTGGCCAGTGAGTGCGACAACCATCAAACCATCCAAGCAGCATTAACGGATTTAGCCACCGAAGACAGTGCTAACACCCCCTATGTGCAAACGGTGATGGCGGCGATGCGTCAGTACGACAGCTTTAACTGGGGTTACGATCCTTTCCATTACACTGTACCCGAAGGCAGTTATGCCACCGAACCTGAGGGCACCGCGCGTATCCTTGAGTTTCGTAAAATGATCATGGCCATCAAACAGAATATCGGCATGAATGTGGTGATGGACGTGGTCTACAACCACACCCACCAAGCGGGCTTAGGGTCCTACTCTGTGTTAGATAAAGTCGTGCCTTGGTATTATCAGCGTCTTAACCCCGTCACTGGTGACGTCGAGCAATCTACTTGCTGCTCGAATACAGCGCCTGAGCATCGTATGTTTGCCAAACTGATCGATGACTCGATTGCCACCTGGGTGAAAGACTACAAAATCGATGCCTTCCGTTGGGATTTGATGGGGCATCATCCGCTGGCCCAGATCGAGCGCACACTTGCCGTTGCCCGCACCATTAACCCAGATGTGTATTTCTATGGTGAAGGTTGGAACTTCGGTGAAGTCGCCAACGATCGCCAGTTTGTCCAAGCCACCCAAGCAAACCTAGCAGGCACCGGTATTGGCTCGTTTTCTGACCGACTTCGTGATGCGGTTCGCGGCGGCGGTCCATTCGATGGCGGCGAGTACCTGCGTAAAAACCAAGGCTTTGGTAATGGTCAATGGGTCGCGCCCAATGATCTGCAACAGCAAAGCAGCGGGGAAAGAGCCAGCGCCCTGCATAACGCGGATTTAGTCCGTTTGGGTATGGCGGGTAACTTAAAAGATTTTCAGTTACAAATTGCCAATGGTGATGTCGTGCGCGGTGACGAGGTTGATTACAACGGTCAACCGGCTGGCTACGCGCAAGACGCGTGGGAGATTCAAAACTATGTCTCCAAGCACGACAACCAAACCTTGTGGGATAACCATCAATACAAATTCCCTTACGCGATGCCGCTCGCAACACGCGTCCGCGCCCAAGCCGTGTCACTCTCAACCGCTCTGTTGGGACAAGGGGTGCCTTTTATCCACATGGGCAGCGAACTGCTTCGTTCAAAATCGATGCAACGTGACTCATATGATTCGGGCGATTGGTATAACCGCGTCGACTTTACCCAACAAACCACGCAGTGGGATCAAGGGCTGCCACGTGAAGATAAAGACGGCTACAACTGGCCGATGATTGAAACCGTGATTGTCAACCACAACAGCGAGGCCAAACCAACGCCACAGGCAATCAGCAACATGGACAGCTACTTTAATGAGCTGGTGGCGCTGCGTGCGTCGTCAGGGCTGTTCAATCTGGGACAAGGCAACGTGATCAACCAACGTGTCAGCTTTCACAACACCGGCGCCTCACAAATTCCAGGGCTAATTGTGATGCAGCTTGATAACAGTGGCAGTCTGCACGACAGCTCGAAGGATGCAACGCGTGACGGCATTATCGTCGCGATCAATGCCTCGGGCACGGCCGTCAATGACTTTGCCAACATCGACGCCACCGACTATCAGCTTCACAGCTTGCAAGCCAATGCGGGCAACAGCTCGATCGCGTATAACCAACAGGCCGCTCACGTAACCAACGGCAAACTCACTGTACCCGCTTGGTCCGTCGCCGTGTTCGAGAAACCTCATCAGCCTTAACCATCATTTGGGGGAGTGCGGCTCCCCTACTCCACTTGCCGCCCGGACATACAGGCTTAACACCATCATCATCAACCTAGCCTTCCTTTAAAAAGCCGTTAAATACACGAGTTTTCTGCTCCGCGCTCGCGTTATTCATAGCGATATCAGTACTTGAACACGTTTTGACAGTGTTTCCTCATTTTTTGTATTGCTATTGGTATAAATGCTGATCGGTTCACTCAACACCCGAGTACAGGATGTGGTACGGTATTTATCTTTAATTGGAACCGAAATCACACTTCATCGGCCGCTAACGATGAAAGTGAGCGGTCAACAAGGAATAAGTTAATGTTAAAAGATTTGGTCGTTGACGGGCGCTATAAAAAAACGCTGGATCAGTCGATACACGCCATCATCACTATCGATGAGCAAAATCAAGTTATCTACTTCAACGACGCTGCGGAATCACTGTGGGGTTATCAACGTAATGAAGTAATGGGCAATAACGTGAAAATGCTCGTTCCAAGCGAAATTCGCGCCAGTCATGATAGCTTCATTGAACATCATCGTACCACTAACCAAGATCGTATCGTGGGGACATCTCGCGACGTCCAGCTCGAACGAAAAGACGGCTCACGCGTTTGGGTTAATATCTCACTCAACCAGATTAAACATCGGGGCAAGTCCACTTATACCGCCTTTGTGCACGATATTTCGGCTCAAAAACAAGCCCAAGAAATAGTCAATCAAACGCTCGACCAAGCATTAGATGCCGTGGTGACCATTGACGGTAACAACATTGTTACCTTCGCCAACCGCTCTGCAGAGCGCTTGTGGGGATACACACGTGACGAGATGTTAGGAAACAATGTCAAGATGCTGGTGCCAGAGCAACACCGCCATGAGCACGATGAACTGGTCAATAAAAACCGTCGGACTGGCATCAATAAAATAGTGGGTTCAACGCGAGAAGTGCCTGTAGTGCGTAAAAATGGTGAGCACCGTTGGGGCAGCTTTTCTATTTCAAAAATAGAACTCGACAACGAAATCCAATACACCGCATTTGTGAAAGACGTGACAGAAGAAGTAGAGCGTCGAGAAGAATTCAAGATGCTGTCGATGGTAGCGGATGAGACCGATAACTCAGTCATCATCACCGATGCCGACGGCTGTACACGCTATGTAAACCAAGGGTTCGAAAAGCTCACCGGTTACACGATGTCAGACATGCGCGGTAAAAAGCCAGGCACCATATTGCAAGGACCAGGCACCGACGCAGAAACGGTCGCAAAAATTTCACAGAAACTAAAAAATCGCGAGCCCTTTTACGACGAACTGCTCAACTATAACAAACAGGGTGAGGCCTATTGGATTTCTGTGTCTATCAATCCGATTTTTGATGACAACGGGCACTTATCTAGCTTTATTTCTATTCAAGCCGATATCACCGAAGCCAAGCAACGCTCATTGGAAGCAGAAAGACGCTTCGAAGCCATCAGTGTTAGTAACGGGATTATGCAATGGCGGCTTGACGGGACACCTGAATCCTTTAACTCCTATATGCTCACACGTTTACACGCTGATACCTCGACCAACGCCCAGATCGCGACTAACAACCTGAAAATAATGCTGGGTGAACAAACCTTCCAAAAAGTGATTGCGGGCTCTCAGATCAAAGACGTCCTTCCTTTTAAAGCCGCCGATGGCAGTGAACGCCGCTTTGACACCGTGGTTGCCCCGATTTTTGATTCAGAAGGCAATCCTTTATACCTCGTCTCCTACGGAATCGATGTCACGAATCGGGCCCAAGCCGTCGAAGTAACGGAACAGGAAATGAATAAAGTGGAAACATCCAGTAATGAAATTCAGCAGATTATTGGCGTTATTAATGGGCTCGCGGATCAAACCAACCTTCTCGCGTTAAATGCCGCCATTGAGGCTGCACGTGCAGGCGAGTCAGGCCGAGGGTTTGCCGTCGTTGCAGATGAAGTACGTCAACTGGCTCAGCGCTCGGGAGAGTCTGCAGCAGAGATCCGCCGGCTGGTCGACCAAACCAACGAGCGCGTTCGCGCATTAGCCGATGCGCTTCAAAACCTCAATGAAGAGGGCAGTTAAGCAAGGGAAAAATAGCGAAACCTATCGCTGCTCATTTATCTCGGTATAATGCGCGTTTCAGCTTTTTATCGATGAATAGCATTATGATCAAGAACCTGGTCTCAACTTACCTCAAAGGCATGGCGATGGGGGCTGCAGATGTGGTTCCTGGTGTCTCTGGCGGCACCATCGCATTTATTACTGGTATCTACACGCAGTTACTTGAGAGTATTCGGCGTATCACACCTCGCCTTTTCACACTCTGGCGCAAGGAAGGGTTCAAGGCCGTCTGGCACCATATCAACGGCACCTTTCTTTGTGTGCTCTTAGCCGGCATTCTGACCAGTATTGCCAGTTTGGCCAAAGGGATAAGCTGGATGCTCACCCATCACCCCATCCCACTGTGGTCGTTTTTCTTTGGCTTGATCATCGCTTCAGCGTTGCATATTGCCAAACAATTGCCCGCCCCCAGAATAAGGCCTAAAACCGTTCTCGCCGCACTGCTAGGGGTCGGGTTTGCCTACTGGATTACTATTGCGAACCCGTTGCAGCTCACCGCCTCGCCGCTCACCGTCTTTCTCGCCGGCGCCATCGCGATTTGCGCTATGATTTTGCCAGGGATCTCTGGCAGTTTTATTCTGCTGTTGCTGGGAATGTACAGTCCGATCCTAGATGCGGTTCATCAAACGCAGTTTGGCTTACTGGGATTATTTGCGGTGGGCGCGGTGACTGGCTTATTGACCTTTTCGCACCTGTTGTCATGGCTGCTGCGCCGCTACTACGCGCTGACACTCGCGTTTCTGACCGGCCTGATGTTGGGCACGCTAGGTAAAATCTGGCCGTGGAAACACACGCTCACATGGCGTACCAACTCATCCGGTGAGCAAGTGCCTCTGATGCAAGATAACCTTCTGCCCGGTGCTTATGAGGCAATCGTGGGACACCCGGCACAAGTTAGCTTGGCCATCATTGCCATGATAGGTGGCTTTGTGCTGGTATTATTGCTGGAGCGTTTCTCGCCTAAGCAGGACTAAATAATGCATATATCACCCTCACAATCACCCGTGAGTCGCCCATTGTTTATCACTGTCGGTCTCTTAATGCTGGCAGTGATGGCTTTTTTTCTTCCCTC
Organism: Salinivibrio sp. SS3; assembly: GCF_001722105.1. Lineage (NCBI taxonomy): Bacteria > Pseudomonadati > Pseudomonadota > Gammaproteobacteria > Vibrionales > Vibrionaceae > Salinivibrio > Salinivibrio sp. SS3. Next base: position 108,885 of record NZ_MEBQ01000043.1, on the reverse strand, counting down.
TTGGCTATCTGGCTTTTTCTCGACCGCTTCGAGTTCAAACGTCGCGCCAGCCGCCTACTGTTCGCTCAATCAGCAAACGTGCCAATACAAGGGTTATCAAGCCCACTTAGGCAATCCAATGGTTCATCCACTACACGCCAATACCCTCACGGTAACCGCCCCCCAGGCGCTTAACACGGATACCTTGCTCGTGAAGCTCCAAGGCGTCGAAATGAATATGGGGGAATATCGGCTGGTGCTTAAACAAACCGATAAACTGACTTACCAAGGGCAATTGATGCTGCCCGTTTGCACTGAAGACAGCATGACCTGGGCGGGAACCATTACACTTAATGATGATGCAAACACGCTATTCCCCATTAAAGTAAGCATGGAGCGACTATGAGTAAGAAAGCTTGGCTTGTCGCCATTATTGCCGTTTGTTTTGGCTTGGGTGCCCGCGCGCTATTTGATCACTATCAAACGTCACAAAAGCAGGCACAAGCGGGTGCATTACAATCACAAGGGCAACCGTTTAACCTTTACAATACCGATGACCCACGTCCGCGCATTGTTTACTTCGGTTATACCCATTGTCCTGATGTTTGTCCCACCTCGCTCGCCGTACTATCTGCTGCGTTAAAATCGCTCCCTGAGTCGACACGAAACGCGGTGTCGCCAGTCTTTATCACACTCGACCCAAAGCGTGATACCAGCGAAAAAGCCGCGGAGTATGCCCATTTTTTCCATCCGGCCATCACCGGCGTCAGTGGTTCAGAAGCACAAATCGCCCAGCTGGCAAAGCGCTACGGAGTTTTATATCGCATCACCGAGCTGGAAGGCTCCGCCATGGACTATGCCGTTGACCATAGCTCCTTTTTTTATTTTCTCTCACCGAACGGTGAACTCGTAGAGAAAGTCCCTCACACCTTAAACCCTGAGATGCTGATCGCAGCGATTGAACGGGTGACTGGTCAAAACAAGGAACAACAATGACATCATTCAAATCTTTTATTGCCGCTATCGCTTTTATGGTTGCCCCATTGGTGCATGCCCATGGTGAGTTTTTTATTCATGATGCCTACGCGCGTGCCACTGCACCTGGCGCACCAAATAGCGCCGCTTTCATGGTGCTCGATAATCAAAGCAAGGTGCTAAAACGGGTGGTGAGTGCAAGTACACCGGCGGCGAAACGGGTAGAGTTGCATGAGCATGCCATGGTAGATGGCATGATGGAAATGCGACAAATTGCGCAAATCCTGGTGCCTGAAGGCGAGCAAGTCACATTAAAGCCAGGAGGCCTGCATGTGATGCTATTTGATCTTACCCAGCCACTCAAAGTAGGCGAGCACATTTCGTTGACCTTAAACACCGCAGACGGTCATTCACTGACCAAGCAGATCCCAGTGAAATCAGTCATGGATGGTATGCAGCACCATAGCGATGAAGGAAATCATCACCACGAATAGTCTTTAACGTGTCTCGATGGATGGGTCAAACAGCGCGTTAAATGTTAACTGTGTCAAGGTATGGCCGCCAAGTTGAGGATTCAGCAGCAAAATCCCCTATCAGCGTCTATGGTAAAAGGTAGTCGCGCTTGCGCGTGACCCTTTTGACGTGATTGCTATCTCCAACAACAATAGCGAGGTTCTCTATGAAAATCCGTCCAATGGCGCTAGCAGCAATAGCTTCAACCGTGTTGCTCGTCGGCTGTACTAGCAACACCGCACTACAACAAAGTGTTGATGATTTATCCGCGAAAGTCGATGCGCTCTCTAACGACGTTTCTATGATGAAAAGCGACGTGAGTGATACCAAAGGTACCTCTCAAATGGCCTATGACGAAGCCAAACGTGCTAACAAGCGCATTGATAATATGGCGCAGTCGTATACCAAGTAGCGTATCGACTTAAGCACCGACGACGCATTGAATAAACAAAAACGGCGCAGCGCCATGCGCCGTTTTCATGCTGTTATCTGACGTTTACTCCTCCGTTCGCCTCACTGGCTTAACATCTAGGTCCGCACGCTCGAGACGCTGCCAGGCTTTCAACTGTGCTGGGGTCAACGCTGCTACTTCGATCGGTGTTCCTTCCTGCACGGTTAGAGCGGCGCGGTAGCGCTGAGTCGACAGCTCCAATCGCTCCAAAATCGCTAATACCTGAGGATCAGGCTCAATCGACAAACGCGCTTTGGTCTCTTTTTCATTTTTTGACAAAGGACGATGGGCTTCTACCATCACGCGCCCATCAGGCTCAACGCTTAGCTTCGCGGGTTGATTAATCACCCTCACGGGAGTATGAACGTCCACTTGCTCAAACAGCCATGCCACATCGTCAGTACGAAGTCGGATACAGCCCGCGCTGACTCGCAGCCCAATACCAAACGACTTATTCGTGCCATGAATTAAATACTCACCGTTACCGAAGCCCAACCTTAGCGCATGCTCACCTAAGGGGTTGTTTGGCCCTGCCGGCACCACATCAGGCAAAATGATGCCGCGTTGTTTTTTATATTCCTCACGAATACTCTGAGGTGGCGTCCACGTCGGATGTTCGCGCTTTTGGCTAATATAGGTGTTCATGGTGGGGGTTTCGCGCCCCACTCTACCAATCCCAATGGGAAATACATGAACAGCACGTTGAGCGTCTGTTGTTTCCCCTCCTGCTCTAGCGGCTGGCTCAGGGAAATAGTAAAGGCGTAACTCGGCAAGATTAATCACGATCCCCGAGTGAGGCGGTGAGGGCAGCAAGAGCTGATTGGGTAAGCGCACCAAAGCGCCGGGCTCAGGCAAGTAGGGATCCATTCCTGGGTTGAGCGCTAAAAGCGCTAGAAACCCCACATCATAGTGTTTGGCAATGGCTTCTAAGTGCTCGCCCTCTTTGACGATGTGCGCCTCTGGATAGCCAACCAGTCGACTGCCGTCGGTGGGTAACGGATACTGGGTGGCAAACGCTGTTGGCACCGCTAACGCCCAAAGCATCGCACAGGCTAACCCCAGCGATGCAACCTTTTTATTAATCACAGACGGGAGTCGGCTAGAAATAAATCCGCGCCCCAGCGGCACCTTCAAACTCAATATCGCCTTTTTCCTCCCAATACCAAGTGGTGCCCGCCTCGGCGAACAGTTCCACATCCTCCCCCGTACCCACCGGAAGCGTGACGCCGAGCCCTGCGCGTGGTCCCCACTGGTGCGTTGAATCATCTACCCACTGACCCCCCGCATAGACATACATAGGCGCATATTCCATCCGCCCAAGCCATTCACCCAAATTCCAAGTCCCATCGACGGCAACGCCCACCTTGTCGATGCCCGCTTGAATTTTAAATTGGTTTTGTTTCAAGGTCACGCCCGACATCGGCGAACCAAGGAAAACCCCCGCGGCAAGGCCATCAGCCGCGTATAAAGAAACGGGAAATGAGGCAACCGTCAACCAGACTGCTGCACGAAGCCAAAGGTTTAAATTCATGGTATTCCGTTGTATTACTGTGACATGCACACAGACAAAAGCAATTTTAGTGCCAAAATGAAATAGCAAATTGAACAGGCACAGGTGTGTCTCCAAACAAGGCAATGAGTCGGTGATCGTCAAGGTGACTGGGTCAACGCATCACCCCGTCCCCACCGAAGGAGGCAATAATCTGCCATTACGGGTAGACAAAAACATACAAACCATGCCGCTTGATTGGTCACAACATGGTACCGATCGCCGTTCTGCTCCTCCCCGCGATGAGAAAGTGCGCACAAAGTAGCGTTTCTCCCTGATTTATTGGGCGATTTAAGTGATATACTGCATACTTTAGTCTGTGCGCCTTTGCGAGTATGCGTGACAAGGCAGCATCCGCTTTCAAGACGTTTTTGGTAGGAGTAACGGGTTTTTGTTAGATGATCTGGTCTCGCTGGCACTGCGCCAGTTTCAGCAAGATTGTGTCAAATTGTGCGAGCATCACTATCCGACGGTTCACAACCGGGGAATGCGTGATCCCCACATGGGCAAAGCACTCGCACGCCGACTCATGCGAGTGCTTGATGCACACGACAAGCCCGCAACGTTTCATTTGCTCGACGATACCCGCCCACATAGCCAAACCGTCTATCAACTACAACTTGATGGCAGCGCGATATACATACTCGCCCATCGCCTACTCAGCGGCAATAACGCTTGTCGTGATGCCCTGGTGCGTGACGTTGCTTGGCTACTGAATCATGGCATCACCAACCCGGCTGAGCCTGGACGCGTGATTGTGGTCAGTGATCACTGGATTGATCGCACCAACGCCAGTAAGGCCGTTCCTTCATGGTGGTTGGGACACCAGCCTATTCACGCAGACGCCTATCGCGCGCAAGGAATACGCCTGACCAGCGCGACATCGAGCCTTGCTGAAACCATCGCACCCTTAGGGTTAACTGAGGGGCGATATCGTATCTTTCACCCTTTGTTTCGCAAAAAAGATGGCTTACCGTTGCACAAATACCTTTTACTCACCGCCACGTTTCCGCTCGGTGTTGAAGAGGACAATAACAGTCTTTAATGCGGTTTGTGCCACACGGATTTAAAATCAAACCAACCCACTGCATTCGATGCCACATCTTGGAGATCTGGCGTTGCCATGACACCCATCCAAATATGAAACAACGGCACCATTTGATGCTCAACCAGACAACGGGCTAAGTGCTCAGCACAGCTATCATCTTGCGTGTCTCGCCAACGCTGCGTGTGACTTTCAATGGTTTTGAGCATGGGATCCGTGCAGGCACTCAATACCAGATCATGCGTCCCCAGCCAGTTGAATAACCCTGCCTGTCCGCGTTCTCCAAAGCTCATCGCCCCTAACCAGATATCGATTTTGCGGCCATGTTGACCACTAAAATAGTCGGTGGGTGACAATGCCAGGGTTTTCACTTGAATACCATCCTCAAGTAAGTGCGCGTGTATTGCCTTGGCGATAAGCGGGTAGAGAGGATGATCAGATAAATACGCCACGGTCAATGACGTTGGCGACGGCACGACCGGTGACATGGACGAAAGGCCATGATGCATCCAACCTGGCATCAGTCCATACGCATTGAACAATCGGTATTCACCCATGCCACAATGCGCCAAGCGTGGAAGTAGTTGCAGCGATGAGAGCTTGGCATGTAGGTATTCACGCCATGCGGGTTGCTTTGCTAATCCATCGCGACAATTCAACAATAAATAACCGGCCCCCTGATCCATTTCTAACTTTTGACTCAAGGTCGTTTGATGGCTGGCTAATCGCTCCGGCGTCAGTGAGGTACTGGGAGTGAGATAGCACATTGCCGCCTCATCAAACACCATAATCTGGATCTCATCGGTCAGGGCACGATAACCAAAATAATCATCAAATGCCTCGAGAACTAAGCGGTGTGGCTGTTTCTCTGCCACGCGATAAGGGCCCGTCCCAATCGGTTGATAACTACTGGATTGAGCTTGGTGGTGATCGGCAGGACGAATGACTGCCTCTGGCAAGGTAAGCGCATGATCAAACCTTGGGTCGGGGGACGAAAGGTGCACATCGATCATCCGCGGACCCGGCGAGTCAACGCGCGAAAGATGAGCAAAAAAACGCCGCGTAGAAAGCGCAGATAGGCTCGCTATCACATCGTTCTCGCGCATTAGCTGACCATCATGGAAGCGGACACCAGGACGCAAGTAAAACCGCCAATGAGTCGGCGACAACGCCTCCCAATGGTGGGCTAAGTCCGGCGTTACGATACGTTCACTACCACGATAACGCACCAAGCCATTAAAAATTTGCCCGACCAAGTGCTGCTCTGAACGACGCAAAGGTTCGCGTGGATCCAGCGTCTCGAGTTGACGGTAATAGGGCAGGCGAACAATTTGCCGCCCGTTTTGCGTACTCGGCCCCATTTGTTTTTGAATTAAGGCGGCGAGCTTGGTCGAGTCATGATCAAGGCACGCCAAGGCTTGATCCATTTTGCCCTGCGCCAACCAATGTGCTGCCTGCTCTTCTCGCAGTGCCATTTCACTTCGCAAAAACGCTAAACGAGAGAGCTTCCCTCGCCCTACGGAAGGCTGCCAGGTCAGCCACCCTTGCTCTTCTAGCTTGCTGAGCACCATTCGCGCATTACGCCGCGTACAGACCAAAATATCCGCCACAGCTTGCAAGGTTGTATCAGTGCTTTCACCATTGAAATGATGATAAAGGCGGGAGAACTGTGCACGTAGCCGCTGTCCAGACATAAAAGGGGAACCTAAATGCAGTATCAGTCATTGTCGATACTTCCTATTTTACGCGACAACGGCCGCTCCGTCTGCCCAGTTTGGACGCAATCAGATCGGGGCTGTGATCTCTGGCAGGCTTTATTGTCGCGTGCTATCGCGCAGCGATTGTTATTTCTGCTCACTCCGTTATGATGCCTGTTGATTGTTGTTATCGCATGTGGTGTTTATGGACGCGTCTGAAATTATTTCCCATTTTGATGTTAAACAACGCTGGATGGCATGCCACGTAAAAAAAGCGCAATTCCCAACCAAAGAAAGCCTAACGGGCTTTGATATCTATCACGCCGCCGCTCAGCCTCCTCAACCTTTCGAGCCACCCAGCGTACCGGACAAGCAACCGCTAACGCTATATTGGGTCAACAACCACCCACTGATGATTCAATACGCCAAGCTTCAGGCTCAACAGTGGCCAGAATCAGATCGCGCCACTATGCTCGCCTACTTTGCTCAGCTTGCGCTTGAAGATGGCGTTGAAATTGACGACGCCACGGTAACGCTATGCATCGGCACTCAAAACGGGGAAACCTGTGCCGCCGCCATGCGAGTCGATACAGTGTTAGACGGTCAAACGGTCAGTGGTATTTATGATCTGATTGCCCCCAGCGACGACGCCCGCGCACAACTTCTTTATGCACTCAGTCAGAAGATCAACGGCGACGACAGGCTGTGGGTCATCGACCGCTAGTGGGCGGGACGAAAATTCTTGAGAGGGTGAACCACTTCCTCAAGCCCTTCCACTTTGAGGGCCAGGCACAGCTTCATCAGCTCTCCTAACTCGCCTTTCGGAAACTCGGCTTTGTTTTGAAACCACAGTAAGTATTCTTCAGGCAGATCAATCAATACACGGCCTGCGTACTTGCCAAACGGCATGGGCATGTTGGCCAGTTTAATCAGTTGCGCTTTGTCCATGAAGCATACCTTGTCGATTACGCCGTGGCTTGTTGGGTGTTCTCACGCTGCTGAGCAATCATTTCAAGCAACATGGTTTCTCGCACCAACGACTGGCCAGCTTTCTCGCTGTTCGCCATCACTGCTTTGTTATGCGCAATTGCATGGTCAATGCTCACCCACACGGGCCGCATACCGTTATTGATTTCATAGTGCTCAAAGGTCGGTGTGCCGAGATCACGATCAACGCGGCAGTAAAAACAATACGACAGCATATGCATCACATCCGCACCATCACGATACCAAGGGCGGTATTCTTCAAAACAGCCAAACGGGCGAATATCTCGAATCTGTTGCGCGCCTGTCTCTTCTTCTAACTCACGGATCATGGCTTGCTCTGGCGTTTCGCCCTCATCCATACCGCCACCTGGCAGTGAGTAATCATCATAGCGTGCGGTATACATCAGCAAAATCTCATCACCATCTAACGCGATGGCTCGCGCAGCATTTCGCTTGATAATGGCTTTGTCTTCCAGCGGTAGCACCCGCTCATCCGTATGTTTGGCTATGATTTGCATAGTTACTCGCGTCATTAAAAAAAGGCGCACAAGGATACCACACATAGCGCATAACAGAGCGGATGATCTTGCGCGCACAAAAACTTAATTTTCGCCGCATTTAAATATCCTTGGCGAGCGATTTAAGTAATACTGATTTTGGTGTGCGGACCGGGATGATGATGTAGGAAGGGCAGTCTAGGATGTTGCAAAAAATTGACATACAACAGCTAACCCTTGGTATGTATGTTGAGCGAATAGAAACTGAACATGCCCGCACACGCATGGCTAAGCCTGGCTATGTTCGCCGTCCCGAGACCATCCAAAAACTGAAACAAAGCGGCGTGAGCTATGTTTGGGTAGATGCTGATCAGATCCTAGATATCAATGAAATCCAGTACAATGGTGCCGTCTACCAAGGGAAATACGCCTCAACCGGTGCAGATATCGACAAAGCACGCGCACTCATCGATTCGTCCAAGCAACAGCTGAGTCGCTTGCTAAATGACATTTATGCCAATAAACCCATTGATGTCGCGCCCCTTGAGGCATTGGGCAGTGACATTGTTGATAATATTTTTGAACGTCAGCACGCGGTTGCCTGGATCAGCGGTATTCGCGACAAGAGTGCTTACCTGATGGAGCACTCGCTCAATGTGGCCTTTTTGTTGGTGAGTTTTGGCAGGCATCTGGGGTTTGATCACGCGACTTTGCAAGAGCTTGCCGTCGGTGGATTAGTGCACGATATCGGTAAAGTGCTGGTTGCCGATGACGTGCTCAATAAACCGGGAAAACTGACCGCTGAAGAGTTCGACCACATGAAACTCCACCAAGTTTTTTCTCAGCCAGTACTGGATAGTATCCCTGACCTCTCACAAATCGCTCGCGATGTAAGCTTGATGCATCACGAGAAATTGGATGGCAATGGTTATCCAAATGGGCTTAAAGGGGAAGCGTTACATACCATTGGCCGCATGAGTGGGATTGTTGATATTTATGACGCACTGACGGCTGATCGCTGTTACAAGCGGGCGATGTCGCCCTCTGAAGCCTTTAAGATCATGATGGGACTCACGCCGTTTCATTTGGATCCTACTTTATTACGCGCCTTTATTCAGTGTATTGGCTTTTACCCTGTAGGCTCTCTCGTTGAGTTGGCGGATGGACGTGTCGGCTTGGTATGGCAAGAAAACCTCGACGAGTTGACCCGCCCTGTGGTCAAGTTGTTCTATTCAGTTCGGAGTCAGCGGTTTCGCGACGTCGAGTATATTGATCTCGATAAGCGCCATGATTTGCGTATCGCCCGCGCCACCAGCGAGACAGCGCTTGATATCAATGTCGATGCATTTCGTTAATCCTGTGACGAGGCGAAGGCTTTTGCGTATACTGCCCTCCCTCAGTGACAATGCCTTTAAGATAGAGAGAGAAAAATGAGAGTTTGCGCGGTTGATTTAAAAGCGAATGAAGCGAACCTGGTCTTGCTAGATAGTGACAATCATTTGTTTTCGGTGCCTGAGTGTCGAGCCAAGAAAATTACGCTGCCCTCGCCAGAAGCCCAAGAGAGTATTCAACATTTCCATCGCACCATGAGCAAGCTCATCGAAGACTATCAAGTGGATAAAATCGTTATCCGTGAGCGCCAGACCAAAGGCAAATTTGCAGGTAGTAGTGCGGGCTTTAAAATGGAAGCTGTTTTGCAACTGATCGAAGGCGTTGACGCCGAAGTCTTCTCCTCCAATGTGATGAAACAAACGCTAAAACGTCATCCCATCGATGTAAACTTAAAAGAGCTAGGCTTAAAGCAATTTCAGGAAAATGCCTTTCTTACCGCTTGCGCCTATTGTAATAAAGACAAAAAATAGTAATCAAGACAAGAAATAACGTGCCAAACACGGAGGTACCATGAGCAAGAGAACCTACTCTTCCCCTCTGGGGCCATTAACATTGCTAGCCAATAACCAGGGATTAACCGCTCTGTACCTCCCTAACCGCGCACCGAATCATACTGATCACCTCAGTTCGCCGGAAAGCACCGCTATTCTCGAGCTGGCCTGCCAACAACTTGATGAGTACTTTGCGGGCACGCGACAGTTATTCTCGGTGCCACTTGCCCCTCAGGGGACAGCCTTTCAGCAGCGCGTATGGCAGGCACTGCAATCGATCTCTTTTGGTGAAACGGCCAGTTACCAAGCGATCTCGCATCTGATCGGCAACCCAAAAGCCAACCAAGCTGTAGGCAGTGCCAATGGCAAAAATCCGATTTCTATTATTATCCCTTGTCATCGGATTATTGGCCGCCAAGGACAGTTGGTCGGCTATGGAGGGGGATTAACCGCCAAACGCGCATTGCTGACTTGGGAAGCAACAGGCAAGTGGCCCGACGCTGTTTCGAGCGAACTGAGCAGCACAGATCCCGCCCTGCCTTAGCATCTGCTCACGCGGCCAGCGGTTTAATCAACCGTTCTGGGGTCAGCTGAAAACCACAATGCATATAAAAACTCTGCGCATCTTCCTTGTGGTAACTTGGAACCACTTCAATGTGATCACACCCTCTTGCTATCAGCGCCTGCTCGGCAGCGACGAGCAGTTGACGCCCCAACGTCATATCACGGAATGGTTCGTCAACAATAATGGTGCTAATGCGCCCCATGTGGCCTGATAAACCTAATTGTGGGATCACCTGACAGACCACCACACCCGCCACCAAGCCGCAAAGCTCGGCCACGCTGACTGACACCAAGTCTTGATTAAGTAAGTGCTTGATATGGCGATGCATCTGACGCTTGTCTACGTTATCTGACTGGCAAAGTGCGCAGAGTTGGCTAATGGCATCGATGTCTTTATCAATGGCTTGTCTTATCATTATCGTCTTCCTTGTTTGGGTTACCCCACCCGCAGACTGCTGGCTCAATCTACCGATGAGGCGTTATGTTGTAAAAAGCGCGGAGATGGGTGACTAACGCTGAGCGGTTGGCGTATCCGCCATACGGCTTACCGTCACACGGCGGTCAAAGAAAAAGCCCTCATTTCCCGCGTGATTATCCAGTGGCTGACTGTCCCCATATGCCACCGTGTTGAGCTGATGCGGATCCACACCTACCGAGACGAGATAATCTTTGACTGCCTGCACGCGGCGTTCCGACAGTGCTTGGTTATAGCCTTGACGCCCTCTTGGATCGGCATAGCCTGCGAGTTGCCATTGCGCATTTGGCATTTGTTGAATAAACCCGGCTAGCTCGTCGAGCTGGATCATAAAGTGCGGCTCGATATCCGCTGAGCTGGTGCGAAACTGAATATTCATCGCCAAGGCAAGATCGTCCACCTGATGCTGCGCACTGCGCAAACGCGCGAGTTCAAGCTGCGCTTCATTGTATTTTTGGCTAATCCGACTCAGTGATTGATTCTCGTCTCGGATCGTTTGAATCGTCTCACCCTGCTCGTGGGCCAAATCTTCATAGCTGGCATTTTGTCCCATCACGGTGCCAATAATGGCCCCTGCAACCGCGCCGACAGGGCCTGCCACCACCGCCCCCGCGATGGCACCGCTTCCCATCCCGATCAACTCAGGCTGTTTATTGCGTTCAACCTCACTGGCGGCCATCCCTTGTGGCGTGGCGACCGCGAACATTGAAACGGCAAATACAGAGTGCGTCAGTTGTTTTTTAATATCCATTTTATCCTCGCTTACGGTGAATCGTGCTGTTTGATATGGCGTTATTACAGCAAGCACTTAAGGCATTTTGCGGGAGTAAAAATGGCAATCTGGCGATCAATAGTGGCAAAAAAATGGCAATTGACGTTTCATGCGCGAAGAGGGTTTTCTCTGCACACAGTTTGGGTATAGTCATCACAACGCAAGATACGAAGACAGAGTTATGAAACACATCGCGATAGTGGAAGATGACGCGGCGATCCGAGAAAACTACGCCGATGTTATTCGCCGCCAAGGTTACCAAGTCCATACCTACCAAGACCGGCCCAGCGCGCAGGCGGCCTTTGAGCGGCAATTGCCCGACCTAGCGATCATTGATATAGGCTTAGGCAATGAAATCGATGGGGGGTTTGCCCTTTGCCAATCCCTCCGCGCCTTGTCGGCGACGGTGCCGATTATATTCCTCACCGCGCGCGACAGTGATATTGATACCGTGGTTGGGTTGCGGATGGGCGCGGATGATTACCTCACCAAGGATGTGTCTTTGCCGCATTTAATGGCACGTATTGCCGCCTTGTTCCGTCGCTCAGACTTATTGGCACAAAGCCCGTCTAAAGCGGATAAGCGTCTCCAATGTGGCCCTCTTGACCTCGACCTGGACCGGATGCGGGTCTATTGGCATGACCAACTGATTGATCTCACCGTGACCGAATTTTGGATGGTACACGCCCTCGTCAAACGACCCGGGCATGTTAAAAGCCGTCAAGCGCTCATGGATGAAGCACATGCTGTGGTAGATGACAGCACTATCACCTCACACATTAAACGAATTCGTAAGAAATTCATGGTGGTTGATAAGCAGTTTGATTGCATCAGTACCGTTTATGGCATGGGCTACCGTTGGGATGAGGCCCCCGAATGATCGCGAAGTTACACCCGCTTGCGCGTCGCGTATGGCAACACCTGGCTGGGATCCGTACCAAAATAGTGGTGCTATCGAGCTTTTTGCTGCTGTTGCCCTATCTGGGGTACCAATATGTGTGGGAGATGGAAACCGTACTACGACAAGGGCAAGAGCAAACCTTGATGGGGACGGCACGCGCCTTTGCCATGGGGATGAATGACCGACCGGCGCTCTTTGCTTATCGGCAAACGCCCTCAAAGCTGGAACCAGGAAAGGATCTCCACGCTTTTCGTCTTAACCACCCCATCAGGTTGGATGGCGACTTGAGCGACTGGCACCCAGATCGCCATCATCAACGCCTTTACCAGCGTGATGGCCTGATTTTTAACCAAGTCCCCTACCACAGTGACCAATTGGCGTTATCAGTGCTCACCGGCAGCAATACCGATTCTGTTTATTTCGGTCTCAATGTCACCGATACGACGCCAACCCCAGCTCAGAAAAAGGGGGATATAACCAGCCAAGATCACTTGATTATCGCGCTCACATCCCCTCAAGGGGCGTTTTATCGCGTCGCGCTCAGCCAAGCCCGCAACAGCGATAATGCCCATATCACTCATCTCGCCAATGGGCTGCCTGAGCGGGCTGATGAGACCACGATGGAAGGCCCCGCTCAGCCCTTGCCCATCGCGGCACAATGGCAAGCGACAGAAAAAGGTTACAGCATTGAAGTGAAACTCCCTGCGAATTGGATTGGCCAGCAGCTGGCGCTTGCCTATTATGATCGCGGCAATGGTTTCGAGCGGCCTCTTAACGCCATCATCGGCAGTGCTTCAACGCGCTCTCCCACCACTCTGGGCAGCTTTATGATGCCCTCGGCCGCGATCCAGTCTCTGATTGAGCGAATGAATAACGACGCCTCGCGGGTTTGGGTCGTCGACAAACACAGTCGCGTGCTCGCCAAAGATGGCGATATTCAAACCTCCAATGGCGTTTGGCAGCCTCAGTCGCCTTCAGGCCAACCAGAGGGGTTGATCCCCTGGATAACCGACACACTACTGCGCCCCTGGTATGACCGCTTGCTCGTAACGCCACCCGATCACTTCATCGACGCCATGCAGCAAGCCTCTATTTACCAAGGCGTGCAGGCACAGCAAGCGTTGCAAGGACGGCCTTATGCGGGTTGGCGCAGCTCGGACGATAACCAAGCGATGATCTTATCGGCCGCCTATCCTATCTGGCTCGACGACCGTGTCGCCGGTGCGGTGATCGTCGAAGAGACCACCAACGGCATTCGCAGTTTACGTAATGAAGCATTGGAAACCCTGTTTTCCGTCATGCTGGCAGTGATTTGTACCGGAGTGCTGTTGCTGCTGTTATTTGGATCCCATATCGCCAAGCGCTTACGCCGCCTCCAACACGAGGCCGACCACGCTATCGATAGCCAAGGCCGAGTCACCGGCGCCATAACCACCACGCATAGCCATGACGAGATTGGCCGGCTGTCACGCACCATGGCCGACATGGTCAGCCGAATTGCCGGGTATAATCACTACTTGGAAGCCATGAGTTCGCGGTTATCCCACGAGCTACGCACGCCGATTGCCGTGGTGCGATCCTCGCTTGAGAACATGGCCTACACCCAGGAAAACCCAGAGCATTTAACCTACATTAATCGCGCGCAAGATGGGGTTCACCGCCTAGCGGGGATTTTATCGACGTTAACCGAGGCCACCCGCCTAGAGCAGAGCTTTGATAACGCTGACAAGGAGACAGTGGATCTCAATGCCCTGCTGGAAGGCTGTACCCAAGGCTACCAATTCGCTTACCCAGATAAGACCTTTACCTTAAGCCTGCCCCACCACACCGTAAAGGTATGCGGTGTCCCTGATTATCTCGCGCAATTACTCGACAAGCTTATCGCCAATGCCGTGGAGTTTGATAACGGCACCGCCCCCATTGCCTTATCGCTGTCACAAAATGCGCATCAGATCGCGATGACCGTCAGTAATCGCGGCCCATTGCTCCCCGAGCATATGCGCGAGCAACTCTTTAACTCTATGGTCAGTGTCCGCCCTGATGGTCAGAGCGCGGATAAGCCTCACCTTGGCTTAGGACTGTATATCGCACGGTTAATCGCCGACTTTCACCAAGCCGAGCTTGTCGCTGCCAACCGGCCACACGGAGATGGCGTGACGCTGTCACTTATATGGCCCAATACACAGTCAATCACACACTGATTGATCTTAAACAGATTGGCCCCAATACTGATTAACAATGCCCTATATTGATAAGGGACCGGTTTTTACGGGATCACTCATCGCGTGACAACCCCGAGCAAGGAGCCAATATGATTGAATTTTATTCTGCCGCGACACCTAACGGACAAAAAGTGGCGATTGCGTTAGAAGAAATGGAGCTGGATTATCAACTCCACAGCGTTGATCTCATGGCCAATGAGCAAAAACAGCCCGATTTTTTAGCCATCAACCCCAACGGTCGTATTCCCGCGATTGTCGATAGAGCCAATGGCGACTTTCCTGTCTTTGAGTCAGGGGCAATTTTACTTTATCTCGCCGAAAAAACGGGACAGTTCTTACCCAGCGATCCCAAGGCGCGCTCACAGACGATTCAGTGGCTGATGTTCCAAATGGGAGGCGTGGGGCCAATGATGGGGCAAGCCAATGTCTTCTATCGCTATTTCCCAGAGACGATCCCCGCCGCGATTGAACGCTATCAAAAAGAAGGCCGCCGCCTCCTTGAAGTGGTCGATAAGCAACTGCAACAGCACCCTTACTTGGCAGGAGATAGCTATACCATCGCTGATATGGCCACGTGGCCATGGGCGAGGATCCATGAATGGAGCGGTGTCGATGTTAGCGGATTAGACGCGCTACAAGCGTGGCTAGACAAACTCGCCGCGCGTCCTGCTTGTCAAAAAGCATTACTGACTCCCGCGCCTGATGAGGCAACGGACGATGAACGGGCCGAGCAGGTACGTGGCATGGTGACGCGATAGCAAACTCGCTATACTAACGCGTCATGTTCGAGTCAGACAGACAGCCTATCAGCTGTCTGTCTGCTAGTTTGGTCGTTTTGAGGAGGTCGCGTGTTAACACCTTGCATTGGTCACTGTCGGCGTGAAGAAGACATTTGCCTCGGTTGCAAGCGCACGCTTGACGAAATTGTTCGCTGGGGAAAAATGACGGACACTGAGCGCGAAACCATTATGTTAGAGCTGGAAAATCGACCAGACCCTTGCCCTACTGACCCGCCTCGCCGCTCACGAAACCCGTTCAAGCGCCGTACTGGCTGAAGGGGCAAGCGGTTTGCGATACTCGATAATCACCGTGCTGCCCTCATAATGCACGGCTTCAATCGCCCCATCGACGATCACTTTACTGGTCACGAGCACGTCTTGCTCGACCTGTTCGCGGTCGCGCAAGCTGGGGAGAATCTTGTTCGGTTCAACGCCCATCACCTGGCAAAACGCAAACACAAACCGGCTGTCAAGGACGGCATCGCCGTGAATGCACCGCGAAAAGCTAAGGTGGCTGATCTCAAGCTTTTTTGCCATTTCTATCTGGGTAATCCGAGCTTTCGCTTTATAAGACATCCATGTTTCGTACAAAGCCTGTCTGTCTTGATCATTAAACGTCATCACGGTGTCCACTGGCTATCGTTTTAAAGCCACTAGCCTAGCAACCCAGTACGCCACAATGTCAGCACGGGGTAAACGGCGAGTAAATCTTGCTGGAATCGTGCAGCTCGGTTAGGATCCAAAAGCCCTGATCAGATAAGAGATGTGCTATGGACGTCAACTTGGCGAATCTACCTGCCGACGAGAAACAAAAAATTGAACTCGATAAACAAGCTGCCTACGCCGTATGGAAGGTAGTGAATAACCAAGCGCCACAAACCCTTTACCAGCAGGGGGCCAGCGCCTTAGTCGATTGGCAGCGCGAGGTGTATCTCGCCAGTGTAGAAAAATACCGTGCACAACCTGACGCCTTTATCATCCCTGAGACCGCTTCCTCCGAATAAGGTTTTACCAGCACCTTCGCATCGGTGCTGGAACCTGTCAGTCAGCGTACGCCACACGGTTTTTATCGCCGACATCATTACGCCAAGCTTTCATACGTCTCAACCCCTCACCACTGTTTGGTTTTACCTTACTCGCTGCTGATAGGTGCTGAAAATAAAGCGCTTATATCAGTAAGCCTCTTACACGGCGTTTAAAACCCGAATCTTTGTCTTTATTGCCTAATAATTCCTTCATCAAAACAGCACCAAATTGTTATACACTTTTCATCTATCAACTAGCAAAAACCGCCCCCTCCCTCTATTGTTATTCTTATCAAAAATTTCTTTTTTTATTTGGCATAAAGGCAATATAAGCACTAATTTCAAATAAACGTTGGCTGGGTGACTCCTTGTTGGGCAACAAAAAACCGCATAAAAAAGCGGACAATACACGCACACCAAGCACAGGAAGCACCCTTACTTTTTAGACAGGCAAACACGTGCTCAGTAAGGGGTAATTGTCATGACCTTAGGGTTTAAATCTCGTATCATTTTTGGGGTAGGGCTGCTCGTCACGCTCTCTCTGGTGGTTCTCGGTTCGATCAATGCGATGTCATTACGTGACAAAATGGTCAGTGCCTTGGTCACCCAAACTCAAAATAAACTTGACCATCATGTTACCGCGTTAGAGCAGCTGGTGCAGTCTCAGCTCACTGCGGTAGAGCAAGGTGCCGGGCACTTCTCGAGAAATTTGACCGAGCCTGAGAATGTCGCACAAGTCCGTATGCTCGCGGACACCGCCGGTATTGCCAATGTGATCATGACCTACGAAAACGGTGCGTCGTACATGTCTAATCACAATGGTAATGGTGTGACCACCAATGAATATAACTTCCGAGACCGAGACTGGTACCGCACGGTTAAATCCGATCAGTCCATTCACTTGACTGACATTTACACGGACAAGGTCACCGGTGGAAAAGTGATCAGCGCCGTGGCACCAGTGTTTGAAAACGGCCAGTTTGTCGGCGCGCTGCTTGGTGATATTCCGTTAGAAGATGTCATCACGCAAGTCAGTGAGATGCGCTTTGCCGGTGGGGCCGCGACATTGACGGATCAAAACGCGGTGTTTTTTGCCAGTGATGACCCCAATGATATCGGTAAAACCCCCTCTCAAATTAGTCCTAACTTTTCACAAATGGAGAGCATGTTCCGCAGTAGCGAGCAAGGTCACCTCACGTTCCCCTATTTAGGCATTCAATTTGATGGCTATTTCCAGCGAGTCAACCTAACCGAAAACAGGTATTGGACCCTGATGGTTTTTGTTGACCAAGAAACCGCCCTGGCGGGAGTTCGCGATGCCCAATTCGAATCGATTGGCACCGGTGTTGTCCTCCTTATCGCCAGTCTGGGTGCCATTTATGCGATTATTCAGTTTTCGTATCGCCCCTTACTCAAACTCAAAGAAGCAGTATTGGATCTGTCGCGCGGCGAAGGGGATCTCACCGCTCGCCTTGACGTGAACGGCAATGATGATTTGGCGCAAATCAGTGACGGCTTCAACCGCTTTGTCGAGAACTTACAAGGCATGATATTGAGCGTCGCCGAGTCGAGTCAGGCGATCTCCGCCAATATCAGTCAGCTTTCCCAAACGACCAGCGAAAACGAATCTGTGCTCGACGCGCACTCCTCTGAAACCGAGCAAGTGGTCACCGCTATCACTCAAATGAGTGAGAGCGCGCGAAACATTGCAGAAAACGTTTCTCAGTCAAACAGCATCACCGCCTCAGCCAGTAAAGAGGCCAACCAGTCACTCAAAGTGGTTGATAACGCTGTCGTCACGGTCAGTGCACTGGTTGATGAAGTAGAAGAAATGTCTGGCCGAATCACCAGCATGAACAAAGATGCGAACCGGATTAGTGACGTGCTGACGGTAATTGGCGAAATTTCCGAACAAACTAATTTGCTGGCGCTCAACGCGGCCATTGAAGCGGCGCGCGCTGGCGAGCAAGGCCGAGGTTTTGCGGTGGTTGCCGATGAAGTGCGAGCCCTCGCCGCTCGCACGCAAAGCAGCACCACGGAAATTTCCGAAATGCTTACCGCGTTACTCGATGGCACCTCGAGTGTGGTCGAAGCCATGGAGAAAACCAAAGAGCAGTGTCAGACCACGGCAGACAAAACCTCAGAAGTGTCCAACAGCTTGACCATCATGAGCTCATCTGTCACCGAAATCGACGATGTGAGCACCCAAATCGCCACGGCCACCGAGCAACAAAGCTCTGTCGCCGAAGAGCTGAGCAAAAACATGCTGTCGATTCGGGATATGGTGAATAAGCTGGTAGACAGTGGCAATCAAACCACCGCGGCCACCAAGTCGCTGACTCACTCGAACGAAGAGTTAGACCGCATGGTTCACAACTTTAAATTGCAATAAGTCAGCAAAGCCCTGTAGCTCAGCGGGATTGGCGTTGCAAGGCCGCGGCGCCATATCCCGTACCAAGCAAAACTCGGCTCAGCACGACACAAGCCGACTATGGCTGACGTTCACCCGATTAGGCAGTACATGACTGCCTGCTTCCTATTGGCGAGGGTTGTACCTATGTCTCGTTCTTTTCCAACACACGCGTTAACCACGACGTTTGCCCAACAATACCAAACCATTCGCCAACACTTTTTCGATCGTGACCCTGATCGCTGGCCCGTCTATCGGACGCCAGAGCTGGCTCATTGGTTGGAGAGCGGCATGCATCCTGTTGTGGCCGACACGGCGAATCCATTGAGCCAACAAACGCATGTTCCCGAACAAAGTGACATTAGCGCCACGATACTGCCTCATCTGGCACGGCAAGCCGCCACCTACTCCAAAGATTGGACATCTCCTCGTGCGGTGGAAAACGTGATCACCGCTCCCTGCGATCCGGCGATACATGGGGCTCTCCTTGCTACCATGGCGAACCCCAATCTCGTGTATAGCGAATACGCGGGAATGTCTGTGGAGCTAGAAAAAACACTCGTGCGCCAAGTCGCTAATTTGATTGGCTATGATCCTGACCAAGCAACAGGAATTGTTACCCAAGGCGGGACGTTCGGCAATTTGTACGGTTACTTGATGGGACTGAGAAAGCAGTTCCCGCTATCAGGCCAGCGGGGGTTGCAAGGACAAGATTTTCGCATGATTAACTCACTCGCCGGCCACTATTCAAATATGACTAACCTCGGTTTACTGGGCATAGATATCCCCAACCAGGTATTGCGTATTAAAGTGGATGCCAACAACCGACTTGATCTGGACGATTTTGCCTACTCGCTCAACCATTGTTTAGCCGAGAAGATACCGGTGCCTACCATTTTGCTGACCTTTGGTACCACAGATACCTTCGCGATTGACGACATTGAGCGCGTGTATCAAATCACGACGCAAGCCTGTCAGCGCTTTGACACGTCCGTAAAACCACATATCCATGTTGATGCGGCAGTGGGCTGGCCATTAGTGATGTTCAATGATTATGATTTCGCCGCCAACCCCATCGGGATCAACGCTGCGACATTGAACAAACTTCAAGCATTAATACCACGCATCCGCGGGCTACGCTTTGCCGATTCCATCACTATCGACTTTCAAAAGTGGGGGTTCGTGCCCTATACCGCCAGCCTGGTAATGTTCAAACAACACACAGACATGGAGCATCTCAAGCAAGATCCGCATTACTTTTCTTATTTTGAAAGCAGCAAAACACAACAAACCCATCTACAGTCGACAATAGAATGCTCGCGTGGCGCCGCAGGGGCTTATGGCAGTTATTGCGCCCTCAATATGCTGGGTAAACGCGGCTATCAAACCATGATTGCGCATAGCTTGCAAAATGCCGAGTATTTAAAAGCACACCTAGACGCACTCCCCCATTGCAAGGTCGTCGCTGGTGATAACTTGGGGCCGACGGTCGCGTTTCGCCTCTATCAACCCTCCCCGACACTGGATGTGAATGCGATGTTCCAACAAGAACAAACCTTACATCAAGTCGGGGCGCGCATTGACAGCATTACCCAACATAGCTTATTCCACCGTCAGCATTTTCTTGCCCGACAAGGCAAAAAGCTACAAACCAATTGGGTCGAGTCCATTGCACACACAGAGTTTGACCCCAACGGTCAATGCCTGTTTATTCCCGGTGAGAAAGCCGTTTTTTTAAATCCGTACACGCGTTACACACATATTGATGAGTTTGTCGCTTCGATATGCACCGAATACACAGAACAGTTGGTCTAGTTACCAACGCCAAAAGTGCGGCATAAACAGCGCCAATACGGTGAAATACTCCAAACGCCCTAGGATCATGGCAATATTTAGGATCCAAATGCCCGTATCTGTCACTGGCTGGAAGTTACTGCCTACTTCACCAAAACCTGGCCCAAGCACATTGATACAAGCGACCACGGCAGTAAATGCCGACCAAAAATCGAGCCCGGTCATCATCATTAATAGGGTAAACACACCGGTAGTCAGCGCTGCCAGCGACATAAATGCCATCACCGCTTGAGTCACATCGTTCGAGACCACCTTGTCTTGATAACGAATCGGGATCACGGCCGAGGGGTGTACCAGTTGGTGTAATTGACGACGAATGATTTTAAAAGTGACAATATCACGGATCATTTTGTTGCCGCCGGCAGTCGACCCCGAGCAGCCGCCAAGATAGGCACAAAACACCAAAAATAAGGCGGTTGCCGCTGGCCACGAGCTAAGATCCGCGGCCCCAAACCCGGTACTGGTAATAAAAGAGACCACATGGAACGCCGCAAAGCTTAGTGATACCCAGAGCGATTCATAACGAGCTTCACCATAAAGGTAAAAACCCAGCACTAGGGAGAGACACGCCACCACAATCAAAAATACCCGTGACTCTTCATCATCGATATACAGTTTTAAACCGCGCCAACCGATACGGAAAATACGAAAATGCAAACCAAAATTGATCGCGCCCAGCAGCATAAACACATTAGAAATCATTAAAATAAGGTGGCTTTGAAAATACCACATGCTGGCATCGTGGGTAGAAAACCCACCGGTTGAGACAGTAGAAAAGCTATGGGCAATCGCATCATATGCACTCATGCCAGCCATGTAATAGGCCAGCGCACATACAAGGGTGATCACCACATATACCCCCCACAAATAGTGCGCCGTTTTTGAGATTCGGGGGGAGAGTTTTTCGTCTTTGATTGGCCCGGGCGTTTCCGCTTTTAATAGCCGCATGCCACCCACGTTGAGCATTGGCAATACCGCGACCACGAAGATCACCACGCCAAGCCCCCCCATCCATTGCAAAAATTGGCGGTAGAGCAAGAACGAAGCAGGCATATTGTCCAAGCCACTTAAAATGGTGGCCCCTGCCGTACTCAAGGCACTGATCGACTCAAACGTGGCATCAGTAAAGTTAACCCCAGTGACCAACTCTATCGGAATACCACCCAGCAACCCCACCAATATCCAGGTCAGCGTCGAAAACAGTAACGCATCGCGAAAGGTGACCTGATTGAGTTTGCTTTGCCGAAAAAGCCACGAGATGGCCAATGATGAAATCATCATTAGCAAGGAAGGGTAAAAGAAGTCAGTTGAGACACCATCGCGGAAAATAAAAAGCGATAAGAGTCCAAAAAAAAATTGGACAACACCCATCCATAAAATAGGCATGCCAAGCAGACGCAGGGTATTTTTAAAGTTAATCATGACAGAGGCAACTCATCATTAACACGCTCGTGGTTTATCGATCCATCGCCACCACGCGTAGCGACAAACAGTGGCGTGACGCTTATCACCTCACCGTTTAACTATATCGGTCTTATTCCTGAATGTCATGGTGGATTAAAGACCTCATATCTACGTCGTTAATACCCTGCATACAAGGCATTACATCGCAGACACGTTACAAAAAAGCCGGGCTTCACTGCCCGGCTTCCTAATTTTACTGTGCTTGACGACGTTCGCCGCGCGCAGGGCCACCACGACGCTCGTTGCCGCGGTCACGGTTGAAACGACGTTCGCCACGGCCACGCTCATTACGGCCACGACCGCCACCATTGCGGTCACCACCACGACGCTCGCGCATGATCTGACCTTCAACACGCTGTGCGTTGGTTTCTTTTTGGCGAATGCGCAGTTTTTGCAACTGTGCAAACACGTCTTTCGGCATGGTTTTCGGCAGCTGTACAAACGTATGTGCCGGGGCCAGCTTGATTGCGCCAATGTTTTGCTTGTTTAATCCAAGCTCATTAGCAATCGCGCCCACGATATCTTTAACCTGAACACCTTGCTCACGACCCACGTCCAATTGGTACGTATCCCAATCAGCTGGGTTGGTGTCACGACGGTCAGTGCCATTTTGACGATCGTCACGACGACGTTCGCGGCGTTGTTTCTCACGCTCCATCGCCGCAATCATCGGGTCTGGGCCCTTGTAGAACAATGGACGCTTGCCTTGCTGGCGTTGTAGCAACATCGCTGCCAAAGTGGTTGCATCCACGTCGATATCGTTTTGCAGTTGCTCAATCAGCTCAACGAAAGGTGCCATGGCATCGCCATCTTTCTTTTCAGCTAACTCGCCGGCTAGTTGAGCGACACGTGCTTCCGCCACTTTATCGCGGTTTGGCAGCTGAATTTCTTCCATCTTGGTCTGCGTGACACGCTCAACCGTGCGCAGCATGCGCATTTGGTTCGGACGCACCAACAGAATCGCTTTACCCGCGCGGCCAGCACGGCCAGTACGACCAATACGGTGAATGTAAGACTCCGCATCAAACGGAATATCATAGTTAAATACGTGAGTGATGCGCGGTACATCAAGGCCACGTGCCACGACGTCAGTCGCGACCAAAATATCAATCACGCCACGCTTTAAGTGATCAACCGTGCGCTCACGCAGTGACTGTGGGATATCCCCGTGCAGTGCCGCCGCTTTGAAGCCACGCGCTGACAACCAGTCAGCAAGACGCTCGGTGTCTTGGCGGGTGCGCACAAATACGATAGATGCATCAGTGTCTTGCGTTTCTAGCAGACGGCTCATCGCTTCGTCTTTTTCAACACCTTTAACCACCCAGAACTGTTGCTCAACCTTCTCAACCGTACGGTTGCTACCCGCGACGTCGATACGCGCCGGCTCACGCAAGAAGCGATCAACGATTTGTTTAACGATAGGCGGCATGGTTGCCGAGAACAGAATGCGCTGAGCACTCTCCGGCGCTTGCTCCATGATCCAGGTAACATCGTCCACAAAGCCCATCTTGAGCATTTCATCCGCTTCGTCGAGGATAAAGGTATGCACTTCGTCGAGTTTCAAGCGATCGCGGTTGATCAAGTCTTTCACACGTCCTGGCGTACCGACCACGATGTGCGCGCCGCTTTTCAGCGCTTTCATTTGGTCAACAATGGACGCACCGCCGTAAATCTCAAGGACTTTTAAGCCTTTGATGTTTTGTGCCAGCGTCTTCATTTCCGCCGCGACTTGGATGGCAAGCTCACGCGTTGGTGCCATAACGATAGCTTGTGGCTTACGCTGGGTTAAGTCGACTTTGTTCAACAGCGGCAGCGAGAATGCAGCGGTTTTACCCGTACCGGTTTGTGCTTTACCGAGCGCATCACGGCCTTCGAGGAGTACAGGGATAGAAGCGGCTTGGATAGGTGTGGGGGTTTCAAAGCCCATTGAGTCAAGCGCAGACAAAAGGGTGTCGGCCAGATCTAACTGGCGAAATTTGGTTACAGATTCTTGCATTGGGATCCCAATCTATAGAGTGTAGCGAAACGGGGCCCCTCAAGCGTTCTGCTCAACCATGCAACACTGTCTGTCATACAGTGTCAGTCACCAGCGCCATGGGCCTCGGTCATTAAGGATGTGCATTCTGCGCTATTTACACTAAAAAAGCCAGAAAAAGTTGAACAAGTTCACAAAATTTGCGGCATGTGAGCAGGTTTATAGCAATTTGTACATAGAGGCAACAAAGGTCACGGTAATTCTCCGCACTTTCCATACGTTTAAATCGAGTCACAGGATTTTAGTGTCACGGGTTGGTTTTGAAACAGTGAATCCGTATAGTGTGGCGATCCGTTTATCGAGACCCGAGTTATGTTTCAAGACAATCCCCTGCTAGCACAGCTAAAGCAACAAATCCAAGAAACCTTGCCGAAAAAAGAAGGCCAGGTAAAAGCCACCGAAAAAGGCTTCGGCTTCCTCGAAGTTGATGACAAGACCAGCCTTTTCATTCCGCCTCCTTATATGAAGAAAGTGCTCCACGGTGACCGTGTTGAAGCCTTTGTTCGCACCGAGAAAGACCGCGAAGTGGCTGAGCCGGATACGCTGGTAGAAGCCAGCTTAGATCGCTTTATTGGCCGTGTGCAGTGGATCCGTAATCGTCTCAACGTGGTCCCCGATCACCCGCAAATGAAAGACGCCCTGCGCGCAAAAACGCAGCGTGGCTTGTCGCAAGACAACTTGAAAGAAGGTGACTGGGTCGTCGCGTCCCTCATCCGCCATCCACTGAAAGGCGATGACAACTTTATGTGCCAGGTCAGTGAAAAAATCACTGATGCGGACGATAAAATTGCGCCTTGGTGGGTCACGCTGGCAAAACATAACTTGCCCAACCAAGAGCCGGCACCAAAAGATGAGTGGCCACTGCTGGAGCAAGGACTCGAACGTCGCGACCTGACTGATTTACCGTTTGTGACCATCGACAGTGAATCCACCAAAGACATGGATGACGCCCTGTACGTCAAAGCTAACTCACAAGATGGCTTTACCATGACAGTGGCCATTGCTGATCCAACGGCATACATTGATGCCGATGAGGCGCTTGATAAAGTCGCGCGTGACCGCGGGTTCACGATTTACTTGCCTGGGCGCAATATACCAATGCTGCCGCGTGATCTGAGTGATGACTTATGTTCACTGCGAGCCAACGAAAAGCGCCCGGCGCTTTGCTGTACCTTCAATATCGCTGCCGATGGTACCATTGCCGATGACGCAGAGTTCTTCTCGGCTTGGATTCAGTCACATGGCCAGCTGGCCTACGACAAGGTATCTGACTATATCGAACAAGGCGAACAGGCTGCATGGCAACCAGAAACACCGGCCATCGCCGACCAAATTCATCAGCTTCACCAGTTTGCACTTGCTCGCATTGAGTGGCGTGAGACGCATGCGGTGACCTTCCCCGACCGTCCTGATTATCGCTTTGAGCTCAGCGAAGACAACGATGTGATTGCCATCCACACCGATCAGCGCCGCATTGCCAATCGGATCGTGGAAGAGTCGATGATCAGCGCCAACATCTGCGCAGGCCGCAAGCTTCGTGACGCATTCGGGTTTGGTATCTTTAACACACACGCCGGCTTTAACAGTGAAAAGCTCGACGATGTGGTCGAGCTGGTGAAAGCGCACGACGGCGAGGCGGACAGCGAAAGCCTAGCCACCGTCGAAGGCTTCAGCGCACTCCGTCGCTGGTTAAACAGCCTAGATACCACCTATCTCGATAATCGCTTGCGCCGTTTCCAAGCCTACAGCGAAATTGGTCATGAGCCAGCACCACACTACGCGATGGGCCTAGATGTCTACGCCACGTGGACATCACCTATTCGTAAATACGGCGATATGATCAACCACCGTTTGCTCAAAGCGATTATTCGCGGCGAAACAGAGGCCAATGCCCCGGCCGATACCGTGGGTGAAGAGCTTGCCGGTCATCGTAAGCATCACCGGATGGCCGAGCGCGATGTCGCTGATTGGCTCTATACCCGCTTGCTCAAGCCAGAAGTTGAAGCGCAAACCCGCTACACCGCGGAGATTTTTGACATCAACCGAGCCGGAATGCGTGTACGCTTGCTGGAAAATGGCGCGCCTGCCTTTATTCCATCGTCGTTGATTATGGATAACAAAACGCGTATCGCTTGTGATAAAGAGACGGGCACAGTGACTATCGACGGTAACGTTGAGTTCAAGCTCGGTGATAGCCTAGAAGTGGTAATTGCCGATATTAAAGAGACAACACGCTCGATTGTGGCCAAACCGACCCAAGTATTTACCCTGCCTGAGGCGTCACAGAGCGAATAGACCTGTTCTCACTCTAACCACGCCCGTCGTGCAAAATGTCCGCAGAAAGCCAAGCATCGCTTGGCTTTCTTTTTGCCCCCAAAATGATAGTCTAATCATTAAAATAAACTGACTCGCTAGACCATTACAGTTATCACATTCTCAGCGTCAGGCCACTCCCTAAGCAGCTATCCGTGGTACGTTAATGGTGTTACCTCAACCCAATAAGAGGTTTCATGGGATTTTTGCGTTCATCCGTGGTCCGTATGGGGACGCCCATTGTTTTACTGCTGCTGCTTGCCGCGAGCTATCAACCCTTGATTGCCTCGCTAGCTCCCTATTACAACTTAATTTACGCAGCGCCGTATTTTCTGTTATTCACCGCGCTCCTTTTAAGCCACTTATTCAAAAGCGCCCGCGTCGGTATGATGGTGGTGATCTTATTAGTGGGATACACAGTGATCCTCACACGGCTGCAATCGCCACTCAATCATGGCACGACCTATATGGAGTACTTGCTGCTCACGGTCGCGCTACCGATTAACTTGCTGTATATGATCATCGTGCGCGATCAAAAACTCACCTCTCGATTTGGCCTGTTCTTTTTCCTCGCCATTGGTATGGAAATCGGCTGGTGTGCGCTTCTCGTGCAGCAATTCGGTGAGCTGTCTATCTCTCTCCATCAACACCCGGTATTAGTCAGAGTAACGTCAGTCAGCCCCATGCCACTGCTGCTGATCGTGCTGCTTTCTATTTTGGTCTGTGTCAGTATCATTCGACTGTTGCGCAAAAATAGCATTGAGGATCATGCTGCTTTTGTCAGCGTGTTATGCGGTGTCACAACCCTCGTATTTTTTAACGTGCCTTTCATTTCTTCGCTGATATTTTCGTTGGCGGGCGTGTTATTGATTGCCAACCAGGTATCGCTCAGCCACCAACTGGCCTTTATTGATGGGCTTACCGAAATTGCGGGGCGTCGCGCACTTGAAGACGAGCTCAAGCATCTGGGCCGCCAATATACCCTCGCGATGCTCGACGTTGACCACTTTAAAAAATTTAACGATAAATACGGTCACGAAACAGGCGATGATGTCCTTAAGCTCGTCGCCAAACATATGGCACATTGTGAAGGAGGCGCCAGTGCCTTTCGTTACGGCGGCGAAGAATTTACGTTGCTGTTTAAAGGAAAAACCACCGAACACTGCCTACCGTTTCTTGACGCCCTGCGTGAGGATATCGCCAATTACCCCTTGGTTCTACGTGATGCGTCTCGTCCCCATGATGACAAACAAGGCCGGCAAAAGCGCGGACATGCAAGCCAAAACAAACCGGTCAATATAACTGTCAGCATTGGCTATGCTGATGCCTCGCAAGCCGACACCCCCGACGAGGTATTACAGTTGGCAGATAAAGCCTTGTACAAAGCCAAAGAGGCCGGGCGTAACTGCATTAAGGGCAGTGTATGAAACATTGGTTAGTGATATTTGTTTTTACCGTTTTTCTGGCAGGCTGTGCGACGCAGCGTGACGCGGCAACAACATCTGATATGCCTAGTTCGGACAAAACGATTCGCGATCAGGCGCTAGACCAGGTACTCACTCAGCTTTATCGTCAGTGGCAAGGCACACCTTATCGGTGGGGAGGCACCTCACGCCAAGGTATCGATTGCTCAGCGTATACGCAACGCGTCTATCAAGACGCGCTCGCTACGCCACTACCGCGCACCACCCACGGCCAAGCAAAAACCGGCTATGCCATTGACTATCAATCTGCACGCCAAGGCGATCTGGTGTTTTTTCATATTCGCCCTGGCCTTCGTCATGTCGGCATATTTCTGGGTGGACAGCGGTTTATGCATGCGTCCGCATCAAAAGGCGTGACAGTGTCACGATTGGATAATCCCTATTGGCAAGCGCGCTTCTGGCAATTCCGCCGTTATTTCTGAGGCGAGGTTTTTGCCGAGTCAGCCAGTTCGCAACAGGGTTGATAGCGCGGGCACGTGACGACATGATCATTGACCATACCAAGTGCTTGCATCAGCGAATAGCAAATCGTCTCGCCTACAAATTTAAACCCGCGCTTTTTCAAAAAGCGGCTCATGGCGTGGGACTCGTCGGTCGCGGTCGCCACATCGGCATCCGATTGGTGCTGATTCACAATCGGTACACCGCCGGTAAACTGCCACAGTGCCTTCGCTAAGGATCCATACTCTTCCACCAGCGTCACCGCCGCCTTAGCATTGGTAAACACAGAGGCCACTTTCAAGCGATTGCGGACAATCTCGTGGTTGGCCATGATCGCCGCGATATTCGGCTCGGCCACGTTAGCGAGTTGATAGAAGTCGAAATCGGAGAACGCGGCACGATAAGCCGCACGCTTTTGTAGGATGAGACGCCAACTCAGTCCTGCTTGTGCGCCCTCTAAACAAATAAACTCAAAGATCGCTTGATCATCAAACGTTGGCACGCCCCACTCGCTATCGTGGTACGCACGCTCAGCCTCGCTTTGTTGTGCCCATTGGCAAATGTCCATCTTTGACCTCACCCTTGTTATACAAATTTACGCCAACGTTTTGTTGCTTGTGGCAAGAAATCAGCGACTTAACCATGTAAAGGCTATCGTTTCTCGGAAGATCACGCTATCTTTGATCGCGATAAGTTTTTGAAACGTAATAAACCCGTTGCTCCGTGTTGTTGATGACACTCATAAACAGAAAGGAAACCCCGTGACAAAAAAGCATTTCTTGATCACCGGCGCCGGGCAGCGTATCGGCTATGCACTGGCCTGCCACTTTCTTCATCAAGGCCACCAAGTGACTCTATCTTATCGCACCGAGCGGCCTCAAGTGGCTGACTTACGGGCGCGCGGCGCACACTGCCTCCAAGCGGACTTTTCCTCTGATGAGGGCGTTTACGCATTTATCACGTCGCTCGATGCGATGCATCCGACCTTCGATACCGTGATACACAACGCATCGTCGTGGGATAGCGAAACGCAAAGCCAAGATATTGCCACGTTATTCGATAACATGATGCAAATTCATGCCAAAACGCCTTATCTCATAGACATGGCTGTGTCGCGCTGGATGCAGCAGGGCGATATTATTCACCTTACCGACTATGTCGCACAAAAGGGCAGCGCAAAACATACTGCCTACGCGACTAGCAAAGCCGCGTTAGAAAATCTCACACTTTCGTTCGCCCAAAAGCTAGCGCCACATATCAAGGTAAACAGCATTTCACCTGCGTTGATCATGTTTAACGAGGGAGATGATGACGCCTATCGTGACAAAGCTCGCCGTAAATCGATTTTGGGCACCGTACCGGGTGAACAGGAAGTCGTGAACGCCTGCGAATTTATTCTCGCCAGTCAGCATATGACTGGCCAGTCTATCAAGTTGGATGGCGGACGCCATCTCATTTAATTTTGTGACCAGGGAAAGATTATGAACGACGCTGTTATTAAAGTAACCAACCTGCGCCTGCGTACTTACATTGGTTTTAATCCTGACGAGCAAGAGAAAAAGCAAGATGTAGTGATCAATGTTGAGATCCACTATCCCGGCCACAAAGCCTGTGAAGAAGACAACGTGGATGATGCGCTCAACTATAAAGTGATCACCAAAGCGATCATCGATTATGTCGAAAATGGTCGTTTTTTATTGCTGGAGAAGCTTGTCGCCGGCGTACTAGACATTGCGCGTGATCACCATTGGGTGCGCTATGCGCAAGTCACCATTGATAAACCCCACGCACTCCGGTTCGCCGATTCTGTTTCACTCAGTTTAAGCTGGACCGCCGAAGAGTCGTAACCCAGCAAAGAGTTCGTTAGAATTATTCGAACATCTTGTTCAAGGGAAAACGGTTCTGAATTATCATTCACCCTATATACTGTGTTGGCATAGTGAATAGGAGCAGCAACGATGACAACGAAAACGGGCTACGATCTGGTGATGCGTACGCTACACTGGCTATCAACGATTGTGATTATCGGCCTTTTCGCTGTTGGTCTCTGGATGGTCGATCTCAGTTATTACAGTAGTTGGTACCAGACGGCGCCGCATTGGCATAAATCAATCGGGTTGTTACTTGCGCTCACCACGCTGGTTAGATTGGTGTGGAAAGCCACTCATACCATGCCGACGGTCGAGGGCAAAGTGTGGGAGCGTAAAGCGGCAACGGCTGGGCATCATACTATTTATTTGTTGCTCGCTATTTTATTTGTCTCCGGCTATCTGATCTCAACATCAGACGGACGAGGCATCGATGTATTCACCTGGTTTACCGTGCCAAGCGCCGGTGAGCTTTTCCCCAATCAGTCAGACATTGCTGGGGATGTACATTATTACGTTGCCATTACCTTGATTGTGTTGGCCGCTGGCCATGCACTCATGGCACTTAAACACCACTTTATTGATAAAGACAACACGTTACGGAAGATGATCGGAGGAAACTCGAAATGAAAAAACTCATGTTAGCCATGGGAATGAGCGCCGCGACACTCTTATCTGGGCCTGCACTGGCAGACACTTATATGATTGACACCAAGGGCGCACACGCCTCGGTCAACTTCAAAGTGCCACACCTGGGTTACAGCTTTACCAAAGGTCGTTTTAATACGTTTGACGGCCAGTTTGAATTCGACCCAGACAATATTGGCGCATCGAGCGTGTCGGTGACGATTGATACCACCAGTGTCGATTCTAACCACGCCGAACGTGATAAGCACATTCGTAGCGGTGACTTCTTGGATGTGGGCGAGTATGGCCAAGCATCTTTTGAAAGCACCAAGGTCACCGACAACGGCGACGGCTCAATGACCATTGCAGGCGATCTCACCTTGCATGGTCAAACCAAGCCGATTGAAATCGACGCAGAGCTGGTTGGTCACGGTGAGGATCCTTGGGGCAACTACCGAGCAGGCTTTATGGGTAACACCCGCCTGGAGCTAGAAGACTTCGGGATTCCTACCATGGGCCCTGCCACCTATGTTGATATGGAGCTTCACGTCGAAGGTATCCGTCAATAAGCGGCGAGTCTCTCACCATCCGAATACAAACGCCCCGGCATCTGCTGGGGTGTTTTTTATCGACCACTAAAACATTCACTATACTCATGAAAAGCGACGCCTTGGTCTGGCGATGATATCCATTGTTCGATAAGGATGACTGTCTATGAGGCCCCCCTTTTTTAAGCGTTTTTTCCTCGTTTTTGCTCTCTGTATCTTCACTCTCTCTGCGTATGGCAAGATGAAAATCATTACCGCAGTGAACGACGCCTGGCCACCTTACGTCACCCGCGATAATGCAAGACCCGGCTTTTCTGTTGAAGTTGTCACCGCGGCACTCCATACGCAAGGCTACGATATCGAATTTCTACTCTTCCCTTGGGCGCGCGGCTTACACGAAGTCAGAAACGCACGCATCGACTTAATTACCACCACCTGGTACACCGACGCACGCAGTGAATATCTCGTTTACAGTGATCCCTATTTCGCAACCAATATCGATATTATGATGCGAAAAGATACAATTTTTGATTATAGCGGCCCTAAAAGCCTCACGGGAAAACGGATCGCCAGTATACGTGACTATGGCTATGATCAATGGTTTTTAGACGCAGAATATTTTCAGCGAGTGGAAACCACCTCGCTAAGATCGAGCTTACAAATGCTCGCCGCCGATCGTATTGATATTGCGATTGGCAATCGCTTTGTGATGCTACAAGAGCTCAAACCGTTAAACCTCGACGCTGATGATTTTCACTTTTCACCCACGCCGATGATAAAAAAGCACATCCATGTCACTGCCGCCAAAGCCAACCCCAACGCCAGCAAATACATCCAAGCCTTTAATCGCGGATTAGAAATAATCAAACAAAATGGCACATTTGACGATTTGAAGAAAAAATACCGGCTGATCTTACCAGACGATACCACTGCAGAGTGAAACCCAATCGTCATAGTTGTTGGCTAGGATGGACGGCATGAAAAACAATCAGCAAGTAGCTATGACGGCACCTATCAACATCGCATTTTTCGATCTCGACGAAACCCTTATCGCCACTGACACCAAGCAAGCGTGGCTTGAGTATCTTCGCCAGCGCGATCTCGCCCCACACAATGTGGTTGAACAAGAACGGCAAGCTTATCTCGATTTCAAAAAAGCGCGGATTAATCTTGAGCAATATATGCACGTTCAGCTCACGCCAGTGAAGGGGCAATCGACCCAAACAGTCGAGAGCTGGGTCACTGATTTTATCGATAGACAGGTCGCGCCAGTCGTGGTGCCCCAAGCATTAGAGCGGATTGAATGGCACCGTAACCGTGGTGACCACTGTGTGCTGGTGTCTAATACCGCCGCACACCTGGCAAGACCGATTGGCGAACTACTCAAACTCGATACCGTGATTGCGATTGAGCTGGAAACCATAAATGGGGTGTACACCGGCTCCATTTCTCATTGTGTGCGCGATTTTCGTGGTAAGCATGACTATATGCAGGCATGGCTATCTGACCGCCATGACACTGTCGGCCATACCTACGGCTACAGTGACTCGCACTGGGATGTCCCCTTGCTTGAGCAAGTTGATAACGCATTTGCAGTCAACCCCGACCCACACTTAAGCCTGCATGCGCAAGAAAAAGATTGGACTATAATGGAGTGGGCCAGGCACGATACCATTCGTGATTGAGTGTGCATGCTCACTGTCAGCAACCCCATATGGGCGGTGGCAATGATTGATTGCCGCAATGAATGGGCGCTATCCGCGCCTTTTTTATTAACACTCACTTGAGAATGATTATCATAACCGTTATCTTTAATGTATGATCGGCTGGCGACCTCACGCCGTAGTCACACGCATAGTAAAAGAGATAAAGGCTTATGAAGAAGAACATCATCATTATCGTCGCGCTCTTGCTCTCTCCGATGGCGCACGCCGACCAATCAAAACACGCGGACAAGTTAAAAGTGGTGACCAGCTTTACCATTCTCGCTGATATGGCCGCCAACGTGGCGGGCGAGCATGCCGAGGTGGTATCGCTCACTAAACCCGGCGCTGAGATCCACAATTACCAACCCACCCCGGGGGATATTCTGCGTGCACAAGGTGCGGATGTGGTGATGTGGAACGGGTTAGGCCTAGAGCGCTGGTTCGAACGTTTTTTCCAGCACATCGACAAGGTACCGAATGTGATCTTATCTGAGGGAGTGGAGCCAATTGTGATTGCCTCGGGCCCGTATCGTGGCAAACCCAACCCCCACGCGTGGATGTCGCCCTCTGATGCAATGCGA
Source organism: Salinivibrio sp. SS3 (assembly GCF_001722105.1). Taxonomy (NCBI): domain Bacteria; kingdom Pseudomonadati; phylum Pseudomonadota; class Gammaproteobacteria; order Vibrionales; family Vibrionaceae; genus Salinivibrio; species Salinivibrio sp. SS3. The sequence continues at coordinate 75,240 of NZ_MEBQ01000043.1, read as the reverse complement.
TACGTTGATAACATCGAGCAAGCCCTGATTAAGTACGATCCTGCCAATCAAACGCAATATCAAGCCAATGCCAAAGCCTACAAGGCACAAATTCAAGCCGTGTTCGCGCGTGCGCAAGATGCCTTATCCGCAGTCCCCGAATCACAGCGTTGGCTGGTAAGCAGCGAAGGCGCTTTTTCTTATCTGGCACGTGATTTAAACCTCAACGAAGCCTATTTATGGCCGATTAACGCCGAGCGCCAGGGCACACCGCAACAAGTTCGTGCGCTGATTGATACCGTGCGAGAACACCAAGTGCGTGCTGTCTTCTCTGAAAGCACCGTGTCTGATGCGCCCGCCAAACAAGTCGCCACGGAAACCGACGCACACTATGGCGGCATTTTATATGTCGATTCGCTCAGCACCGCTGACGGACCCGTGCCTGACTATCTATCCTTACTGACAGTTACCACAGAAACCGTGTTAGCGGGGTTGCGCCATGACGCACTATGATTTAACCGACGGCACGCCCAGTGTGTTAGATGTCAACGAGGTACGTGTCGTCTATCGAAACGGCTTATGTGCCCTTGAACACGCCAGCTTCTCGCTGCCCGCGCAAACCATCACTGCCTTGGTGGGTGCCAATGGCAGCGGCAAATCCACCTTATTTAAAGCGATCATGGGGTTTGTGAATCCCGGCAGTGGCAGCATTGCGGTTAACGGCACCCCCATAAAGCAAGCGCAAAAAGCAGGCTTGGTCGCTTATGTGCCTCAATCGGAAGAAATCGATTGGTCGTTCCCGGTGTTAGTGGAAGACGTGGTGATGATGGGCCGCTACGGCAAGATGTCATTTATGCGTCGCCCCAAAGCGGCGGATCATCAAGCGGTGGATGAAGCCTTAGCCCGCGTTGGTATGACAGCCTTTCGCCAGCGCCAAATTGGTGAACTGTCCGGCGGACAGAAAAAGCGCGTTTTTCTCGCCCGTGCTCTGGCTCAGCACAGCCCGCTGATTTTACTGGATGAGCCTTTTACTGGCGTAGATGTTACCAGTGAAGAGTCCATTATGCGTTTGCTGCTCGAGCTCAAAGACGAAGGCAAAACCATTTTAATTGCCACTCATAACCTTGGCACTGTGCCCGACTTTTGCGATCGTACCGTGTTGGTCAATCGCGCAGTGGTGGCAGGCGGACACACCGAGCATGTGTTTACCACCGAGAACCTGAGTGCCATTTTTGGCGGCAAACTGCGCCAGTATGTGATGCCCAGCGATCAGCTCCATCAAGATGCCGATCCGCGCGAACTGTCGGTCATTTCCGACGATGAACGACCTTTGGTGGTATATGGCAAGCGCGAACAAAGCGCGCAGGAGCGGCGCGAATGAGCTTACTCGACCCCCTCGCCTATCAATACATGCAAAAGGCATTGCTGGTCACCACCTTGATTGGCGGCGTGTGCGGCTTGCTCTCAGCCTTTTTGATGCTCAAAGGCTGGTCGCTGATGGGCGATGCCCTCTCCCATGCGATTGTACCGGGCGTTGCCGGCGCTTATATGCTGGGCTTGCCCTTTTCGCTCGGTGCCTTTGCTGCCGGCGGCATGGCCGCGAGCGTGATGCTGTTTTTGCATCAACGCAGCCACATCAAACAAGATGCGATCATCGGTTTAATTTTCTCGAGCTTTTTCGCCTTCGGGCTCTTTTTAGTCTCGATTTCGCCCGTCGCGGTCGATATTCAACAAATTATGCTGGGCAACTTGCTCGCCATTGCCCCACTCGATGCAGCGCAAATGCTGATCATTGCCTTGGTCAGCTTCACCGTACTGGCGGTGAAATGGCGTGATTTTATGCTGACCTTTTTTGATGAAAGTCACGCCCGCTGCATTGGTTTACCTGCGGTGGGGCTCAAGGTGCTGTTTTTTGCGCTGCTCAGTGCTTGCACCATGGCGGCACTTAAAAGTGTCGGTGCCTTTTTGGTGATTTGCTTAGTGATCGCCCCCGGCGCCACCGCCTATTTATTGAGCGATCGCTTCGGGCCCGTGTTGGTGCTGAGCGGTGTCATCGGCACACTCACCTCGCTATTTGGGGTGTATATCAGCTATTTCGCCAACCTTAACGCCGGCGCACTGATTGTGCTGGCCCAAGTGGGACTCTTCTTAGCCGCCTTTGTGTTTGGCCCCAAACACGGGATCCTCGCGCGGCGCGCCAAACGTCAGGAGGCACTGCAATGAATCCGTATCAACTGACTTTTATGCAAGATGCTTTGCTCATGGCCGTCTTAGTGGCGCTGCCTTGTGCGCTGCTTTCTTGCTATTTGGTGTTAAAAGGCTGGTCACTGATTGGCGATGCCGTGGCACACGCGGTGCTGCCGGGATTGGTACTAGCAAACTTATTTGGCCTGCCGCTGATTGTCGGCGCCTTTGCCGCCGGCTCCGCATGCGCCACCAGTGTGCATTGGCTCAAACAAAATAGCCGTGTGAAAGAAGACACCTTACTGGGGATTGTGTTTTCTGGCTTTTTCGCGCTGGGGCTGATTTTGCAAGGCCAATTCCCGTCTGATTTGCACCTTGATCATATTCTATTTGGCAACCTGTTGGGGATTAACCACCAACAGTTGCTCACCGCCGCCATTACCGGCTTAGTCGTGCTTGCGCTGGTGTTGCTTAAAGGGCGAGATTTAATGCTGCTATCGTTCGACCCCGCACAAGCCAGCGTGCTCGGGCTCCCCGTACAAAAGCTTCACTGGCTCCTGCTCTCGGTGATGATTGCCACCATTGTCGCGGGGTTACATGCCGTGGGGATCATCTTAGTGGTGGCGATGTTAATTGCACCGGGCGTCACCGCCTTTATGCTCAGCAAGCAATTTAGCCGTATGTTATGGATTGCCTGTGCGATCGCTTTAGTCACCGCCGTGGGCGGCGTGACCTTATCGTTTTATCTCGACAGCGCCCCCGGCCCGACTATTGTATTGCTACTCACCGGCTGCTTTGTAGTGACCTTTGCATGGCAGCAATATCAAATCCACCGCAACCAACAACGCCCGCAGCCGACGCAGCAAGCAACAAAATCAACGCGCTCTGCCACCACCCATTCAGCGCAATCGCACTAATCGGCATCGACGGACACAACCGCATCCTCAGCAGTGCGCGAGACAGAGCTCGCGCACATTGCTCGTCGCATAGGTTTTATCGCCCATGGCCGTCATCTTGCCTTCACGCACGCCAAATACCATAATTAGGTATATATTGGTATCAACGAGTTCTAACCATGGCAAAGAATACAAGTATTACCCTAGGTGAACACTTCGATGGCTTTATCGCTAGCCAAATCGAAACGGGGCGTTACAGCTCGACAAGTGAAGTCGTTCGCGCCGCACTGCGTTTACTCGAAAACCAAGAGACGAAACTGCATACACTGCGTCAACTTCTCGTAGAGGGCGAACAGAGTGGCGATGCTGAGTATGACATTGATAGCTTTATCCAAGAAGTCGATGCCGAAGACGCGCAATGAAGCCATTTACGCTGACTATCGCCGCCAAAACGGACTTGAGGAATATCGCGTTGTTTACCCAGAGTCGCTGGGGAAAGGGACAGCGCAATCTATATGTAAAACAGTTCGATGACACCTTTTGGTTATTAGCTGAAAACCCAGACATGGGGAAACCATGTGATGACATCCGATCAGGATATCGTAAATTTCCTCTTGGCAGCCATATTGTTTTTTACCAACCCAAGGGTAATCATCACATTAAAGTCGTTCGAATCCTGCATAAAAGCATGGATGTGAATCCAGCACTGGGTGTTTAGTCCACCGTAGTCACTTATACGTTCTCTATCGACGGACACAGCAACACCCCAACCTCAGCAGTGCGCGAAACGGAGCCCTCGTTCTAATCGCGCACCGCCCCACCAACCCGACTCTCCTTGTGTTCTAACCAACTTCTTGTACCCACCTCACAAACATGGCTTACCTAACACTTTGGACAATAGCGCACGAAAACCCAAACAGCCCTTGATAGACTAATCCCAAATCTACCAACTCAATGGCGTGTTAGGTGCCGACAACTGACTGGTGGTAGCGTGGAAAAACGTGCGCGTTTATCCGTGACAGATGCACACTTTCGCAGAGTGGATGATTAAAAGCGTCGATAAGTCATGCGGTTACAGCTTAACGCGTGGGAATAGTGCGAATACCTGAGTAGAGATAGCCGGCATGCGCGCTTTCGCGGAAAAGCGATATGTATGAGAGGCGATAGACTGTAGATATTTCAGTTAGTAGATGAAAAAGAGTGCGTGTACCAGTTTTGGGAAATCTCGCGTGCATACTAATACAATGTTACATGTAAGCAGAGAAAGGCGAATTTCTGACTCTTCAAGTATAAAAGTAGGCAAAAGTGGCTCTGATTAGGTGGCATCTATCATCCACCGACCAAGCAAGGCGTCTTGGTTCGTCATGGTGCTGAGAGCGGCTAATTACCGTTCCTCATCTATACGTTGGATCTGCTCTTGAGGACTATTCATGACGATTGAATTGACAGTCAGAATACACCCTGAGCTAGTTAAGTGGGCTATTCGCATAGCTATCACCTTGCTGGTTTAGGTAGTGGGCAAAGGGGGCGAGACACCGCCCCCAATGTTTTTTCCAGCAAACAGGTAACCAGTTGCTGTAATTCGTTCCGGCCGCAAAAAGCATGGTCTCCACCGGATAGCCTACACTTCGCTTCGGCTGCCGTTAAGCAAGGCGTTAACTTATGAGAGAGGAATAAATGACTTCTGCAATAAATAAAGCAATTTTACGGCTACCAAAACGAGCAGAATCATCGGCGAGGCCAAAGCTCATCCAAACCTTCGTGGATGTTGGGCCCTTGTTTTCTCTCCTTAGTGGAATAGATCATCAGATTCTCTATGGGAGGCGAGGTACTGGAAAAACGCACGTATTGAATTATTTGGCAGATACTAGAGAGAAAGAAGGTGACGCTGTAGTTGTCACAGACCTCAGGAACATCGGCTCCAGCGCAGGGATATATGCTGACGCAACAGTTCCTTTGCCGGAACGAGCTACAAGACTCCTTGTTGATACATTGCTTTCAATACATTCATCATTATATGAGTTCTTTGTAGACCGTTCGGAAGAGTTAGATCTTTCTCGTAGTGGGCCAGCGTTAGATCGATTAGCCGACGCAATCACTGAAGTAAAAGTTGTCGGTGACGTAGAAACTAGTAAGACTGTATCACATTCCCGAAGCCAAAACTCGGAAACTAGATTTGATCTAGCTTTAAAAACGGCGCCTTCCACAAAACTTGGGGCTTATAGTGGAGAATCAGAAAATGAAAGTGGGCAAGAAAAAATAAATAGAATCGGCAAAGAAAAACTTTATGTAAATTTTGGTGCAACTAGTTCTGCGTTTAGAGAAATAATATCGTGTCTGAATGGAAAGCAGCTTTGGATTTTGCTAGACGAGTGGAGCAGCATTCCTCTTGATTTACAGCCATACTTGGCGGATTTGTTGAGAAGGTCTTTATTTCCGACTCAAGGTGTAACAGTCAAGATTGCAGCGATTGAACATCGCTCTTATTTTATGTTCCACAAGGAAAGTGGCGACTATACAGGTATAGAGACGGGGGCTGATGCCTCTGCGGATGTTAATTTAGACGACTTTATGGTCTTTGATAACGATTCTCACAGATCTCAAATTTTCTTCCAAGAACTCCTTTCTCAACACATTGTTGCGGCAGCTCATGAAATTGGAATAGGGTCTTCTATTCCAAAAGAAAGTAGAAAACTAATGGGGAAAATTTTCACCGAAAAGCGCGCTGCAGAGGAGTTTGTTCGGGCATGCGAGGGTGTACCGAGAGATGGGATCAATATTATTTCCCTCGCTGCTCAAAAAGCAGTAGACAACGCAATCTCTGTAAGTGATATACGCACTGCGGCGAATAATTGGTATCAACGGGATAAAGAGAAGGCTGTAAGCTCCAATGAGATAGCAAGGGACCTTTTGCACTGGATAATTGATCAGGTTATTGGCGAGCGTAAAGCACGGGCATTTTTGCTGAGAACAGACGATGATAGCGAAGTCATTGAATCACTGTATGATTCTCGCGTTTTGCATATTCTCAAAAGAGGAATATCATCTCATGATCAACCCGGCGTAAGATACGATGTTTACAAACTTGACTATGGTTGTTACGTGAACCTGTTAAATACCTCAAAAGCTCCTCAAGTTCTATTGCCTTTAGAAGACAATTCACAAAATGAATACATTGAGGTCCCTCCCGATGATTATCGTGCAATACGTAGAGCTATTCTCAAAGTAGATGAATTTATGGAAAACCGAGAAAAAAGTTAACAGTGCGTCAACGGGACCGTTTCGTTCCGCTGCCGCTCCACAAATCGGCCCGTTACGCCGGCGTTATGCGATTAGAGAAAAGATCAATGAGAGCACCATTTCAAGTATTAGTATTTCCGTATAAAATACTCAATGAAAAACCTCGTTACTTAATCGGAAAACGAAGTGATAATGGTGTATGGCAAGCTATTTCAGGTGGCGGTGAAAATAGTGAATCCATTCTCGAGGCAGCAAAACGTGAGCTTCAAGAAGAAACTAGTTTAACTGGCTGTGATTGGCAGCAATTAGACTCAATGTGTATGCTCCCAAGAGTATACTATGCTGGTCATGAGAATTGGACTAATCATCAGTTTGTTGTGCCTGAATATTCTTTTTCGGTTCGGGTGTCTACTGAGCCTCAACTATCAAATGAGCATATAAAACTTCATTGGTGCGACTTTCAAGAGGCTAGCGATCTTTTGAAATATGATTCAAACAGGATAGCTTTATGGGAGCTTAATCAAAGGCTTAATAGCAATCTTTGAAAATGGCATTCAACACAAAGACATGCTGAGATTGTATGTAAAAATTTAGTACGCACATAATTTAAGAGTTGCAACAGTACGACGGGACATCTTAGCCTCATAAAACGAAAAAGCCTCTGGGTCGTCACATCCCGTATGGTGGGAGGAGTCGCCAAAGGCCGTATGTTCTGTTCAACAATGTTATTCTACAACGAATACTAGATCATTTAGTGCTTGGCTTGCAAGGAATGACAAATGATAAACAGAACAGCCCAACTAATGTGTGCAGTGTTAGGGATAAGATAATGTAATTCAAGTGTGCAGCTGGCAATTTAGTGTGAATTGCGTTGTATAACAATCAACTATGTCCTCAATCATTAACTTTTAGCGAGTTTTTTCATCCCACATCACGCCGTCTCTATGCATCGAATTTAAGATCACCACCATATTGCGCACTACAAGGCGTTGTAGCTCAAAGCACTGAGTCTATCGATGCACCTCTGTCGACTGGCACAACTGCATCCAAGCCTCGGCGGTGCGTGAGACATAGCGCTCACCGTGCCAGACTAACCCCAGTTGCCATTCAATTGCTGGGCTTATCGGTTTCACCAGCAATAACTCACTGTCTTCCAAGCTGGCACTAAGGCGCTGGCATAAGGGCGCGGGTAAAAACGCTACCCCTGCACCACTTTTCACCAAGGCGGCTAAAAAATCCCACTGACTGCTGCGCGCGGCAATGGTCGGCTGATAACCATACTCTTCACAACGGGCAATAATCCGATCGCTTAGAGTAAATTCAGCGCTATACAGATAAAACGGCTCGTCTTTGACTGCCTGCCATGTCAGGCTTTTTTGCGCTCGCCACGCGGCTTGGTTAGGCAGCACCGCATAAATGGGGTGAGTTTGTAAGGGTAAGCTTTGCAAGCACTCAGGCTGGGTGTCGGTGAGCATGGTGATTGCCACATCAATCTCGCCATTGATAAGCGCTTGTTCGGTGCGCCGCCCCCCGTATTCAACAATACTGAGCGCCACATTCGGGTAGCGTTGGCGGTATTCACGCAATACATTGGCATACAGCGGCCCTATCATCGGTGGCATCCCCAATCTAAGCTGGCCGCGCGCCAGTTGGTTAAGATCGTCCAGCTCGGTATTTAGCTGCTCGAACTCAGCAATAATGCTCTGCGCACGCTGATACACCACCTCACCAGCATCGGTTAACCAAAACCGCCTTCCCTCTCGGTGCAACAACGGCTGACCCACATCTTGCTCAAGGTTACGCACCATTTTACTGATCGTCGGTTGCGTCACATGCAACGACGCCGATGCGGCAGTAAAGCTCTGCTGTTCCACCAAGGCAATAAAATAGCGCAACGCACGAATATCCATAAACGGCCCTTAAAAGCTAGTCGTTAACCATGCCATTGTGGCATAGTTGATGGCGAAAAAAGCAGAGGAACTGGCACTTATTACCATGCGTCACTTGGTTACACCTTTGGCAGCATGAAGCAGTCTCTCATTAAGTCTCGCTCACCGCGTTTGATACCTGCTTCTTTTGCCAAGCGCTCCCATTTCGACACGGCTTGGGCGACTTGATGATAAATCTTGTCAGCTGTTTTCACATCGAGTTGAAAGTACTCTGCCACCTCAAACGCTAGGTCAATATCTAAAGCGTTATCTTTGTCGTCAATATTTAAGTGCAGACCGTGGGCATGTTGTGTTGAATTGATGTCGTAGGCGGGTGACAGTCGCCAACCTGTCGTGTCAAAAATAAAGCCATGATTACGTAGGTGATCGTCACTATTGGCAACCATGATATTAAACAGCATACGCCTCCAAAGCTGTGCCAAGTCCGCCCGCGTATTAGAGCCGTTCTGGATAAGAAATTCCGCTAACTCTAAGTAGCTCGCTCCATCATCATTGCCATCGAAATATTCAAGCTGTGTCATTGCTGACGTAAATTGCAGTCTCCTGCCGTCATCGGTACGATCAAATCGCTTAGTCAGGAAAATATGGTGGTCTGAACCAATGGCCTGCACTTTACATTCAGCCATATTGATCCCAGAGTCCAAGGCCATTTGGTACACCAAGTATTCCCACAGGCCAATATCATAATCGTCATACCGACTTGGAAACTTTGCCAGCCATAAAGTACCATCGATATCTCTTACAGAAGCTTTCGGCCTAGCTCCGCCCAACGATGAGCCTGGCGAGATAAGCATATTTAACCACTTGAGGTAGTCAGGATTATCAAAGTCGGGTTTGTCCTCGATGCCTTGCGCTGCACATTCTAGCTCCGCGAGTGAAGTCATAGCTGGAGCCGCCAGATCGTCATTGTCGTCAAGAAAATTGCCACCATGCTCGGTGCAAAACCTTAAAGCGCCCATTCTAAAAGAGTCATGAACACCGAGGAGATAGTCGGTTTCGTATAATGTGTTCGCTCTACGTCCCTCAATGCGGGCTATAACAGCCTCTCGACGTTGCATCAGCAAGCGTCCCCATCGATCAGGGCAAGAATCCAAGAATACCTTGAAGTTTTTGTCATCTTCAGCGTGCTGCTCGCCACTATATAAATGAAGGCAAGGGTCGATTTGAGAAGCATACTTAGATTTAAGCCAGGTCTTGTCATAGCAAAAGCTGAAATGCTCTTTACCACGGATTCGCGATGCTCTCAATGTCCCAATAAACAAGGGCGGCTCAGTTTCAATCCAATCAGCGTAGACAAAGATTTCCATTCGTTTGATGCCCTATCGTCTCGTTTTTAACAACTCGATATCTTGCAGCTTCCTACCAAGCTCATCATCGAGCGCGACTTTACCCAGATCGTCTAATAAACCGAGTACGGCGAGCACATTAACATAATGGCCTAACGACACTGTCGGATCGCCTTTTGTAATTTTTCGTAGCGTTGGTTTCGAGATCCCTGTGCGCTGATGCATTCTATCTTGACTGATCCCTCGACGTTTCATCGCCAATAAGATGTTTTCACCCAATTGATGCAATATTTTCATCTGCCGCGGGAACACAGTGGCGCCACGCTTGGGCGGCGCTTCCTTATCATACTTCATCATAATGATACTAAAACTCGATAAATATTAAATTTATGAAATTATAGTTTCATATCACAATGAAATCAAAGACAATCCGCTAGGACTCGATTTTGCCGAGGCCAACATGACGGACTTCCCATAAAATGAAACTATAAATTATTTTTATGAAAATATATGAAAATATATGAAAATATAGTTTCACTTTTAGTGCTAGGCATGCATGACGAAAAACTGATTCCTCACGGGACTGGTTCGTCGCTAACGCAGCTTTATCGCTCAACAAATCATTCCATTTTGGCATAGTTTAAATAAAAAAAAGTCACTTTATTCACTCTCTACCAAGACGTAAACTATGAGCCATCTCACAAATTCTTGGCTCGCCTTCGATGCAATTGATTAAAAACGCCTTACTTACCTTACTGCAAGTCTTTGTCTTAGCAGGCATTTGGTTCTTGTCTGATTGGTTGGTCACAACCTTTGCTATTCCATTACCGGCCAACCTCACCGGTATGTTGCTGTTGTTAGGCGCATTAATGTTGAAAATTGTCCGTGCCGATTGGTTGCGCCGCGGGGCAGCGTGGCTGTTAGCGGAGATGTTGCTGTTTTTTGTGCCGGCGGTGGTGGCGGTGGTCAACTACCAAGATTTATTGCTGCAAGAGGGCGGTAAGATCATGGTTGTACTGATTTTAAGTACCGCGATGGTGATTGCGTCAACCGCTTGGGTGGTCGATAAGGTGTATCGTTTTGAGGTTAAAATGGCGCGCCGCCGCAGTAACCACCACCACACACACCACCCTGATCTAAAACCGGAGTGCTAAGCCATGATGTCTACTTTACCTGCTTGGCTTCATGCCTCGTTATTAAGCGTTACCTGCTTTTTAATGACCCTCGGCTTTTATTACATGAGCAAATGGCTGTATCGCCGCCACCCCTCCATTCTGGTGATGCCATTGTTACTCGCGCCCTTGCTGATTGTCGCGGTGGTGGTTGGGTTTAAGATCCCGTATCAAGACTACATGGCGCAATCTTACTGGCTGCTTTGGCTGCTGGGCCCAGCGACCGTGGCGTTTGCGATCCCTGTGTATGATAACCGCGCGCTCATCCGCCGCCATTGGTTGTCACTGTCGATAGGTGTGACTGTATCGGTGCTAGTCGCGATTACCAGTACTGTGGTGCTAGCACGGGTGTTTGAGCTGTCTGAACTGCTGCAACGCAGTTTGGCGATGCGCTCAATCACTACCCCTTTTGCCGTAGAAGCCACTAAAGCGATTGGCGGGCAAAGCGACCTCACCGCGCTATTTGTGGTTCTCACTGGGGTGATTGGCATGGCGATTGGTGAAAGTATTCTGACCGTGATTGCGATTCGCTCGCGCTTAGGACGCGGCGCAAGTTTGGGCGCGTCGGCACACGGAGCGGGCACCGCTAAAGCCTATCAAATCGGTAATGCCGAAGGAGTAGTGTCGAGCGTGGTAATGATGATTGCCGGTATGGTCACTGTGTTGCTTGCACCTGTGTTGGGTCAGCTCCTTTGGTAGGTGATCGCTAAGGGCTTTTCTGCGCTACGTTATCTGTAACAACAGAAAAGTGGGAGAGGATGAAAGTTTGTGCTTGGCGCGCAGGTCTTGATTCTCACCAACTCTAATAACGAGGCAATAATGAAACAGCGTAAGTCAATTTGGCGAGTCATCGCGTTCACAGTATTCAGTTTGCTATCGATAGCGAGTTATGCGGCGGTGAAAGATACCGCCACCTCAGCCCAAGGCTATCAAAAGGCGACCCTTGCTGGCGGCTGCTTTTGGTGTACCGAAGCCGACCTTGAAAAGCTCAACGGCGTAATTGATGTGGTGTCTGGCTACTCAGGCGGTGAGCTTGAAAACCCCACCTATAAAGAGGTCTCGTCCGGCACCAGTGGGCATATTGAGGTGATTGATGTCACCTATGACCCTAACATCGTGAATTATGAACAGGTGCTGGATCAGTTTTTCCGTCATATCGATCCCACCGATGACCAAGGCTCGTTCGTTGACCGTGGCCCGCAATATCGTCCCGCGATCTTTTATCGCTCTGAAACACAAAAACAAATTGCCGCGGATTTTATGGCGGAAATTGAAGCGTTAGGCGTGTTTAAAAAGCCGCTGAAAACCGAGTTGATCCCGTTTGAAAAATTCTGGCCAGCAGAAAGTTATCATCAGGATTACTACAAAAACCACAGCATTCGCTATAGCTACTACCGCTATGCATCAGGGCGTGACCAGTATCTGGACGAGATTTTTGGTGATGATCGCAAAGACAATCCGGTCACCTTGCGTGAGATGATTGATGCGCAAAAAGCGGAGGATACGACATCAACGAACACCCGCTACTCGCGCCCCTCGGATGAAACAATACGCACGATGTTGTCAGACATGGAATACGAGGTCACACAAGAAGACGGCACTGAGCCTGCGTTCCAAAACCCGTATTGGGACAACAAGCAAGCGGGAATTTATGTGGATATCGTTTCGGGTGAGCCGCTGTTCTCCTCCACCCATAAATACAAATCCGGTACCGGCTGGCCGAGCTTTACGCAGCCCATTAATGAGCAGTATGTGGTTACCAAGCCGGATAACTCCCTGTTCTACACGCGCACCGAGGTCCGCAGCAAAGTCGCCGATTCGCACCTTGGCCATGTGTTTGAGGATGGTCCCGCACCCACTGGCTTGCGCTATTGCATGAATTCAGCCGCGATGCGCTTTGTGCCCGTCGATAAAATGGCCGAGGCGGGTTATGAGGATTATCTCTATCTGTTTGAATAAACCAACCTTTGCGTGATTGGCTTGAAAACCTGCGGTAGAGTACAGCTCTACCGCTTTTTTACGCGAGGCATTGGATGCATACGATATTGATAACCGGATTTGAACCCTTCGGCGGCGAGAGCGATAACCCGTCTTGGCAAGTGGCAAAAGCATTAGAAGGCTGGCAGCCCAATGAGGAGTGCATCGTTAAAGCCGTCCGGCTGCCCTGCACCTTTGAAGACAGCTTACCGACGTTACACAGCGCGCTAGAATCGCTCAGTCCGGTGATGGTGATCGCCCTTGGCCAAGCCGGTGGCCGCGCCGAGATAAGCTTTGAGAAGGTGGCGATCAATTATCAGAACGCGCCCATTCCCGACAACGCCGGTAAGCAGCCGCATGGTACGCCGGTGGTGTCATCTGGGCCCAATGCCTATTTTTCTACCTTGCCCCTCAACCGTTTAGTTAACGCGTTAAACGAAGCCCATCATCCCGCCAGTGTATCTTACACCGCGGGCACCTTTGTGTGTAACCAGGTGTTTTATGGCTTGATGCATGCGCTGGCTCATCATTCCGAGGTACGCGCCGGCTTTATTCATATTCCCTACAGCCCAGCACAAGCGTGCAAGCACCGCGCCCCGAGCATGCCGGTGGCTGATGTGGTGGCAGCAATGAAGATAGCCATCGAGTTGAGTTTATTGGATGATGATGTCACCGCCGTGTGTGAAGGCATGTTGCACTAACACGAGGTAGATGGCGCTCAGACGATGAAGCTCAAATAATGACGCTTAGTAAGTGGAGCACAGTGGCGGCTACCGTGCTCCTAACCTAATTGCTTAAAACAGCCACTCAGTGACGAGATCGTTGTCAGTCAGCACGCTATCGAGAAAAGCAAACAAGTGCGCATTCATCGGTGCCGTATCAAAGGCGCGAATGGAGGCAGGGTCTTGAATAAAGCGCTTGTCAGCGGCCTCACCCTCTGGATAGGCGGCGTGCAATAAGCCTTCAACCGCCAGAGGCGTCAACTCAAGGTGGCATTGAAAGCCATACACCCGTGGTCCGTACTTCACGATCTGGCGCGGACAGCCTTCGCTGCTAGCCAGTACACGACTATTTGGTGTCAGCCCCGGCATATCATGGTGCCAATGGCCCACAATTTCTTGCGGTGCGAAGTGCGGAATGTGCTCGTCGATGTGGCCATCTTCGCTTAACTGGATGGGGAAGTAGCCAATCTCGGGTTCAGGACTTGCCTGATACGGTGCGCCCAAGGCTTCACCAATCAGTTGCGCACCGAGGCAAATCCCTAATACCGCACTACCTTGCTCGATACACTGCTTAATCAGCGCTTGCTCGCGCTGGCTATCAAAATGGGGGCACTCAGACTGTGGCGTATCTGGACTTTGCGGTCCGCCGAGTACCACCAGCAGATCAATGCCTTCACCGCTTTCCGGCAATGGCTCGCCCCGATACAAATGACTGGTGGTCACATGATAAGCACGCTCATTACACCAATCTAAAATAGCACCAGGGCCTTCAAACGCCTCGTGAATAACAAGATGGACGCGCATTCCTCACTCCTTGGGATTTGTTTTACGCACGATTGCGGCTAAGCATACTATATTGAGCGTCGGCCTCAAGCCTTGCCCACTACCAGTGGCGGGCGCGCCACAAACGCTTGAGTCAGCAACTGAAATAGCTGTTCGGTTGTCGGCAGTTCACCTAGGTGCGCGGATAATGGGGTATGCACCTCGGCCTCAATGCGTTCGGCGTGACCACAAAGCTGATTACACAGCGACACGGGGGCAACAATGTGCTGACAATCCGCATCAATCAGCAGGCACGCTTGCGCCAGCATCACGGTTTGTTTGGTCTCGCCGGCGTCTGCCCCCGCGCCTAAATGAAGAATACGCTGGGCGGTTCCCACCACTTTTTTGCCGGCAATATTGAGGTTGTAGTCACCATCACAATACGATCCGGGCGTGTCACCCACCGTGGTCGTAATGCCTAACTGATGGAAAAAAGACTGTAAAATGGTGCAAAAATACTGGTAAGCCGTCTGGATATGATACGGCGTGTTAGCCGGCCACACCGTCAGGTAAGACACGTTAATCATGCCGGGCAGTTGCGGCACCGGCGCGCCGCCAGTCCGTCGGCTTTGCACTTGCCAACCTAACGACGATAATGCGCGGCGTAATTCAGGCGTTTGGGGCCATTTTTGCCCCGCTGGCAGTACCAAGGTTTGCGCATCTGGCTGCCAAAGCAGTAATGCCTCATTGAGTTCGCCCTGCTCTACTCGGTGGATCAGCGCCTGCTCTTTCTCAAATGCAGATGCTACCGACAGCGAGGGATAGCGCAGAATCGTTTTTTGAGTCACCGTCATGCCCTCGCTGTCGTCTCGTTCACTAATTGCGCGATTAACCGAATAAACGCTGCCAAATGCTTGGGTTGCGTTTGTCGTGGTACTCTTCACGCAAGGCATCGATTTGGCGCATGCCTTGTTTTGCTTGGTCGAGGTCACCTTGGCTAAGCGCCGTCTCAATCTCATCCAGGGTCACCGCCAGTTTATCGAACCCTTCCATAAAGGTATCCGCTTTTTCTGGTGGGTAGCTGCCGGCTTTGGCTTGCGCGACCAAGGTTTCTAATTTCGCGACCGGTGCTTGCATGGCTTCAATGCTTTGTGCACTGGCGGCTTCTTTGAAGGTCATTTTCATTTCTTTCATGATCGGCTTAAGCTCAGAGGCTGAAACGCTCAACGACAGCAGCACCGCCATCGCGCCCGTGAGTATGACTTTCTTCATTTTCGCTCCATGTGATTGTTTTTTAGTAATAATAATGCGTCTGTATCTTACTCACTTCTCGGCGCATTGCCTAGCATGGAAGCGTAAAACAATGTAAAGCACTTACACATCCCGCATCCAGATGGTATGATTAATTGTAAATGATAATGATTTTAAGTTAGATAATATGAAACAGCCAAACTATCACCTCACTCACGTTATCGATACCCAAACCGTCACACCCAATATGCAACGCTTGACCTTACAAAGCGACGCATTCGCGAACTTCCCCGCTGACTGTGAAGGCGGCTATATCAAGTTACTGTTTGATAAAGCGGGACGCACTGATCTCAGTAGCGTAGCTGAGGGCGAGCGCCCCGTGATGCGCACCTACACCATTCGCCGCTTTATGCCTGATCAGCAGCAAATTGAAGTGGATATGGTTCGCCACCAAATCGAACGAACCGACTGTGGCTTTGCCGCGCGCTGGGCGCTGAATGCCCAAGTGGGTGATACCATTAACATTGCCGGCCCTGGAACGATTGCGCCGATTAATCGCGACGCGGATTGGTTCTTTATGGTTGCCGACATGACCGCGTTGCCGGCACTATCAGCCAAGATCAAAACCCTACCTCGCGATGCCAAAGGCTATGCGGTGATCCAGCTCGATACCGCGGAAGATGCCCAACCACTCGACGCCCCCGCAGGCATGGAGATTATTTGGCTAACCACCCCGACATTGGCCGAAACGGTAAAAGCACAGCCTTGGTTAGCCGGGCAAGTGTCCGTGTGGTGTGCCTGTGAATTTGAAAGCATGCGCGCAATGCGCCAATATTTCCGCAATGACCATGACGTCGAGCGTGAATTTATCTACATCAGCAGCTATTGGAAAAATGGCGTGACTGAAGAAGGCCACAAGGTGATCAAGCGTGAAGATGCGGAGAGACAATGTTAAATCGAGACCCTCACCTTTAACTAAGGTCTTGTAAAAAGAATGGTAAAACACGCTACTTGTTCATTTTAGGCGTACTATCGTCATTTTTATCTTGATATAAAAATGCTTTAGGTGGCTTACCAACCAAAGACGTTACCATATAAGAAAACGCACTATGAGTCGCATAGCCCAGCTCTTGGGCTATGATACCCGTTGGCACTCTCATCGCCGCCATATCGATAGCCTTCGACAAAAGAGCTTGATGTTTCCACTGCCTAAACGTCATTTGTAATTCCTGTCTAAATAGCCTCGCCACCGTGCTCTCACTTGCGCCTACTTGACCCGCGAGGGCAGACAGTGTTGTCGTTTGTAACGGTGACTGAAGAAATAAGTCGCATAAATGTCGCAACCGTTTATCTTCTGGCATCGGTAGGCCAAGAGCGACTTTTTTAGCTTGCCTCACTTCTGAGCTTATGAGTGTGCACATTGCACTGTATGTCTGCTCTCCGATCTTTTCGGTCGTCTGAGTTGCAATACGCCTGACTAATTCACTGAGCAAAGTACTGACCTGAAAACAGCGACAGACTCCCCACTCTTTACGCCATGTTTCGCCGTGAAAGTAACAATTAGTTTGGAACATATAGACCGAGAATATTTCTGCCTTTTCAAGTAGTGAAGAGTCATGGGCAACACCAGGGGGGATCCAGACTGCATGTTGCGGCGGCACCAAGTACGCAACCTGCGGGGTTTTGACCTGCACGACGCCAGTATCAGAGAACACCAGCTGTCCCCAGGGGTGGTGATGAAGCTCGACTTCCGCCCGCTCAACGACCTGTTTGGCGATTGCCCGGATCGGCGTTTGTTCGTTCAAATCCAGATGCGTCATGGGCTCCATGGACGGATCATGGCGGATTGACTGATTATCGATACTTTTTGCCATATATACGAAATTCACTCAGTTCCATTCCTAGTATAAATAGTAACTCGAGAATATTGACATGGAGAGTCATCGAGCTCCGACCATGCAAGCAAAACACACTTTTCTTTTATAAACAATTATATGAGTGAGACATGAGTCAGTTATCTACTTCAACTTCAGAGCATAAGACGAGCCCAGGGCGATATAGCACAACGACTGTTAGCAATGGAGGCTTAACATGAAAAACGCAAACAATAGTGAAAACACTATGTTCAGCAAAGCGCAGCGTTGGGTCATCGTCAGCTTGATCTTCGGGGTTTGTTTACCACTGATAGATGCCACGATTCTGGGGGTGGCCCTGCCGGACCTGTCCACCAGCCTCTCAGCGTCCGTCACCCAAATACAGTGGGTTTCTGTGCTGTATACCCTGGTTGCTGCCGTGACGGTGACGGTATGTGCTTGGGCAACCCGGCAGTGGGGGGCGAAAACATTCTGGATCACCGGACTGGTGGTTTTCACTGTAGGCTCTGGATTGTGTTCAGTCTCGCCAACAATCAACTGGCTGCTGGTGAGCCGCGCTGTACAGGGAGTCGGGGCCGGGATCCTAATGACCGTGATGCAGACCGTTTTGGTCCAAACCGTGGGTAAACCATTGCTGAAAACAGCGATGGCGACGATGGCGGTAC
Source organism: Salinivibrio sp. SS3 (assembly GCF_001722105.1). NCBI lineage: Bacteria > Pseudomonadati > Pseudomonadota > Gammaproteobacteria > Vibrionales > Vibrionaceae > Salinivibrio > Salinivibrio sp. SS3. The sequence continues at coordinate 57,283 of NZ_MEBQ01000043.1, read as the reverse complement.
CGACAGTCCTGGCCCCGATCGCCGGGCCGCTTCTGGCGGGGTACCTCCTTCATATTGGCGACTGGAGAATGATTTTCTATATCAACCTGCCAATTGGATTGGTGGGCATTGTGCTGGGTTGGGTGATGATTACCAATGATGACTTTCAGCAAGTGCGGCAGCCTAGCGACGCGTCCTCACAGGCGAACAACCGGTTCGACGGACTTGGATTTATGTTACTCGCGCCGGCACTGGTCTTATTGATGTACAGCCTGTCGTCTTTGTCTGATCTCGGCCACCAGGGAGGGGGGCATTGGCTTGAAACTGGAGGAGCATCTTTTATCGGTGCCAGTTTGTTGCTCCTGTTTGTGCGGCATACACGAAAACGAAGCCAGCAGCCGCTCATCCGGTTAAAAGTTTTTAGCGTGGGATCCTTTAGTGCCTCAATGGGTTTGCTATTTCTCTCGAGTATCAGTTTTTACGGTGGGCTATTTGCGCTGCCCCTGATGTTTATTCAGGGATTTGGACACAGTGAATGGCTGGCCAGTGTGTGGGTCGGCGCGCATGGCCTTGGGGCGTTGGTTTCCCGTCCCCACCTAAAAACCCTGTGTGAGCGGCTTGGCGTCGGGAATACCGCGTTGCTGGGCTGCAGCCTTGCTGTTATGGGAACCGTGCCGTTTCTATGGCCGGGCATTCAGGGAAGCGATCCCCTCATCGCGTTGATCATGGTTCTGCGTGGGGCCGGGATTGGGTTGTTGACCTTGTTGGGGATGTCGCATGCTTATCATGACTTGGAGCCAACACAAACCCCGGATGCCAGTGCGTTATCACGGCTCCTAACCTTGCTGGGTGCCTCTGTCGGACCGGCGATAGTCGCGATACTGTATGTGCAGGGCGCACACTCGGGTTCATTTCAGCCAGTACTGATGGGCTTAACCCTGGTCACGTTATTATGTGCAATACCAGCAGTACGGCTCATGAAAGAGGAACTAAAAACCAAAGCTGCATCATAAACTGCCACACGCCAATCATTATGGTTGAGGCTCATACCTCAACCATAAGTCAATACACTCTATGGCAAGCTATTGTTCATCCTGCTTATCGAGCAAATCAAAGAAGAAGGCATATTCCAATGCATCTTCTTTAATCCGCTTAAAGCGCCCCGATGCGCCGCCGTGGCCGGCTTCCATGTCGGTTTTAAACACCAGCGTATGGTTATCGGTTTTCAGCTCTCGCAATTTCGCGACCCATTTCATTGGCTCAAAGTACTGCACTTGTGAGTCATGCAGGCCTGTGGTGACCAGCAAGTTGGGGTAATCTTGCGCGCTGACGTTGTCGTACGGTGAATAGCTGAGCATGTACTCGTAGTAAGTTTTGTCGTTGGGGTTGCCCCACTCGTCATACTCGTTAGTGGTCAGCGGAATCGACTCATCCAACATGGTGGTGACAATATCCACAAACGGCACATGCGCGGCCACCCCTAAATACAGCTCTGGCGCTTGGTTGATGATCGCCCCCATTAACAAGCCACCGGCTGAGCCGCCGACGGCAAATACCTTGTCTTTATCGCCATAGCCTTGCGCAGTCAGCGCTTTGGTCACATCAATAAAGTCGTTAAAGGTATTCTTTTTGGTAAGCTTTTTACCATCGTCATACCAAGGACGACCTAGCATTTCAGAGCCACGGATATGGGCAATCGCAAAGACAAAACCGCGATCTAGCAGGCTCAAACGCGTGGTGGAGAACATGGGATCCATGGTAGCGCCGTAGGAGCCATAGCCGTATTGATAGAGTGGATTGGTGCCGTCTTTTTTGAAACGGTCTTTACGATACACCAAAGACACAGGGACTTTCGCACCATCGCGCGCGGTGATCATCACCCGCTCTGACTGGTAGTTGTCCGGATTGAAATCGCCCAGCACTTGGTTTTGTTTGAGCATTTCACGCTCGCCCGACGCCAAGTCAAACTCGTAATAAGTGCCCGGTGTGGTCAAGCTGGTGTAATACACGCGCACGGCGGTATTGTCCATTTCCGCATTGCCGGTCAGGTAAGACGCATAGGCCGAATCGTTAAACGTGAGCTGATATTCCTCTCCAGTGGTGAGGTTACGCACCGTAGTACGCGGCAAGCCATTTTCGCGCTGCTCGTAGACCAAGTGGTTGTCGAACAAGGTGAAATCAACCAGCTGCACTTTATCATTTGGCGCGATCACATCTTGCCATTGGCTGCGATCGTCACGCTCGCTTTGATGTACCTTCATTAAGCGGAAGTTCACCGCTTGGTAGTTGGTATAGATGTAATACCACTCACCGCGCTTGGCAACATCGTATTCGATGCCGGTTTCTCGTGGATAAAACGCTTGAGCGGTGGCATTTGGATCATTAGCATCCACGAGCGATACACCGCTGGTTTCGGTGCTGGAGTGCCAAATAAAGATTTGCTCACCGTCTTTGCTTTTACTCAAGCCGGTGTAGTAGCTGGTATCCGTTTCTTCGTAAATTAACGCATCAGCGGATTGCGGGGTGCCCAAACGGTGGCGATACACCTGAAACCCTAGCAAGGTTTGCGGATCTTTTTTGATGTAGTAAAAGGCTTGGTTGTCGTTCTGCCACACAATACTGCTCGACGCGCCTTCAACCTTATCATCGAGGTACTCACCGGTGGTGAGGTCTTTGACTTGAATGGTGTAAACGCGGCGGCTAAGGGTATCTTCCCCATAGGCTAATAGGTTTTCGTTTGGGCTGACACTGAGTTGGCCAATGCTGTAAAACTCATGCCCTTTCGCGAGCGCGTTGACATCCAAAATTACCGTTTTGTCGGTGCCGGCAAAGTCTTTCGCACGCACGTAAGTACGGTACTCATTATCGCCTTCCACTTCGCTGGAATAGAAATAACTGCCTTTTTTGACGGGAACTGAGGCGTCGTCTTTGACGATACGCCCTTTGATTTCATCGAATAGTTTGGCCTGCATTGGCTCAGTGTGCGCGAGCACCTGATCGGCATAGGCGTTTTCTTGGTTAAGATGGGCGATCACATCGGGATCTTGGCGTGCATCGTCACGCATCCAATAATAGTTGTCTACGCGCGTGTCGCCGTGAATGGTCATTTCATGAGGGATTTTTTTCGCGACAGGCGCACTCAGTTCGCCTGGGCTGGAAGCTTTCACGTGTGACTCTCCTTGAAAACTGCACCCTGAGAGCAAAGACACCGCCAGTGCTCCGGTGAGTAAAATGTGTCGGGACATACTTTTCCTTCAGGTTTATTTAGCCATAACAGTAATTTAACAAACAAGTATCTCTTTACTGACCTGAGGGCATCAAGCAAGTTCCAATCAATAATGTTCTTTTTATCGTTCGTCAAACGATTGGCTGACGCATCGTTTCTTAATACCAGTCCATGTTTTAAGCCTAAAAAAGCTAATTCTTATCTTTTAGCTATAAAAGGCTAATTATAGCAAAGTGAGGCTTTGTGTGATCACAACGCCCACTAATGTCGTGATCACTACCGACAATAACGAACCAATTAAAACGTATTCGGTTAGGCTGCGATCGGCAGAACGCGTCAGCTCACCAAAGCGGAAAATCGACTTGGCTGCCAGGACAAAACCGACGGCCGTATAGCTGCCAAGCAAGGTAAAGGTCAGGATCAAAATACGCTCTAAATAGCCAATCAACGCCCCCGCAGCCACGAGGCCATGATAATCGTGTTGATGATCAGAGGGTGAGTCCAACGTAACCGTAAAGCGCTGTAACACATGACCAATCAATACTGATGTCGGCTTTAAGATCAATAAATAGCCCGTGCCAATTACGACGACCTCGCTAAACAGAGGCATCTCGGTCAGTCCAACCCAAGGCGGCTGCGCCACAAAACTCAGGGCAATTAGCCCTAGTACCACAAGGTGTATGCCTTGGCTCACCGTGAAACGGACCAGTGATGACTGCGCGACAAGTTGACCATCAAGCACGGCCACTACGCGCTTGGTGATTATGCCAACCGCCAATACGCCCAACAGCGGCGAGATGTTTTGAGTCCAAAACACCGCAGGCACCAGTAAACATAAACCGTAGAGGAGCGGTCCTACCGTCCAATCCATTATTCGCGCGCGTGGTGTCGATTTCGTCCACCAATTCGTAGGCTGTAGATAGAAATCATAAATAAGGTGGGTCAGTAACAAGGGAACCAGCAAAGAAAGGAAGGCCATCATACGTGTGCCCCCACAGTTTGCTGAAACTCGGCCAACAATACCTCGATAAGCTCCCAGCCCGCCGCTTTAAGGGACTTACTCACGGTTGCATTCGCGACCCCAAGCGCGGCCGCTAACTCGCCGTACGCAAGTGGTTGATCACGCTGTAATAAAGGCAACATCATTTCGCATTGACGAGATGTCACACCGCTGAGTTGCCGGTCAAGATAACGGATCAGCAACGCAAATCTGTCTTCAAGATCGGTATTGGCGCAGAAAAAGACCAGCTGCTGGTGTTTCATTGCTTTTAAGCCACGACCAGATAGCACAAACGCCTGCCCCATTGACTCTGACACCACCTCACGCAAATCCGCTTGCTCAGCAATCGCAAAGCTGATGCGACAATCAAACGGTTTTCCCAGTGCTTTGATGGCAACACGATACATCACGACATAATGAAGCGCGTTCGCCACATCATGGATCACAGATTGAAACTCATCACCGCGTATAATGCTGTGCTGATTAGCGCGATGCGCTTGTGAAATATGGGCTTGTATGGTTTTGATTTGCGCGAGTACTCGCTCATACTCATCTCGATTTAAGGCAGTCGAATCCACCAGATCGCCACTGATCACCGCAATGGGTGCCTTGCTTTCTGTCACCATCATTCATCCTTGTTCACCAACTCCGTCAAATTTAGCCTTTTTTGGCAAAAAATACAAATTTACCCATAAATAGCAAAAAGATAAGCGAGGCCGCATCACGCGACCTCGCCGTTACTGACGTGGCCGTTACTAACGAGGCAGGGGACTAAAGCTGGGTCATATCGATCACCTTATCCGGCCAGTGCTCGATAAATTGTGGCTCATGAGACACCACAATCACGGTGCCTGCATACGCTTTAAGCGCGTGTTGCAATGCCATTTTTGCATCGACATCAAGGTGTGTGGTGGGCTCGTCTAACACCAGTACATTGGTTGCCATCACGGCTAAACAACAAAGCTTTACTTTGGTTTGCTCACCCCCGCTCAGTCTACGCAATGGCCGCACCGCCTTTTTACCACTGAGACCAAATTCAGCCAGTTTCTGGCGCGCGGTTTTATCTGTGAGCTGGCCGCCCACCCCACACACGGCCTGAACCGGAGAGCTTTCCGGATAGCGCCATTGTAAGCCTTGCTCAAAATACCCCCACTTTATGCCGTTTGCCGTGTCAATGTGGCCCCGTAGTGCAGGGATTTTTCCCAATAAGGTTTTTAACAATGTCGATTTGCCCAAGCCATTGAAGCCAATAATCGCGACTTTTTCGCCCCGTTGAATCTGAAGTGACAGTGGAGGCAAAAGCGGCGTTCGATAGCCAATCTGCAAGCCCTTGGCGGCCAAGACATGTTGCGACCTTAATGGTTTGTATTGGAACGCAAAGCTTATCGACTCACGCGTCTGTTTTTTTTCAATCGGCACCATTTTCGCAAGCTGTTTCTTGCGCCCCTTGGCAATACGCGCATTCACACCTGCGCCGTTCTTGCGAATATACGTGGCCAACTTATCCATTTTTTTCTGCTGTGCGACGTATTGCTTGTGCTGTGTTTCACTTTGCTGCGCTTTTTGTGCCATCGCTTGCTGATACGATCCTTTGTATTTGCGTATCTTGCTCTGGTCGATATCAACAATCGCTGTCGTGATCGACTCAAGGAAAGCCTCATCATGTGACACCACCATAAAGGTACCCGTATAGTGGTTCAGAAACTCCGCCAACCAAGCAACGTGCTCAGCGTCGAGGAAGTTCGTCGGCTCGTCGAGTAACATCACCTCGGCTTGTTCAAGCAGTAGTTTTGCCAACATCACTTTATGCCGTTGACCGCCACTCAACTGGCCCATTGCGGTTTGCATGCCCAATGGCGCGATCCCCAGCCCAGCCGCTACCTGTTCAATACGATGAGAGATACGGTAAAAATCTTGTGCCTCTAATTGGCTTTGCAGTCGTGCCGCTTTGGCAAGCACCGCGTCTGACGTGTCCACCGACATCGATGCGTAGATAGCATTTAACGCTCGCTCAACCTCCACAAGATCGCGATATGCCAACGCCATAAAGTCATAGATAGACAGTGTTGGGTCGATCGTTAAATGCTGGTCTAAATAACCGACTTGGATATTCGGTTGCCAAACAATCTCGCCACTATCCGGCAGCAGTTCCCCTTGCAGCATTTTTAACAGGGTACTTTTCCCCACACCGTTCGCACCCGTCACGCCAACATGTTCACCATGATGTAGCACCACGCTCGCACCTTGGTACAACACTTTTTCCTCAATTTGAAAACAGATGTTTTCAATCACTAATAAACTCATGTTTCTTTTCCATAAAAAAAGGCCGGTAACAAGTACCGGCCTTTCGTCATCATTAAAATGAATGCATTCTGCTGTGATCAGAATGCAAAAAGGCCGGTGATGAAGCATCACCGGCCTACCTCTCTATCGCGCCTTTACATCAGATACTGAGAGCCCTACGCGGATGGCGTATGACAATACCTGATGAAGATTTGATGTTAAGCTCCGAGCAACACTTCATCGTGTATTTGCGCGAAGCCCAGCCTTCTTACGAAGTTCTTAAATAGAATATAAGCCATAATAGAGAGTCGAAATATCAACATGAGCGACGGAGAGTAATAAACCGAGGAGGTGAAGTCAATCCTATACATACAGCCTTGATACACACATCAAGCGATATTAGGTATATGCTCTGCGTCATGAGGGACGCTTTCCAGTGCCGAGACGTACACTTTAAAGGTATTTTTTCCATCATGCTTCGCCTGATAAAGCGCATCATCGGCTTGGGCCAACAACACCTTGACCATCAATCACTGGTTCGAACACGTCAGCACAATGAATCAGTACTTTATCGCCAATAGAATGGCCGCTCGCAACAGCATTACGCCGGCACGAGCATCATTGCCGATTGGGCGGCGACATCAATGCCCTGCTCGCTCGAGACCGTGACGCCCGTTAGCATATCGCGCCAATCATTTTCCAGCGTCACTGAGAGTGATTGCGGCTCCAGGGATTTATTTAACACCAATATGCCTGCCTCTCCCCGTTGAATCACCAACCAGTCATCGGTCGCCTCCAAGACACGCATGGGCTCACTATGGGTCAAATTATGGAAGGCGATCATTTGCACCATCTTTGGATCTTTCCACGCATTTTGCCAGCGTGGTTGGCCGTCTCCCCCTTTGATACCACTGGTATCAAGATCGGTATAAATCAGTGGCACGCCACCATCACGCCCCAAGATATACGCGTAAGCCAGCCACTCGCTCGCTTCGTCCATCACCAAATCCAAGAAAACCTCATTGTTGGGAATGTCATGGGTAATGGCAAACGTGATTGCACGCCCTTTCGATAAGGCTTGGCCGAAGCAATAAGGGTCAATCAATGATTTGAGGCTGCCTTGGTTGGAAAACGCCTGATAAAGCGTTGAGAACAGCGGAAAGTCGTAGGCACCTAAACATGTTTCTTGTAAATAGGGAGCCAGAAAGAGTTTATATTCTTCTTTGCTTGCGCCACCGTCGGTGATGATTTCACCAAAAATATGCGCATCATGGGTAATATCATCGGTCCACACGCGTTTGAGGTGTTCTAAGGTCATGTGCTTAGCCGCATCAATCCGAAACCCTTTGACACCAATTGCTTTCAACGCCTTAAGGTAAGCACGTTGCTGAGCGATCACATGATCACACACTCGCAGTGTTGGTAACCCTGGATCGCTGGGCCCACCGCTAATACGCCCGTTTTGTACTTGCCAGGTGTCCTTCCAATCTTGTATGCCAAACGCATCAACGAAGTCCTGCTCAGTAAACAGTGGCTGAGATAAATCACCGAACAATGTCAGTTCGCGATAGCGCTCTTCATGTGCTTGATAGGTTGCCATCACCGTTTGGCTGGGATAATTCAAGTCAGTGCGAGCGTGCGCTTCATTGGCCATATGATTGAAAACCACATCGACGTACGTAAACACACCAACACGATTTAACGCTGCCACCATGGCTTTGAAATCCGTTGTGTTTCCGAGCGCATTTTCAATGACACGATAATCTTGCGGCTGGTACCTAAGCCACCAACGTTCATCTTGCTCGCTTTTCATCGGAGGGGACACCAGCACCGAGCCATATCCTAACGCCCTAATCTCCGCCGCGCGCTGGGCAATATCCGCGTACTTCCAATCAAAAGCATGCAAGATAACGTTGGCTCTTGATGATTGGGTGTCTTGTAAACCGTTCATATCTTCCTTATCGCGTTCGCGCATCACCGTGTTTCCGTTGTAGATGGGCTTATTCAATGACCAAAATTATAAACGCTATATACGTGCCGCCCTCCTCCTTTGTCCGCTTGTGTAAGGATGATAAGTAAGGCGTAGTGGGTGTTTAGCTAAGGGACAGGCACGCTCGTTACCCAGTGTACCGGACTTCATAGCGGTTAGGGGAAAGCAGCGTTGGGCCTTCAAGTGGGTTAGCTACCCGCTTTGGCTAAGGAATAGAGCGTAGGGGGAACACTTTGAACGTGTTTTTTCCTCCATGCTTAGCCTGATAAAGCGCATCATCAGCTTGGGCTAACAAGCAATCAATATCGAGCGCTTCGGTGGTGGTGGTCATCCCGATGCTGGCAGAGAGGGTCATTTCAAGCGCTGAGCCACTGTTTTGAACCGCGCGGAGCAGTTCTGCCGATAACTGTTGCGCACTAGCACTATCACAGTAAGGCACCACGACCGCAAACTCTTCTCCCCCCAAGCGTCCGACAATCCCATTATCATCAACGACTTGCTCAAAAGTCTCAGCACAATGTATCAGTACTTTGTCGCCGACCGAGTGGCCGAATGAGTCATTGATGGCTTTAAAGTCATCCAAATCAATCATCAAAACACTGATTGGAAAAGCGGCGGTCTCAACACGCCGTTTCGCTCTCGCCAAAAAGGCGCGGCGATTAAACAGTCCGGTTAAGCTATCTCGAGTCGCTTCGCGGTGGAGCTTCTCGTGCACGCGCTCCAGCTTATACAGAAAGATAATCAGGGTGTTAATCACGCTATAGGCGATGCCCGATAGAATCAGCCCTGCTTGTATTAGCGAGGTACCCAGCAGTTGCGTAAATAGATCAGGATAGAGATGGGCAAATGTCGCTCTGCCAACATAAGCAGCACTGAATCCCCCCATCACCATCATCAGCCAACGCTTTAAACGCTGGCCGCCGGTGTTCGTACTACTCACAATGGTTCGTGTCATCAGCCCTAACTGCATACTGACGATCAAGCTCGCGTAAACCACGCGACTCCCGATGTCATCAAGGTGCGATGCCATAAATATCACGGACAGAATAACAGGTAGCATCAACTGCCAACGCGGTACGTCGCGCGCAAAAATTTGTCCCAGCGCCCAATGGCTAAACGAAAAGGCCACCATCACGCAAGCATTATAAAAAACGATCCCGATGTAAGGATGAAGGTGCGGGCGGGCAAATAAGAATAGGTTGCTAAAACCATGGATAAACAGGGACACCGCCCACCCATTGATACCAGGTTCTTTACGATTTTGTACCAACAAAAAACCCGCTAGCAGCCATTGGATTGCAGTCAGCGTAATGAGCAGTGTCGGTGCATCAAGTTTAAACATCAGCGATACGTTAATTAGGGCGCACTTCGATTTTACCACTTTATCCGTGGCCGTTTACCGGTAATCAATGTGCGCGGCTTCAATTTATGGCGATTAATCTTTATGACAGTTTCGGCGTGCTTGCGCTATTCACCGATCGTGAGCGATAGGATTAGTTGCGATACAAGACTTTAATGATATGCCAGCCGAATTTAGTTTTTATCGGCCCAAGCGGGCGCAATAACTCGCCACTGAAAACGGCTTTATCGAAAGGCGGTGCCATGTCACCGCGGCGAAATTCGCCTAGATCACCGCCTCGCTTACCCGACGGGCATTGCGAGTGCTTCTTCGCGAGCGTTTGAAAATTTGCCCCTTTTTTAAGCTGATCAAGCAAAGAGGTTGCTTGCGACTTATCCTTCACCAATATATGAAGGGCTGCTGCTTTCTTGGCCATCGAGCTATCTCGTCAAATTAAAGCCGCTCAGTATACCGGATTTCTGTTACTGGATAACAGCCATAATAAGGCGACCACAATCGATGCAGAGGGAGTGAGTCTAGGCGAGAGAGGCGTTGCGCGAAAAGCCGGCGAAAATTCATTAGGGGTGGAAGGATAAAATAGATAAAAGTCCCCCTTTCCGGCCTTTTCGCTGCCAGCTCTATTCAGTTTCGTCATAACCAAGTGCGTTTAATTTCTTTCCGCCGCCATGGCTAAAAAATCTCTTAAAACGCTGATTTGATCGCATTTTGATGTAAAAAACAGATTGGAGAAAGCAGCGTTTATCATCACAAAAAGCATCAAAAAGAGATCTAAGTCACACTGCTGGCACATTGATATTCATCTGACTTTAATATTTACACCTCTGATGGTTAAGCTGTCTGTATTATCTGCTATTTGTTTAAAAACATCGGCAGATGCTTTTACGGGTATAGGAGAGACAGGCACGTACTGCCACCTCACTCGATGAGAAACAGATCTCAATCACACTCTCGTTAACCACGAGTGAAAGCTAATCCACATATCGGAGGGACATGATGTCCATTTACAGCCACCTTAAGCAATTGACTGCAATTTCATGCGTTGCCGCCGCACTAGGCTTCTCAGCCATGGCCAATGCCGACACTTGGCGTTATGCCCACGAGGAGTACGAAGGTGACGTGCAAGACGTCTATGCACACAAGTTCAAGGAGTATATTGAGGACAACTCTGAGCATACGCTGCAAATTTATCGTTTCGGTGAACTCGGTGAATCCGACGACATCATGGAACAAACGCAGGCAGGTATCCTTCAGTTTGTTAACCAATCACCTGGCTTTACCGGTTCGTTGATCCCAGAAGCACAAATCTTTTTTATCCCTTACCTGATGCCGACGGATATGGAAACCGTGATTGAGTTCTTCCGTCAGAGTAAAGCGGTGAATGAAGACTTCCCAGAGTTGTATGAAGAGCAAGGTCTCGAGCTGCTCAAAATGTATCCTGAAGGCGAGATGGTGATGACAGCGGACGAGCCTGTGACTGAGCCTGCCGATCTTCAAGGTAAGAAAATTCGCGTCATGACTAACCCACTGCTTTCATCGACGTATGAAGCCTTTGGTGCAACGCCAACGCCATTGCCATGGGGTGAAGTATACGGTGCACTCCAAACCAATATGATTCAAGGTCAAGAAAACCCAATTTTCTGGATTGAGTCAGGCGGTTTGTATGAAGTATCACCTAACCTAATCTTTACGCACCACGGCTGGTTTACCACCGCCTCAATGGCAAATAAGGACTTCTTTGACGGCTTGTCGTCCGACGAGCAAGCGATGATCCGTGATGCCGCTGACTATGCATTTAACCAAACCGTTGAACACATCCGCGGCTTGGCTGATGAATCACTCGAGAAAATCAAATCGTCGAGTGATGAAGTCACTGTGACTCGCTTGACTGATGCGCAAATCGAGAAGTTTAAAGCACGTGCGCCACAGGTAGAGGAAACCTTCTACGAAATGACTGGCGAAAGCGGCAAAGCCCTTCTTAACCAGTTTAAGAAAGACTTGGACGCTGTTACTAACTAGTCGCTAATCACTCAGGCACCGTGTCACACGGTGCCTGTTTTACCTGAGGAATGCGTAATGACCGATTCCGACTCTCTCACGTACCACTCCGAGCTTCCTGGCCTTCTTGGCAAATTGGATACCCTGATTTGTAAAATCGAATCCTTCATGTTGGCCGCTGGTGTGCTCCTAATGGCCCTGAATACCTGTGTTAACGTTATTGCACGCTTTGGTTTTGGGCAGGGCTTGTTTTTTTCTGGCGAAATCAATCGTATTTTAATTGTTTTAATCACCTTTGCAGGGATTGGCTACGCGGCGAGACATGGTCGCCACATTCGTATGTCTGCTCTGTATGACACCCTGCCTTTCAAAGGCAGAAAAATCTTAATGACAAGCATCGCGCTGATCACAGGCCTTATCATGCTGGTGTTGGCGTATTTTTCTTATCAATACATTGTCTCCGTTTATGACCGCGGTCGTATTTTGCCAGCACTTGGCTTCGAGATTTGGTGGATTTATATCTGGGTACCACTGGGCTTTATCGTCACCGGCATTCAGTACGGGTTGACTGTCTATAAAAATCTCACCTCGCCCGATGTTTACCTCTCCGCTGGCGTCCTCGATGGTTACGCTGAGACAGAAAGTGAAGTTTAAATAGGCACCTACCACTATGGCCATGACGTTAATGTTCATCATGATTGTCTTGCTTGTGCTTGGCTTTCCAATGATGGTCCCTTTGATTACTGCCGCGCTAACCGGTTTTTACATGATGTTTGGCGGCGTGGGTCAAATGGACACGTTTATTCAGCAAGTGCTGGGAGGCATCCGCCCTGCCTCACTGATTGCTGTTCCTATGTTTATTCTCGCCGCCGACATTATGACGCGGGGGCAATCCGCCAACCGATTGATTGATATGGTCATGACCTTTATTGGTCATATTCGCGGCGGGTTGGCGATCAGTACCGCCACCTCGTGTACCCTGTTTGGTGCCGTGTCTGGCTCAACACAGGCAACCGTGGTGGCCGTTGGCTCGGCATTGCGTCCAAAGCTGCTTCGAGCCGGCTATAGCGACTCTTTTTCGCTCGCGTTAATCATCAACTCCAGTGATATCGCCTTTTTGATTCCTCCCAGCATCGGGATGATCATTTACGGGGTGATCTCAGAAACCTCTATCGCCGAACTGTTTATCGCTGGGATCGGCCCTGGATTGATGATTCTGACCTTTTTCTCGCTCTACTGCTTGTATTACGCCACTGTCCACAAAGTGCCGACTGAGCCTAAAGCGAGCTGGAGTGAGCGGATTACCGCTACCCGAAAAGCCTTGTGGCCACTGATGTTCCCACTGATCATCGTCGGCGGGATTTATGGCGGTGTCTTTAGTCCCACAGAAGCGGCCGCGGTGTGTGTGCTTTATGCGATGATCTTGGAATTTGGTGTCTTTCGCTCACTTAGCAGCAAAGATGTGTTCACCATCGCACGCTCAACAGGCTTAATTACGGCTGTGGTCTTTATTCTGGTCGGCGTGGGCAACGGTTTTTCTTGGATCATTTCTTTCGCGCAAATCCCGCAAACTATTCTCGAGGCAGTCGGGATAAGTGAAATGGGTCCGATGGGCGTGCTAGCCTCTATTTCCATTGCCTTTTTTGTCGCCTGTATGTTCGTTGATCCGATTGTGGTGATCCTGGTGCTCACGCCTATATTTGCACCTGCGATAGAAGCCACTAGTCTTGATCCTGTGCACGTCGGGATTGTGATCACCTTACAAGTGGCGATCGGCTCAGCAACGCCTCCGTTTGGCTGTGATATTTTCACCGCTATTGCGATTTTCAAAAAACCCTATTGGGAAGTTATCCGAGGAACGGGGCCATTTATCGCCATGCTGCTTCTATCAGCCGCGCTATTGGTGATGTTCCCGCAGATTGCGTTATTCCTACGTGATATCGCGTTTGGGTAACTAAACAACAGGAGTAATTGGATGTTTAAACGAATATTGGTTGCCGTCGATGGCTCATATTCTGCGTTAAATGCGTTAGATAAAGCGATTGAGTTGCAACAACTCACTCATGCTGAACTTTACTTATTGTGTGTGTTTAAACATCACAGTTTGTTTGAGGCGTCACTATCGATGGTTCGCCCCGATCGGTTGCAAATCCCAGATCAGACCCTGAGCGAATACGCGCGCAACATCGTTGAGCAAGCCAAACAACATGCGCTAGAGAACGGTGGCGAAAGTGTACGCGGGTTTGTCAAAGGCGGGCGCCCTTCCAAAACCATTATTAAGTTTGCCAAAAACAAAGAGGTTGATTTGATTGTGATGGGCGCGCATGGCACCCACTCAGACAAAGACGGGATGTTTCTTGGCAGTGTCTCCCATCGTGTGGCGGGGCGGGCACATTGCCCTACGATGGTAGTTTAACCGCCTGTGATGGCGTTTTTTCACACGTTGTCGTTCACACCCAGTCATCACAATAAGAAAAAGGCCAGCATCGAAAGATGCTGGCCTTTTTTTCAATATTTCCAGCGCTTTTATTGCATGTGGAAATAATGACTATTCAGTACCAGGTGGACACCGATAGAGGCCAAGTAACCGAGCATAATCACCGGTGCCCATTTTAGGTGGCCAAAAAAGGTGTATTTGCCGTGGGCTTGCCCCATCAGCGCGACACCGGCCGCAGAGCCAAGGGACAACAAGCTCCCCCCCACACCCGCTGTTAACGTCACCAATAGCCAGTTACCGTGGGACATCTCAGGGCTCATGGTTAATACCGCAAACATGACCGGAATGTTATCCACTACCGCAGATAAAACCCCTACCAGTGTATTCGCCCAAATAGGATTCCACTCGAGATACATCACATTCGAGACTAACGATAAGTACCCAATCAAGCTAAGGCCGCCAACACACATCACGACCCCGTAGAAGAAGAGCAAGGTATCCCACTCAGCGTGGGAAATGCGGCGGAAGACATCAAAGGGTACCACTGACCCCAGTCGACGTAATGCCGCTTCGTCATTCTTCGCCTCAGCGATAGCACGTTTACGCGCTAACGAACGTGGCAGGGTGCGGCGCAGATAAAAACCAAAAAACTGCAGATAAGCCAATCCCATCATCATACCCATCACCGGCGGGAAATGGATAAAGCCATGGAAAGCAACCGCCGTGGCGATAGTGAGCAAGAACAAGACCATGATGCGGCGCGCGCCCCGCTTTAGCTCAACATGCTCTTGCATCACATCCGGCTGCGTCCGCGGGATAAAGAGCGACATGATAAAGGCAGGGATCACGTAGTTGACTACAGACGGAATAAACAAAGCGCCGAATTCGGCAAAGGTGACTTTGCCCGCCTGCCACACCATCAAGGTGGTGATATCGCCGAAGGGGCTAAACGCACCGCCGGCGTTTGCCGCCACAACAATGTTGATACAAGCCAGATTAATAAACCGAGGGTTATCACCGCCAATTTTTAGCACAATGGTACACATCAGCAGCGCAGTGGTAAGGTTATCCGCCACTGGCGAGATAAAGAACGATAGGATCCCAGTAATCCAAAACAGGCTTCTCAAATCGTAGCCTTTACTCAAAATCCACGCTTTCAATCCATCGAATAAACGCCGTTCTTCCATCGCCGAGATGTAGGTCATGGCCACCAACAAGAACAGCAATAGCTCGGCATACTCCAACAGATTGTGCTCTAGCGCGGCATGCGCCGGTGCCATATTGCCCCATTGCGAGTAGGCAAAACCAATGAGCAGCCAAATCAAGCCCGCCGCCAGCAAAACAGGCTTCGATTTTCGCAAGTGAAGCTTTTCCTCTAGCATCACTAAGCTGTAGGCAACCGCAAAGATTGCCAAAGACGCATAGCCCACCCAGGACTGAGTTAAATCCAGCCCTTGTCCTGTTGTAGCGGCAAAAGCCGTTGGCGATACCATCGCCAACGCCGCAACCAAACGCTTCATCCTTGAGCCTCCAAATGTTGTTTCCTTACTTCTGATATGACAATTACGTCGTGTTAATCAGCCTGTTTCCGACTGTTTATTGACCGACCACCCACCATAGAGACACATCGCGTCGCCTCGGCGCAGTGACACCTTTCTCACCATTAAAAGACAGTTTAAAAAGCGTGCTCTGTGGCAATCGTGCAATGTATCAATTATTTATTTTGCACGGATAGAACACCGCAGAACAAAAACGAACATAATATTAACAAATATGGCGTTAACGTCTATTACTAAGCACGTTTCAACCGTAAAAAAGAGGTGACATGGGTTACTGTCAAGATTAATAATATCAACTTACTCGTTGGTAATCGCTGTCATAGTCGGCAAAAATCGACTAGATTTAAACAAAAAGTGAATGATTTTAGTCATCCTCATTGAAAAAACCAAAAAATAACACTTACACAACATCGCAAACGCATCATTGCTATCTTGCTGGGATGCACAGTTCAAAGAAGGGAGTCACTATGAAAGCATCTAAACTCGCGGCCGTTGTCTGCGCGGCTGCGTTGTCAGTGGGAACGACCACTTCCACCCTGGCTGAAACGGCGCGTGTCGCCGTCTCTCAGATTGTGGAGCACCCTGCGCTTGACGCCGCCCGCAATGGTCTATTGGATGGCCTGATTGCCAAAGGTTATACCCAGGGCGAGAATCTCGATTTTAAATATCAAACGGCGCAAGGTAACCCCGCGATTGCGGTACAAATTGCTCGCCAGTATGTCGGCGAACAGCCGGATGTCCTTGTCGGAATTGCGACCCCCTCTGCACAAGCGCTCGCGGCCGCTACCCGCGATGTACCAGTGATTTTCACCGCCGTGACCGATCCTGTCGGCGCAAAGCTGGTCAAAAACATGGATGCCCCTAGCGGCAATGTAACAGGACTGTCTGATCTTTCTCCCGTTGCACAACATGTCGCACTGGCCAAAGAACTTTTACCCAACCTTTCTTCTATTGGCGTGGTGTACAACCCAGGCGAAGCAAACGCCGTCACCTTAGTTGAGCTGCTAAAAGAAGCCGCTGAGCAACATGGGATTAAAGTGATCGAAGGGACAGCACTAAAAAGTGCTGACGTCCAGTCAGCCGCACAGGTCGTGGCGACACAGTCTGATGTGATTTATGCCCCAACAGACAACACAGTCGCTAGCGCTATTGATGGCTTAGTCGCCGCTGCTAACGCAGCGGACACACCAGTTATCGGTGGCTCGACGTCTTATATTCCCAACGGCGCAGTAGCGGCATTAGGCTTTGATTACTACTCGGTTGGGGTACAAACCGCAGATTATGTTGCCGCAGTGCTGGAAGGCAAACCGATTTCATCATTGCCAGCCAAAGTGGCCGAAGGATCAGACCTTGCTGTCAATCGCGCAGCGGCTAAGAAACTCGGCCTTGAGGTGCCTGCGTCTCTCTTAGATCGCGCCTCACGCATCGTAGACTAGTTTGTATCAGTCTTGGAGTAGTAAATGACTGCAATTGCGTTCTTCGGCACCTTAGAGGTTGGGCTGATCTATGGCTTGGTCGCACTCGGGGTCTATCTGACATTCCGTGTTTTGGATTTTCCCGATCTGACCGTTGACGGCAGCTTCCCAATGGGCGCTGCCGTTGCAGCAACCATGATCGTTGCCGGCTATAACCCATGGCTAGCGACGGCCGTGGCTATTTTGGCCGGGGGGATCACTGGGCTCGTCACCGCCTTTTTGACCGTAAAATGCGGCATCCTCAATTTGCTCTCGAGTATTTTGACCATGATTGCCGCTTTCTCTATCAACATCCGCATCATGGGGCGCCCCAATATCGCCTTACTCGGGGAAGAAACCATCCTCACACCATTTGAATCACTGGGGATTGCTCCAGCGTATCTTCGCCCCTTAGTGGTGGGTGTCTTGGTGATTATTAGTGGCCTCCTCGTGATCCGCTTATTAGCCAGTGATTTCGGCCTTGGGCTACGCGCCACTGGCGTCAATGCACGCATGGTAAAGGCGCAAGGTGGGAGTACCGCGATGTATACCTACTTTGGCCTGGCGTTATCCAACGCCTTTGTCGGCTTTGCCGGGGCGTTATTTGCACAAACCAATAGCTTTGCTGATGTCACCTCTGGCGTCGGCACCATTGTGGTAGGGCTCGCCGCGGTGATATTGGGACAAACGCTGATCCCTGGGCGTAGAGTCTGGGTGGCCGTTATCGCGGTTATTTTAGGCTCTATCCTCTATCGTCTCGCCGTCGCATTCGCCTTATCGAGTGGCATGTTTGGCTTACAAGCCTCTGATCTCAACTTGGTGACCGCGGTACTGGTTGCCATCGCATTGATTGCACCCAAAATGCGCCAGCAATATCAAAAGTCGAAACGTGCCAAGCAGGCGGAGGTGTCAGGATGATCACGCTTAACAACATTCAAGTCACCTTTAATCCTGGGACCGTGCTGGAGAACCGCGCGTTACGAGGCGTCAATCTCACGATTCCTGAAAAAGAGTTCGTCACCATCATTGGCTCCAATGGCGCGGGGAAATCGACCTTGCTGGGGGCAGTGACAGGGGAAACCCCGATGATTGGTGGTCAGGTTATGATTGACGACATCGATGTGACGAAAAAAGCCGTTCACCAACGTGCCACCCTCGCCGCGCGCGTGTTTCAAGATCCACTTGCAGGCACCTGTGCCTCATTAACCATTGAAGAAAACTTAGCCCTGGCCTTTCGGCGCGGAAAAGGGCGTGGCTGGACACGTGCGCTGGGCAGTAAACGGCGTCAATTATTCCAAGAGCGCATTGCGATTTTGGGGTTAGGGCTAGAAGATAGGCTCGGTGACAGCATCGGCCTGCTTTCAGGAGGCCAACGCCAGGCGGTCAGTTTGGTGATGGCCACTCTATCAGACAGTAAGCTCTTACTGCTTGATGAACATACTGCCGCCCTGGATCCACGTATGGCGGCGTTCGTGATTGATTTGACCAAAACCATCGTCAATGAGTTTAACCTCACGGCGATGATGGTCACTCACTCAATGAAAGATGCCTTGGCCTGTGGCGATCGCACCGTGATGTTACACCAAGGCAATATCGTCCTCGACGTACACGGTGATGAACGCAAGAATATGGATGTCCCACATCTGCTGGAAATGTTCAACAAAGTGCGTGGCGAAACCCTTGCCGACGACAGCTTGCTGCTCGGCTGACACAGCCTTTCACTTCAAGGACAACAGACGGCGCTTATTCCCGAATAAGCGCCCAATTTTCTATTCTGGTTGCCAGATTTTTCGTGATAGCCAGTCTTCCATGCTAGGGTAGCGGTATCTTAGTAAGGGACTGGCTATGAACATTAAAAGCGTTCTGCTCGCTTTATTGGTGGTGCTGATCTGGGGCGTCAACTTTTCCGTCATTAAAGTTGGGCTGGAAACCCTCCCACCCATTTTGTTTTCAGGGTTACGATTTTTTATCGTCGCCTTGCCGGCGGTATTTTTTATTCCGCGTCCTAAGGTAAAACTTTGGCAACTATTCGCGGTAGGACTAAGCCTGGGCGTGATTAAATTTAGTTTGTTGTTTATTGCCATGCAGGACGATGCCTCAGCGGGTATCGCCTCGTTGCTATTACAATCACAAGTGATTTTTACCATTGCATTAAGCGCCCTGCTCCTTAAAGAACATATTACCTTGCCGCAACGCATCGGACTTGCTGTTGCCTTTGTCGGCTTTGGGCTCTTCTTCGTCACGTCAACGGGGAGCGCAACACTCACAGGGGTGGCGATGATCGTTGCCGCTGGCTTTTTCTGGGCCATCGCAAACATGGTGATGAAACAAATGCCAGGCGTCAACCTGATGCACTTTATGGTTTGGGTGAGCTTAATCCCACCGCTGCCACTGTTTGCCCTTTCGTACTGGTTTGAGAGTCATCAACCTCTTGCGCTGTTACAAGCGACACCGTTATCCGGATGGATATCAATTGCTTATGTGGGTTACTTGTCTACACTGGTAGCGTTCGCTATCTGGGGGTGGTTACTCAACCAGCACACCTCGGCTTCGGTTACCCCGTTTGCGCTATTAATCCCGATTGTCGGTATGGCGGCCGCATCGATCGGGTTGGGAGAATCCTTATCGCTGATCGAGTGGATTGGGGCGGCCTTGATTGTTACTGGCTTGAGCCTGTCAGTATTAGGTCGGCGCATTGGCCGCTGGTTGGGACTAAAAACCCGTGCCAGACCTACTTCTGCGCTGTAAGTGATTTACTCGGCCACCACTGATTAAGCAACCTGCCACCCAACGACGGCTGATACCGCCAGCAATAATCAAACATAGCCATTAGGCTGGGATTGCCATATTTGGACAGGCTGACGGCATGAAAGCGATTGTGGTTGGCTTTCAGTGTCTCAACCTTGCTGATCATCGCATCCGATTGCTTAGGCGCGATAAAATCTGACACCACCACTAGATCGGCGTTTTGATAACGATCGCTTTCCATCAGATTGAGCGCTTTATCAATGACTGGCGTCATATCTGTGCCGCCATGAAAACGGTAGGAGAGAAAGCTCATCGCTTCTTGCAAACCACGCTCACCGGTTAACTCGTAGCTAATATGGTCAGTGGAAAACAGCATCACGTAGCAGTCTCGGTGTTCGGTGGCGGCAATTCGCATCAGCACGTACGCGAGGGCTTTAGCACACTGCTCTGGAAAGCCACTCATTGAGCCTGAGGCATCCACGGCAATGATAAACGGCCCTTTCTTTTGTTCCGGCTTAGATTGACTCGGCGCCTGTGTCTCGACTTTTTTACGACGATAGGCCTTGCCGGAAAACTGATAATTAAGGAGCTGTTTGTCGACCAGTTGCTTGTAAAACACCACTTCAAGCGCCGGATCCGCGAGTAACACCGCTTCATTGGGCAACAAGCGATCAACCCGATCACTTTGACAAATCCCCGTGATATCGTCCGGCACATCCACCTGGCGCTCTGGTTTGGTTTTCAGGGTTTCAATGGGCTGTTGGCTGGGCCCAGAAAGATTCACCTGATTGGCCATGCGCCCAAGTTGTTCCGCAATAGCTTGAAGCTCCGGGTTTTTCTCTAGAAACGTAATAAACCGTTTAAGCAAGGTGACGTCTTGCTGAGAAAGAGAGCTTGCCGCCATATCCCACAGCCGCCCCACTTTGCTGATATCGCCTGACTGATCGACACCATCCATTTGCTGATAGGTGGCTATTCGCCGATACAAGTCTTCAAGTAGCTTTTGTTTTTGCGCCTCAACACTGTCGGACTGATTTTTTTGTATTTCCGCTTTTAAATGCGCATGCCA
Organism: Salinivibrio sp. SS3; assembly: GCF_001722105.1. Lineage (NCBI taxonomy): Bacteria > Pseudomonadati > Pseudomonadota > Gammaproteobacteria > Vibrionales > Vibrionaceae > Salinivibrio > Salinivibrio sp. SS3. The sequence goes on along the minus strand of NZ_MEBQ01000043.1, from coordinate 36,183 downwards.
TTTGTTGCAAAAGTACGACTGAAACATCGGGTCGGCGTGCTGAGCTTGATGGGCGGCGAGCTTTTCCGCCTGCGGATAGAACGAAGAGACCGATTTTAACTGACTCAGTAAGGTATCAATCTCTTTTTCAAACGCGCGTGCGGTTTTTTCGGTGGCCTGCTCGTAGTATTGAATTTCTTGCTTCAGGGAAGCTGACAACCCTTGCTGCACCAGCTTGCGTTTTGTTTGCCCTCGCCAGCGGTGAAGCTGTTTTTTTACGGCTCGCTTAATCGCTGGGCTTCGTTCCGTCAACACCAGCAACTGGGGGTGAGACATCAACTCTGTCATCGCCGCATCCAGTAACCCAGACTCGGCGAGCATCAACCCCATGTTCAGGCTCTCAGCACTCAGCATGGCTCGCCCCTGAGAAGAACTCACCTAAGCGCGCTAAACGATTAACTTGGCGCTCTAGGTTATCGATCTGCGTTTTAACCTCATGTTCAACATCCACCAAACTCGCTGATGCGATTTCCAGCAGATCCGGTTGCGCAAATAAATGCGGTAACCCAGCATTGAGTTGACTGCGCGCGCGACGAATTAAAAACTGTGCGTGTTGCAATTGCTCAAGCGCCTGATCGGTTTGTTGCTTCCAATCTGCTAGCTGCGATTCGCTGGGATCGTTAACCCCCACCAAGGCCATCGGCACCGGCCGATTAGCGATATCTTTAATGACCAAGGCGTGCTGCGCATCCCACTCTAACGTGAGCCGGCACAGGTGATTGTTTTTATTCACATAGCCATACAAGTCTGTGCTGCCTGTTTTTAACTTTTTCTCAATGTCGGCCGCATCGAGATACACCCAGCGACTGTCACCTTTTTCTTGCTCTGACACCGATGGGTTGGCCCGAAGTAGGACAAAACGCACCAAGTCTCGACTTTGGTTGACCGTGAAGCGAGGCGACTGACTCACGTCAATCATTGCTTTGCGCGTGAGTCCAGCGGTGGCCGTCTCTTGTCTATAGGTCAGCGCCTCAGCCGTATCTTGCTCAATCTCTTCTAACGCCACTTTGACGTCATCGATCAAAGCGAGTACTTCTTGTTGATCGAACAGCACCTCTTTGGCAAATGCCTGCATCACGGTTTGCACTACATCGCGCGATTCTGGGCTATGCCATAGACAGTCTTCCAGTAACAATAAGTCCAGTGGAGCGACTTCGTCACGACCATTGAAAAAAGCGGCCGCTTTTAGCAAACGCACTGCTTTTTTCCACCGGCGATCCGACACATAAAGCTCACTTGGATCAAACTGTGATTGCTCACTGCCGGCATTTTCTACCCGTTGTTTTAGGGTGTAGAGTTTTTCGAATATCGCATCGGGCAGATCCAGTGTGGGAATAATGGTCTGCCAATGCTGATATTCTTGATGGCTAATTTTCAACTTATCGGCCACCGTTGCCTCATCTTGGCTGGGCTCGGTAAGCATCAGTTTGAAGTTTTTCTTCTCTTGGATCCGATTGACGAACACTCGTAGCAACATGCGATCGTACAAGGCATCGAGCCCACTGTCCGGCTCGGGTAATTCGTTGGACGCGGTCACTAATAAACGCATAGGAACAGGATAAACATGCTCGCCATTTTTGAAGGTGCGTTCGTTGACCACGGTCAGCAAGGTGTTGAGGATCGCCGGCCCTGCTTTCCATATTTCGTCCAAGAAGACCACGTCGGCATTGGGCAAATAGCCATCGGTCAAGCGTACATATTTACCTTCATCTTTCAGCGCCTGAATCGAGAGCGGGCCAAATACTTCTTCCGGCGTGGAAAATCGAGTCATCAAGTATTCAAAAAACTGGCTGTTATCAAATGCCTCAATCAATCGTTTAGCGATATAACTTTTCGCAATCCCGGGCGGACCCAGTAAGAAGATACTTTCACCGGCAAGCGCGGCCAACAAACACATCTTGATAGTATGTTCGCGTTCGTACACGCCGCTAGAAAGCGCATTGATGAGGCTGGCTATACGTTCAGGTAGCAAAGCTCGTTGACTGACGGTGGCAAGGTTTTGAGACAAGTGATACTCCGATTTTCATCGCTATATGGGGTATGTTTGTGCTTGATAACCTCGAAGCGCTTGTTGATTTAATCATGGCAAGCCAAGCGCTATTTACCATTAACCGGCCGACTAACCGCACAAAAAACACACCACTATGTAAAATAATATTAATTAATGTATCGATATATCATTAGCACACTTGTCAGATAGTGACATAGATCACTCTCAAGTCAATCTTGTGACACACCTCCTTGTCGTTGCTTGCGGATTAACCTGCTTTGACAACGGGCCAGTGTGAGTGTCCGCCCCACTCGGTCCATGAGCCATCGTAAACCGCCACAGGGTAGGCGAAATAGTGCTCAGCGACAGCGGCCAAGATGCACGCGGTAACCCCCGAGCCACAGCTCGCCACGTTGACCCGCGTATCGCTTAGGTGAGGTAACACGGTCGATCGCGCTTCACCCTCACTGATCACAAAGCCACGTGGATCAGTCAAGCTGACAAAAGGGAGGTTGGTTGCGCCTGGCATATGGCCGCTACGCACACCCTCTCTCGGTTCAGGGACATCGCCACAAAAGCGCGTTTCAGGACGCACATCAATCACATTCATCACCGCGAGTTTGTCTGCCAAGGTGGCACCATCCATATAGCGGTAGGGTTTAAACTGCGTCTGATAGGTCGCTTCGACACGTGGCTGCGGCGGGGTGTTATCAATCAGCCCCTCTGAGGCCATCCATGCAGGTAGGCCACCATTCAGGATAAACACATCTTGATGACCCATCACCTTGCACATCCACCATGCCCGCGCGGCAGAAAACAATCCTTGGGTATCATACACCACCAAGGTATCTTGCGACGCAATGCCTAGTGCGCCCATCTGCTGGGCGAAGCTGTCCTCATCAGGCAGCATATGGGGCAAGCTCGAGGCAGAATCCTTAATACGACCGTCGAAGTCGAAATACACGGCGCCCGGAATCCGCCGTTGTTGCCACTCCTGAAAGCCGTCTCTCGATACATCTGGCATAAACCAACTGGCATCGACAGGGATCACGGTATCAAGGCGTTGGGCCAGCCACTCGGCAGTTACAAACACTGACATGTTGACAGTTCCTTTTCATCGTTGATTGACGGCTTACCACCCTTTCACAAGATATTGACCTTTCTCATCTGGTGTCAGCCTGCGTTTTTACTCATACTGAGAGCCTCGCATTGAAGATGCAACTCAATGAGGATGTGAATGACACCGTCTCGCGTGATCAGTGGCACTATTTTACTGTTTCCCACTTTGCTACTTGCGCCAAGTGCAGCCTTGGCGGCTGGCTTTGGATTAACGATTGAAAACGACAGCCCATTGGGGGTCGACAACCAATACACCAGCGGCGTTTATGCCCACTGGCATGCGGATTGGTCTGATGATTTGCGCGCCAAATCGGTTAAGCCGATTCGTTGGTTTGCCGAGCAACTTCCGCTCAACGAGTCGGCAAGGCAAGGCTGGAGTGTGGATATTGGGCAAATGATGTGGACGCCCAATGATATTACCTATACCACACCTCAACCCGAGGAACGTCCTTATGCAGGGTTGATATTTATCGAGCCCGGTCTCTACCAGCAGACGCCAGAACGGGTCGATAAGTGGTCACTGATGCTTGGTATGGTTGGCCCCGCCTCACAAACCGAAGAAGGACAGTCTTACGTTCATGACCTCATCGACTCGCCCGACCCAAAAGGCTGGAACTATCAAGTGGAAAATACCCCAGTAGCGCAGCTTGCCTATGAACGCCACCAGCTTTTACGCCGTAGCGAGCATCAAGAATGGGGGGTGACAGGCCGAGCGGATATCGGCAACTTCCGTAGTGAGTTGTCAGCAGGCCTTAGCTACCGAGTGGGGCTGGATCTTGCTAACACCTACGGTGGCATTAGTTTCGAGCCTGGCCGGCACCTCGATAGCCGCTTGTTTGAAGCCAGTGAAAAAGGCGCCTTCTTGTATACCGCTATCCAAGGACGCTATCGTGCCAATGACATCACCATCAATGGCGATAAACCGCCAGAAAATGCAGATATCGACATGACCCACTGGCAAGCCAGTGCCGCAGCGGGCGTGGCGTTTTATCAACCCCGCTGGGGCACGGATATCAGCGTCGTACTGCATACCAAGGATTATGAGCAAGCGATCGATAACACTTATAGTTACGCGTCCTGGACCGTGCACTATCGCTATTAGTAATAGTGCGATTCCCTCTCCCACTATCGTGAGGGAGCCGCCGCCGTTTTCGCACTGCGCGATAGCGTTAACTTATCGGAGAATTTCATCCACAATAGAGACGCGAGAATCATCGCAATACCCAACCACTGAAGCGGTTGTAGCGTCTCGTCAATCCAGAGTACCCCCAGGGTCACGGCCGTGAGCGGATTAAGGAACATGATAATCGATTGGCGATTAGGCCCCAGCACGGTAATAGAGCGGATATAGGCCCAATAACCGACAGCCGTATTGAGCACAATCACCCATATTAAACCTGGCACCGCGTGCAGTGTTGGCGCTTGTGGTGGCCCCGCTAGGATCCAGGCAAAGGGGATTAACATCGCACCACCCAGTACCAACTGCCACGCGGTCAAACCAAAGATATCTTTGGCTTCCCATCGCTTCATCCACAATGTTGACTGTGCGACAAAGAAGGTTGCTAACAGCATGGCGCCCGCCCCTACCCAGTCTATGTTTGTGGACGGGTTAAGCAACAATCCCACCCCGACAAGCCCAAGTAATGCCAAGCTAAGCAGCTTAGGCTCTGGCCGTTTTCCCTCCGTTAACCACTGCAAGAGCATCAGAACGAGCGGTAAGGTGGCCCCTAACGTGCCCGCCACTGCGCCCGGTAGTCGATATGCCGCGATAAATAACAGTAAAAAGAAAGCAGCAATATTGAAAAAGCTCACTGCGAGCATTCTCGGCAAACTCAAGGGTAAACCACGGCGACTGATCAACAGCATTAAGATCCCGGCAGGCAGCGCCCGCCAGACCGCCATCCAGTAAGGGGAAAGATCCCCCAAGTACAATGCAACTGCCGAATAAGTACTTCCCCAAAAAATGGGGGCGAGAATCGCAATAAAATAATGCATCACCTGTCTCCATTTATCTTTATGTGAAGATAGATTAGCCGAAAAATTGATCAGCATCAAGTATCTTTACAAAAAGATAAATGGTTGTGGGCGAAGAACGCCAGCGTAATCATGTAGAGCTGCTATGCTTATTTATCGGTAAAACAGGGGGATACTAGAATGATTAACACCGAAAATGCCGTCGTTTTGTTGATTGATATGCAAGGCAAGTTGGCGCAAAAAGTAGTGGGAAGCGAGGAGTTACACCAAAACGTGGCTCAACTATTACGTGGGTGCCAACACTTCGATATACCTGTCGTTTGGGTAGAACAACTGCCTGAAAAGCTTGGCGCAACAACGCCAGCACTCGCTGACCTCATGCCAGACAACACGCCGATAGCTAAGTATACATTTAGTGCTTTTGCCGAGCCGCAAGTTGAGCAGGTACTGAATTCACTTAACCGCAAACAAGTGATTTTATGTGGCATTGAGACACATGTTTGTGTGTATCAAACCGCCTGTGATCTACTTCGCCATCACTATCATGTGCACCTTGTCACCGATGCGACGTCATCCTGTCAGCCTGCTCACTACCAAAGTGGCATCACGATGATGCAACAGCATGGCGCCTGGGTCACCGTGGTCGAAGCCTTGTTGTTTGAATGGCAACAACACGCAGGGGGCCCAGACTTTAAAGCGTTTTTGTCACTCATCAAGTGAGCACTCAGTAGATCTCTAATGATTTGTATCACGTAGTGGAGGGCGTTAGGCGCAAATATCGATTTAAGAAAACGAAAAATGAGACTTGTGCCGCATTATCCTCCTAACAATTTAATTAGTGGTCTAATATTATTTGGAACGCATGTTTGAAAAGGAAAGGAAGCATATGTACAAACGATTACTCTCAGCCGCTATTCTCTCGCTCTCGGCATTACCGGCCAGCGCAGATGATCACGCCTGTGGCAAAGTCACTATCGCTGACATGAATTGGAACTCTGCCAGCCTGATTGCCAACATTGATCAGTTTATTTTAGAGCATGGCTACGGCTGCGATGCCGAGCTTGTGCCTGGTGATACCATGCCAACGGGCACCTCGATGATTGAAAAAGGTGAACCCGACATTGCGCCCGAGTTTTGGAGTAACTCGATGCGCGAAGGCCTACAACGCGGTATCGATGAAGGGCGAGTTCGCTACGCAGGTAGTGCATTTGTTGAAGGCGGCGAAGAAGGCTTTTGGATCCCGCGTTATATGGTCGAAAAGCATCCTGAACTGAAGACTATTTCAGGGATCAAAGCGAACGCTGATTTATTTCCCCACCCAGAAGATGCCTCAAAGTCTGCTTTTTATGGCTGCCCCGCGGGCTGGAGCTGCCAAATTACCTCAGAAAACCAATTTGAGGCTTTAGATCTGGCTGACAGCGGCTTTGAAATTGTCGATCCGGGCTCTGGTGCAGGCCTTGCCGGCTCAATCGCCAAAGCTTACGAACGCGAAGAAGCGTGGTTCGGTTATTACTGGGCACCGACAGCGGTATTGGGTAAATATGATATGGTCAAGGTGGACTTTGAAACAGGTACAGACGTACAGCATTATAAAGACTGTATTACCGCCAATGATTGTATGGATCCGAAAGCGACCATGTATCCGGCGGCTGACGTCGATACCGTAGTAACAGAACGCTTTGCTACTCGCGCCCCCGAGGCGCTGACATATTTAAAACAACGTGGTTTTACCAATGACCAAATGAATGGTTTACTCGCCTGGATGGAGGACAACCAGGCCGATGGGGAATATGCGATGACCAACTTCCTCATTAATCATGAAGACATTTGGACACAATGGGTGCCCAGTGACGTCGCTGAAAAAGTAAAAGACGCTCTGTAACCTTGCAACAGTCAGCGTGGTACTGCCGCTGCGCTGACTCTCCTTTAGCAGTATAGGAACAATAACAATGGCTGATTCATGGCTAACGGAAGTGCCAGAAATGAGCAGGCGCGATCTGCTCGCTATTCGACAAACACTCGACGGCGCATATCGCAACTTCTCTCGCGAATATGGTGAAGGTATTGAAGCCTTCTTTGACCCTCTCCTCCACTTTCTTGTTTGGTTCGAAGATTTGCTCCTCGCCACACCTTGGTGGCTGGTGATTGCCGTACTGGCCGGTATCGCGTACCTCGCCAGTCGCTCTTGGAAGCTCCCGACAGCTGTGGTTGTTTCTTTCACCCTGATTGCCTACTTAGGGATGTGGGAGGACACCATGAGCACCATGAGTATCATTTTGGTGTGTACACTGGTCGCGATTGGCGTGGGTGTGCCGATAGGCATTGCGATGTCCAAGTCCAATCGTACTCAGGCCATGGTCACGCCGTTACTGGATATTATGCAAACTATGCCTGCGTTTGTGTACTTAATCCCAGTGGTAATGCTATTAGGTATTGGCAAAATCCCCGGGGTTATCGCGGTGGTTATCTATGCCATCCCGCCAGTCATTCGTTTGACCAATCTGGGTATTCGGTTAGTCGACAAAGATGTGCTAGAAGCAGCGACCGCCTATGGCGCTAATGGTTTTCAACGTTTATTCCAGATCCAGCTCCCCCTGGCAATGCCAACCATCATGGCAGGCATTAACCAAACCATTATGATGGCCTTGGCGATGGTGGTCATTGCCTCCATGATTGGCGTTTCAGGCCTTGGACAACCTGTGCTTAAATCGATTACCAATCAATACTTTACCTTGGGCCTTCTCAACGGTCTCGCCATTGTGGTGATTGCGATTATTTTCGATCGTGTGTCTCAAAGCTACGCCAAACGTTCCCAGCAGCATCTCAAAGGAGGCGATCATGACTAAGCCAGTGCAGGACATCTTAATTGAGATCCAGGGCCTATATAAAGTGTTTGGCGACCACCCGCAAAAGGTGATGCCTGCGGTCAAAGCAGGAAAAAGTAAAGACGCCTTATTGCAAGAAACAGGGCACACCATTGGCCTCAGTGATATCAACCTCTCTATTCGCCGCGGGGAGGTCTTTGTGATCATGGGCCTATCGGGCTCCGGCAAGTCAACCTTAATTCGTCATTTCAATCGTTTGATAGATCCCACCGAAGGTGAAATCCGCGTGGAAGGCACCGATATCATGAAGCACTCGCAAAAAGAGTTGCAGGCGTTTCGACGCCATAAGATGTCCATGGTGTTTCAACGTTTTGGCCTACTCCCGCACCGCACAGTAAGAGAAAATGTTGGGTTTGGTTTGCGAATCCAAGGGGAAGGAAAAACGCAACGCGATCAAAAAGCGGATCAATGGTTGTCGACTGTGGGTCTTGACGGCTACGCCGATCAATATCCGGCACAATTATCTGGCGGACAACAACAACGTGTCGGCCTCGCGCGCGCCCTCTGCACCGATGCAGAAATTTTGCTGATGGATGAAGCATTTTCCGCGCTTGATCCGCTCATTCGCAGTGAGATGCAAGACCAGCTGATAGAACTGCAGGAAAAATTGCACAAGACCATCATTTTTATCACCCATGATCTTGATGAAGCCTTGCGGCTGGGCGACCGTATTGCCATTTTACGTGATGGTAAGCTCGTGCAAGTGGGTGAGCCGGTCGATATCTTGCTCCAACCGGCCGATGACTATGTCGAAGCCTTCGTAAAAGACGTTAACCGTGCTCGCGCATTAACGGTCGAAACCGTGATGCAGCCACAAATCTGCCGCATCAGTGCCAATACGATTGGCGATGCGATTCAGCAGATGCGTCAACAAAAAGCCAATTATGGCTATTACATCACAGAAGATGGCTATCAAGGCACATTAAGCCAAAAAACCCTCAGTGATAAAGATCCAAGCGGTGATATTGAGGCAAGCCTCCTTGAAGACGTACCGGCCATTGAGCAAGACTCGTTATTGGAAACCGTCATCCCAGATACATTGGAGTCCAAATGGCCGCTCCCCGTGTTTGATAATCAAGGCGAGCTTATAGGCCATCTATCCAGACAGACGGTCGCAAACATTCTCAGTGAAAGCGCTCAGAAAGGGTCTGCGTTATCTGAGGATCAAAACTCACCGAAAAAGGCCAGCTAGCAACCAATACACCATCATTCGCTGTTAAAGCGCCCCTCCAGTCGGGCGCTTTTTTCTTGTCGTTACGTCTGCTTTGCACACTTTTTTAGCCCTCCTCTGGGGCTGCACCTGCGCCACGTTCAAATAAATGAACGGTGATCTCACTCCCAAATCACATTATTGAGACACCTGTCATTCTAATGAAACAGTGGCTCCTTAATCTGCGGCGCATCATTAGATTAGGCAGTTGACAGGAAGTAACATGAGCGTAAGACAGCGGTTATTGATCGCCTTCACCCTCTTTATCGCCTCGACCATCGGACTTGGTAGTCTCGCACTTTGGATATCGGCTCGCTCCGCAGATGCCTCAGCCGAATATGTGAATCATCAACTTCCCGAAGTATGGGCGCTTTTAGCTCTTGAGCGGGATCACCGCGACCTCGTCAATCTGTCGCAAAAAATCAAAGCACAAGTCTTGTTTTGGAACGAGATCACCCCTGAGTTTGAAAAACTTCAGCAGCGTTATCAACAGAGCTGGCAAGCGCTATCACAGTATCCGTCTTTGTCGGACTGGCGTGCCGAACAGCAAGAAGGTAAAAAGAAGTTTGACCAATACCTCACCAAGCTTGCTAAAACGGTCGACAGTAAAAGCTTTTACGATGCAGGGCGTCTTGTGGACTTTGATCTCTATCCTGCCGTTGACCCCATGTTAGCAGCCATCAACGAAAAGCTGACCGAGCGTCAAGATAACGCGAAAAACTCTGCCAGTGCGCTTATTACTTTTTTGCATCAGCAATCGAACATTGTCTATATCGGTTGTGGGATCACACTACTGCTGGCCTTGGGACTGATGACGTGGCTGCGAAAAACCGTGGTGGTGCGTCTGGATCATATTGCTACGTCCCTGACGGATATCGATAAGCGCTCCGATCTCTCCGTGCGTTTATTCGATAAGTATCAGGATGAAGTCAGTGCCGTCGCTCGCGCATCAAATAACTTGCTCGATAAGTTCAGTCACTTTGTTACCGATATACAATCGCGAACATCAGCGCTTGATCAACAGTCGGATACGTTAGACCAACAAAGTACGCAAGTGGCGACGATTAACCAGCAAACACGGCAAAACGTTAACGATGTCGCGCAATCGCTGACCGTTATGGAAAGCGCAACCACGGAAATTGCCAACGCCATTCATGATACCCGTGAATACATCGGCAAAGTCTCTCAAGACAACGATGAAATTCAAACACAAATGAGTGCGACAGAAGCCTCAATTGCCCATAGCGTCAAAGTGGTTGAAAACGTCTCGAGTACCATGGCAACGCTGAAACAAACCAGTAACCAAATCGCCGGCGTCATGGATGTGATTGAGGGCATTGCAGAACAAACCAACTTGCTCGCCCTCAATGCTGCGATTGAAGCCGCGCGCGCCGGTGAGCATGGGAGAGGCTTTGCCGTCGTTGCTGATGAAGTGAGAAGTTTGTCTCAACGCACAGCTCAATCAACTGGCGACATTCGAGGTTGGATCAATGATTTACTCGGCCAAGTCGATACCGCCAATACCCTGCTAACGGAAACACAGTCAGCCAGTGCTGACAATCAGCAAGCCAGTGTCCGACTGCAGAGCTATTTAGGCGAGATGCACACCACCTTCCAGGGGCTTGAACAGCTCAGTGCGGAAGTGGAAGCCGCTCTGGACTCTCAGCATAAAGAAATTGCTCACCTCACCCAGCAGCGTCGCGCGCTCAAACAAGGTAGCCAGTCACTCACCGATGCAATCGATACTACCAGTGATGTCAGTGGCCAGTTAAGCCATCAATCCAGCGCGTTGACACAATTAACTGACCAATTTCAAACCTAACGGCCTGGTTTGATAACCGCTTCACAGGGTATAGAGGACGCCCCTTTTTCACAGGGGCGATTTGGCTCAAGCATTCTTAATGCGTGCGAAACCGGCCGCCAGATCGGCAATCAGATCGTCAACGTCCTCTAAGCCGATATGTAGCCTGACAAGCGTGCCGGAAAAATCCACCTTACCCACAGGGCGGATGCGATTGAGTTGCTCTGGCTGATTGGCCAACAATAACGACTCAAAGCCGCCCCATGAATAAGCCATACTGAAATGCTGCAAATGATCACAAAAAGCGTCTAATTGCGCATCAGACAAACGCTGCGCAAACACAAACGAAAAGAGGCCATTACTGCCTATAAAGTCTCGCGCGAAATAGCGGTGCCCGGGACAGTCGGCAAATGCAGGATGGAGCACGCTTGCCACTTCCGTTTGCTCATTCAACCAATTAGCCACCTGTAAGGCATTTTCCTGATGCTGGGCAAGTCGCACATCGAGCGTTCTTAATCCACGAGCGGCTTGGTAAGCAGTATCAGGATCGACCGTTTGCCCCATTAAATAGGCACGCTCACGCAAGGTTGGCCAGCAGCGGGCATTGGCAACCGCGGTACCTAGCATATTATCCGAATGACCAATAATATACTTGGTCCCGGACTGAATCGAAATATCTACGCCTTGCACTAACGGTTGATACAAGCGACCTGCTGCCCAAGTGTTATCCATCATGATGATTGCATCTGGCGCTCTTTCTCTTACCGCTTGAACGATTGCTGGCGTATCGTGCACTTCCATGGTGTAAGAGCCGGGTGACTCCAGAAACACAACCCGTGTATTTGGCGTGATACGTTGACCAATCTCCGCGCCCTCGAGAGGATCAAAATACTCAGTCTTCACCTGCATATCGGCGAGAATTTTCTGGCAAAAATCTTGGGTTGGCTCATACGCCGATCCTGAGACCAAAATATGGTCACCGGTTTTCACAAACGCGAGGATACTGTTTGCGATGGCCGCTGCACCACAGGGAAAGAGTGCGCATCCCGCACCTTGCTCAAGCTCGGTCATGGCATCTTGCAGCGCAAAATGGGTGGTGGTTCCTCGTCGACCATAGAACAAGGTTTGTTGGTGACGATTGACAATCGCGTGCTTCTTCTCAGCTAACGTATCGAAAACAATTGAAGAGGCACGTTGTACGACTGGGTTGACCCCACCAAGGGTATAGGCTTTACGGCGTCCAGCATGTATTAGCTGTGTACGACTGTATTTCTTTTCCATCGTTCACTCATCCTAGGTTGACTGACTTATAGCCTACGGGTTTACACAAAGGCAGTAAAGACATTTAGATGGCTAAAAATAGATTTTATGACATCGATTTGGCTATATGTCATAGCGCTCAGCACTAACTCATTCAGCCTATTGATATTCGCGATCCATATTGATTACAGTACTAAGTAGATCACAGTTTCGCTATTCTCTCCTGGCACCACTATAAAAACGTATATACATTGTATATCTAAAAGATAGGCGTATTGGCATGGCAAAAAAAGAAAAAGCAAAGAAAGACAGCCAGTTACTAGTAAGAATCAATAGCGAGCAACGCGATGCCTTCTTAGAGGCCTGCGACGAACTGGACACATCCGCAGCACGTGAAATACGCCGATTTATTAAACAGTTTTTAAAAGACCACGAAACGAATAAATCATCGTGATCACACCTGGGGTGGACATGCCGGCCCCGTCCACAGCATTGAAGCTGTACTGCAGTGGCAAACGCTTCGGCAAATCCTCATTAAGGAGAGAAATCATGGCGAAAGCGTCGAAAAAAGATCTGAAAAAATCAATTAAGAAAACAAAAGCGAAAGTTGCGAAGCAGGAAAACAAGCTGAAGAAGCTTAAAAAGCAACTAAAAAAAGCCTAAATCACAGGCTGATACGCAATAAAAAGCTCGGCACTGTGACCGAGCTTTTTCATGTCATCAACGGCGATTGGTCGTGTTCGGGCACTGAACGTGTCTCTCACTCCGGCAATGCAGGCTCCACCGTAAATCGTCCAACATCAACGCCCACCACTTTGACCTGATCGCCAGCCAGCAATGTGCAATCACTGGCGGCCGAACTTAGTTGCAGTTGCCAAGTGACACCTGAGTATTTTACCGTCGATGTTTGCTCTCGGCTCAACGGCTCACTGAGCGTCAAGGTCAATCCGATAAAATCACTATGGCGATTATCCGGGCGTCGTCCGCCCCGTTGTAACTGTTTAAGTGGCCGCCACAGCATGGCAGTTAACAAGCCTGCACCTATCCCGGTGCTGCTAAATAACGCCGTCACCGTTTCTGGCACAACGCCGACCATCGCCAAGAGTCCCACCAAAATAGCAGCAACACCGGTTGCCAATAACACAATGGTCGATAAACCCAGTAGCCAGACTTCAACGGCTAACAGTAACAAGCCCACAATCACGGTTAATTCTGCAAGGTAGATACTCACACTAAACATCCTGTTTTACGCTTTGCTCTTATTGAGTGTATCAATAATTGTCATCGCTTCTGCAACCACGTTCGCTGCACCTGTCCCGGAGTCAGGCAGCAGTACCACTGAGGACTCTTTGGCAATCGCCTGTTTCGCCTTGATCGCTTTCTCTGCAAGCTCCAACTGGATGGCTTTTTGGCCTTCCTCTGTAATCGCTCGTGTCCCGACGATTTCAAGTGCTTCGGCTTGCGCTTCGGCAACCGCAATAATGGCTTGCGCTTCCCCTTCCGCTTGCAAGATTTGCTCTGACTTTTCCGCTTCCGCCGCTAAGACTCGGGCCTGCTTTTGACCTTCAGCAACGTTGATATCCGATTGACGCGCCCCTTCTGATTCAAGAATCACCGCACGCTTTTCTCGCTCAGCCTTCATTTGACGCTCCATGGCATCGAGAACAGAGCGAGGTGGATCGATATCCTTGATTTCGTAACGCAGCACCTGAACGCCCCAGGGCTGAGCGGCCTCATTGATGGCAGAAACAATCGCGGTGTTTAGGCTTTCACGCTCTTCGAAGGTTTTATCCAGCTCCATTTTACCCACCTCACTACGCATGGTGGTTTGCGCAAGCTGAGTCACGGAATACACATAATCGTCGACGCCATAACACGCTTTATACGGATCCAATACCTTGATGTATAAGACACCGTCAACAACCAGCGAAATATTATCGCGCGTGATCGCGGATTGACTGGGTACATCATACGCTTGTTCTTTTAACGTCCTGGTATACCCAATACGATCGATAAATGGCACGATGAAATTGAGACCCGCTTCCATCGTCTTGTAATACTTACCAAACCGCTCGACGACATACGCCGTATTTTGTGGCACAAACTTAATCGCACCGCGTAGCACCACGATCACTAAGACCGCCAGCACGACCCAGACGCCAATAAAACTCGACGTTTCTAAAAAAATCGTATCCATGGAGAAACCCTATCACTGCGAGTCACAATTATGACTGGCATAAACAAACCCAAACGCGCGCACAAACGTGTCTGCGGCGTTACTCGTCGTCTTTCATGATACGTTATTGTCAGCATAAAAAGACATCATCCAACGAGTGATTTGACACTCCTCGCAATCTAGATCGCTTTTCTACGATGTACTATACGCCGATATATCACAGTTATCTGGCCTTGCTCTCATTTTCACAATACGCTGGCACAAAGTTGCCGCTTTCATCCGCAAAATAGATTTACCTCACATTCTTTTGGGTGTATTCTCGATAATGTTCAACCGTGTTGGTTGACGGACTGTTGGTCGTAGACATACCGAGTCGCAACCAATAGTAAACTGACGCGCAAATAACGCGTGGTCCTGTTGAGGCTGCCTAGCAGCTTCGATAATCGGAAATTTATGCAGCAATTGAATATAGATACATCGAAACACCCCACCGCTAGGCTGGAAAGTTAGTTGTCCTGAAGATATTCGCTACATTTGCCCATAGAGTCGATTAACGGCACTCGCGTCACTGCAACACCTAGTTAATATATTCAGGAGACACCATGTCCAAAGCTAATGGTTCCGTTAAGTGGTTTAACGAAGAGAAAGGTTTCGGTTTTATCCAGCAAGAGAACGGTCCAGACGTATTCGTTCACTTCCGTGCTATCGTTGGTGAAGGCTTCCGCACACTAGCAGAAGGCCAACAGGTTGAGTTCGATATCGAGCAAGGTCAGAAAGGCCCACAGGCTGCGAACGTCGTTCGCCTGTAAGCCAAACCAAATTTAAGAGAAAGGCGCCCAACTGGGCGCCTTTTTTGTCGCTATCATTTGTTGTTTGCTCTTACCCATCATTTTTAAGCAAAACCTCATCCAAGTCGCATTCCTTTCACACGCGCTATAGACGCTCTTGCCACCATCCACTAGGCTGAAAACATAGACATTGTCAGGAGGACGTATGCTATCTCCGTGTTTAATTGTTGACGATCATGAAATGATTCGTGACACCATTGGATTGATGGCCCAAGCACTGGGTATTAAGTCGGTGATCACGGCAGAAGATGGCGCCGAAGCGATATCAAAGGCATACCATGAAGCGCCCAATCTGATCATTACCGACTTACAAATGGATCCCATTGACGGGTTGGAAATGTTACGACTGATGCGGAGCGGTCGCTATCATTTGCGTCATGACACACCCATCATCATTTTAACCGCTAACGCGTCTCAGGCAGTGATCAGCGAGTGCATTCGCTATGACGTCGATGCTTTTATGGTTAAGCCGGTGAAAAAACAAGATCTAGAAAACCGTGTCAAGCAGCTATCGAAGCAGACCAAAGCTAAAAAGCCCCCCACATTCTACTTTGAGATGTACCAGTCAGATCCTGCCAAATCAACGGAGTTTGAGCACAATGGAGTCATCGTCTTTACCGAAGAAGAACAACAAAAAATAAAGGGCATTACCGAGCCACAAAACGAAGCGCAACCGCACCTGACGCCAAAAGAGCCATCCATAGCCCCACCCAAGGAAGAGTCGAAAGATCGGAAATTCATTCGGTGGCAAGAAAAGTATACAGTGGGACATCAATCATTGGATGAGAGTAACAAGCAGCTGCTCTCTATCATCAACGATACGTATGAGGCCATTGCCTACCACCATGAGGACGAGACTAAGACGGATTTTGAGGCCCTCGCGCAACGCTTTCGTGACTACATTGACTCGCACTTTCAGCTCGAGGAAGATATTCTCGAAGCGCGCGCCTACCCCAAATACAAAGCGCATGCTGCGATTCACCAACGCCTCGCCCGGCAAGCGCAATATGTGCTGCTACAGTGCCAAGCCGACCCAGAGCTATACCGCTCAGAGTTTTTTAAGTTTCTACGTTATTGGTGGATTCACCATGTGGTGCGTGAAGATACCCAATATCGTGATTTCTTACTACAGGGCCCCTAGCACACTAAGTCGCTAGCCCACCTCGGTGCCCACAGTGCTCTTTGCCTGTTGGCACCGAGACATACATCCAAGCTATCTGTTCCTAGCCTATCGCCCCTATTCCGCCACATATATGGGATGTGGGAACCTGCCCACACCTTTAGGCCAGTAAATGTTACTTCTCAAAACACTTACCTTCACAAAAAATTTAACAATAAATAAATTCATATATTTCATCAATTTAATTACAGATGATAAACCCAACACTAAAATCTGGGGTTGATAAACCAAATTCATCGCCTATTATATAAAACGAATTCGTTAGAGCACAAAACAATTATGTGGCGATCAAAAACGACAGACACGGCAGTACTGGAATCTGAAGTACGTGACCGTAAACAGACCCAGACCAACACGCAGTTTGTGTTTCGTAAGCCAGCTATCAAGGATGGCGGCAATATCTATCGATTAATCACACAGTGCCCACCGTTGGATGTGAATTCCGCTTATTGCAACTTCTTACAGGCGACGCACTTTAAAGAGACCTGTGTCGTTGCAGAGCGTGAGGGTGATGTACAAGGCTTTATCTCGGGCTACATTCGCCCTGAGCAGCCAGACACCTTTTTTGTCTGGCAGGTTGCCGTGTCACCCAAAGCACGTGGAGAAGGGCTTGCCCTATCGATGATCGAAGCGCTGATGGCACGCAAAGTCTCAAGCAATATTCGCTTCATCGAAACCACTATCACTGAAGACAACGCCGGATCTTGGGCGCTGTTTAAAAAGGTAGACCGCCTCTACGGTACAGGTGGTCAGCGCTCTGTGTTCCTTGACGAACAAGAGCACTTCAACGGTGAACACGACACCGAATACCTTTTCCGAATTCCACTCAAAAAATAACAGGATGAGTTATGGATATCTTTAAATCGCAGGAGTCAAATGTTCAATGTTACGCCAACAACTTCCCGGTGGTGTTTGAAAGCGCTAAGGGTTGCTGGATCACAGGCGTCGACGGCAAGCGCTACCTCGATTTTCTTGCTGGCGCCGGCTCACTCAACTATGGGCATAACAACCCAACGTTGAAAAAAGCTCTTATCGAGTACATCGAGAAAGATGGCATTACACACGGCCTGGATATGTACACAGGTGCAAAAGCACGCTTTCTCGAAGTATTTAAAGAACACATCTTGGCACCGCGTGATTTGGACTATAAGTTCCAATTTACTGGCCCAACAGGCACTAACGCTGTTGAAGCGGCAATGAAGCTTGCTCGTAAAGTGACAGGCCGTGCAAATATTGTATCTTTCACCAACGGCTTCCACGGCTGTACATATGGTGCATTGGCAGTGACGGGTAATCATCATCACCGTGGTGGTGGCGGCATCCCTGTCAATAACGCGGTGACACGTCTTCCGTACGATGGCTATGCAGACGTTGATGGTTTAACCCTGTTTGAAACCATGCTTAATGACGCATCAAGTGGCCTAACAGGCGGTGATAAACCTGCTGCAGTGCTGCTTGAAGTCGTCCAAGGCGAAGGTGGCCTAAACGCAGCCTCTAATGAGTGGTTGCAGCGCCTGCAAGATATTTGTAAGGCACACGACATCTTGATGATTGTCGATGACATCCAGGCTGGTTGTGGCCGTACGGGGACGTTCTTCAGCTTTGAGCCATCAGGCATTAAGCCCGATATTGTGACCCTGTCCAAATCAATTGGTGGTTATGGTCTACCAATGGCCGTGGTGCTACTAAAACCTGAGCTGGATCAATGGGCACCGGGTGAACACAACGGTACATTCCGTGGTAACAACCACGCGTTTGTAACTGCAGCGGAAGCGATTGACACATACTGGCGTGATGATCAGTTCCAAACGCATATTCAAGCGCGTGCGGATCAGCTAAACAAGGTCTTGCAAGAGATGTTGCACGAGCATAGTGATCTGTTTGACACCATCAAAGGACGTGGCTTGATGCAGGGTATCGCTTGTCAAAACGGTGACATTTCTGACGACATCACTAGCCTATGTTTCGACAATGGCATGATTATCGAGACCGCGGGTCCAGATGATGAAGTGATCAAATTCTTCTCGCCACTGACAGTCAGTGAAGCAGAGATGGAAAAAGGCTTGCAGATCTTCGTTAAATCGGTCGAGCAGTACAAGAAAGAGAAGCTTAAAAAAGCATCGTAATCGCTAAGATAATAAGCCTTGTTTAACGAAGAGACGTTGAAGGAATAAACATGATTGTCCGCACATTAGAAGAGTGCCAGAAAACCGAGCGCCGCGTAGTGGCAGAAAACTGGGAAAGCGTACGCATGTTGCTACGCGATGATAATATGGGATTTTCTTTCCATATTACCACCATCTATGCCAATACTGACACGCACATTCACTACCAGAACCACTTAGAGTCTGTGTATTGCATGTCGGGTGAAGGTGAAATTGAAACCACGGATGACGGTAAGGTTTATCCTATTAAACCTGGCACACTGTATATCCTAGACAAACATGACGAGCACCAGCTTCGCGCAAACAAAGGTGTTGATATGGTCATGGCCTGTGTGTTCAACCCACCGATTACTGGGCAGGAAACACACGATGAAAACGGTGTTTATCCATTAGTCGATTAACCGTCACGGGGCAGCCGGATGCTGCCCCTGTAAACCCAATCGACTCCCTAATTCATAAAAGCCCACAAGGAGCTCACATGAATCATACCGTTGAAAAGATCGGCGGTACGTCGATGTCAGCCTACGACGCTGTCATGGATAATATCTTTTTGTACCCGTCAAACCCGTACAACCGCATTTTTGTTGTTTCTGCTTACGCTGGCATCACGGATGCATTGCTAGAATGTAAGCGTTCGGGCAAGCCCGGCATTTATCGCCTTCTCGCCGCCAATAATCCAAAGTGGCGTGATGCGATGGACGAGCTAGAGCAACGTATGCTGCTTATTAATAGCAATATGTTCCCCGATCCTGTATACCGTGAACGTGCTGACAACTTTATCCGTCAACGCATGGAAAAAGCACATAGCTGTATCGAAGGTATACTCGAAACCTGTAACTATGGGCAGTTTTCTCTGGAAAGCTATCTCCCACAAGTTCGCGAGTTTCTCTCCTCTATCGGTGAGGCACACAGTGCGCACAACTCAACGCTACTGCTTGAGAGTGTGGGGATAAACTCACGATTTGTTGACCTCTCTGGCTGGGATAATCCCGATGAAGGCAAAGGCGACCTCAATACGGTGATTGCCAATGCCATGGAAGACATTGATTTCAGTACTGAGCTGCCCATCGTTACCGGCTACGTCTATTGTGATGAAGGTCTGATGAAGACCTATGACCGCGGTTACAGTGAAATGACATTCAGCCGTATTGCGGTGTTGACCAAAGCTAGCAGCGCGGTGATCCACAAAGAATATCATCTAAGCAGCGCCGACCCTCGCATTGTGGGTCCAGAACGTGTCCAGCCTATGGGTCTTAGTAACTACGATGTGGCTGACCAGTTGGCCAACTTAGGGATGGAAGCCATCCACCCTAACGCAGCCTCGGGGATGCGCGCCGTGGGTATCGAATTGGTCGTGAAAAACACCTTCGAGCCTGAGCACGCGGGTACGGTGATCTCACACAAATATCGTCCAAAAGACAAAGAGATCGAGATCATTGCGGGTCGAGATAAGGTGCTAGCTCTCCATATCTTTGACCAATCAATGGTTGGGCATGTTGATCAGGTCAGCTATGACGTGATGGAAATCATTCGCGAAGAGAACGTGCAGCTCATCAGTAAAGAGATGAATGCCAACTCAATTACCTACTACTTAGACGGCAAAACAGCCAGTCAAGACAAGGTGATTAGTCGTGTTGAGAAGCTCTACCCGAAAGCGAAGATTACGGGTGAAATGGTCGCACTGATTTCTGTCATTGGTAGCCGCATCGACTCAAACCAAACCATGAGCAAGGGTATGCTGGCGTTGCTTGACGCAGAGATAAACCCTAAGGCGGCGCACTCATCAATGCGCGATGTGGATGTGCAATATGTAGTACTCGATAAGTTCTACCATGCGTCGATTTGTGCACTACATGCTTGTTTTATTGAAGAGCCTACGCCTAAGCCAACCATTCGGGCCGCTTAGTACTCTCGGTGCACATGACAAGCAAGAAACCCTCCCCCCTTACCTAAGGGGGTTTTTTAGTTTTATAGGCTACCCTAGAACCCCTATTTACGATTAAAAACCAACCTAATCGCCTATCCGTGTTGATAAAGTCTAGTTAAAAGGTAAAATTCCGCACTTTATCTGGAAAGCTGTAGTGCCTTTATGATCGATCCCAATATGCTCCCCGTTTACTTAACCGCCGTTGTCGCACTTTTGCTGGTGCCCGGACCGGATATGTTGCTAATCGTGAGCGCCAGTCTTAGCTATGGCAGACGGGTTGGTATGGCCGCGAGCTTGGGTAATGCAACATCAGGATTGATCCTGACCGGGTTAGCCGCAACCGGCGTGTCAGCCATAATTGCGATGTCACCAACGGCCCTCACCATTCTGCAGTACGTAGGAGCCGCGTATTTGCTAAAAATGAGTATAGATATGTGGCGCGCCTGTCCAACAGACAGCGCCGAGCTCGCGCATCATCAAGGCATGGGCAAATATCTCTATAAACGCGCGGTGATGACCAACCTATTGAACCCAAAGGCACTATTGTTTTTTGTGTTGTTTTTACCGCAGTTTATTTCGCAGCAAATTCAAGCCTCGTCCAGCACGCAACTGCTAACGCTTGGGCTGCTCCTCAACATATTAGGGCTCGTTTTTAATCTGCTTTTAGTGGCGATAGTCGGCAAGCTTGGCAATGCAATGCTCACCAATACCCGCGTCCAAATGTATCAGCATAAAATAATGGCGCTCGTTTTTGCGGCGCTCGCTGCCTGGCTTTTTGCTCAACAATCCTTGTAATCCATCCGACGACCTGAGTGAAAAACCAACGAACCAGACGTTGAGTGATAAAAATTCAGGCAGTTGTCTGATATATTATGCCTCTGTCAGTCGTATAACTGACATTGGCTCGTTGAAGGCGTTTTACGCCTTCACCTTTATCGGATGGATTCGGTCACGTGTTTAATCTTCACCTTCCCACACTTACCCTGGCTTACATCAGTGTGTTCTGGCTACTCACCATTGGCGTGTTGTTGATTGGGTGGCAATTTAATCAACACAAAGACATCAAGCTGTGGGGGCTGGCTTGTCTGCTGATCTCGACGGGCACGTCGGTGTATAACATTGGCAATGTCACTGAAACGTCGGGGCTCGTTTGGATAGGCACCACAGCCGCGATTTGCTCGCATATTCTGGTGTGGTTAGGAACGAAATCCTTCGTGGGCAAACCCTTGTCATGGCGGACGGCTTCGCTGGCCGCACTCTTAGGTGTAGGGGTTTATACACTCATTCTTGCCAATCATATTCCGCTTGCTCTCCGTATTACTTGGTATTGTGCGTTCTACGTGGCAATGCACCTTGCGGTTTTAATCCTCATTGTAGAGAGCCCAGAGAGAAAGCGGATAGGCTTTAAACTCTATGCGTCCGTGCTCCTCCTCTTACTGATACTTTATGGGCTTCGCGCCTACTTCGCCTTTGACACTCCGATGAAGAACACCGGCCTATCTCAACGCTATATTGCCGTGTATTACTTGATCTTAATGGCCGAATTCGTCAAGTTTATGACCTTCATTTACCTTTGTTTTGAGCGACTAGAGCACACGCTTTGTCAGCTTGCGCTCCGTGATACCTTAACGCAGCTTCCGAATCGACGCGCCTTTGTGACGCAATCCGCACAGCGCCTTCTTTCTAATCAACCAAATGCCCTTATCCTGGCTGATTTGGATAACTTCAAAAGTATTAATGACGTCTATGGGCATCTTGCTGGCGACCAAGTATTGGTCGCTTTCAGTCAACACTTAGAGAGGATCACCCAACAAGAAGGCGCGTTTTGCGCCAGAACGGGGGGCGAAGAATTTATTTTGCTACTCAGTGGTCAGTCTGTGCGTCGCGTACAAGACATTGCGCTACAACTGAAACGCCAAATCGAGGCATGCCAGGTGACGACCGAATACGGCCATCACATCCAGTTTACGGTGAGTATCGGCGTCGGCATCAAGCGTCAGAAGCAATATGTCGCGATGAATCAGTTATTTGAGTGCGCGGATACCGCCTTATACGAAGCAAAAGCCCGTGGGCGAAACCGCATTGAATTCGCATTAACTGAACATGGTGATGCGCCGTCCAGCATATCACCAACATCCAATCAATCGCCCATCAGCCAGGAAACTGATAGCCCTTCTCTACCTAAACGTTATCTCGAGCGTCAATCTTTGTCATAATAGGCGTTCAGCCCGTACTAGGAGAACGTGTAATGGATGAGAACACCGCCACGCTACTGAATCTACGTGTCATTGAAGTCAGCGACTATCAGCCCTTAGCAGAGTTGATGGATCTCGTCTTCCCGGATGTCGGCGGTGCTTGGCCTAAGAGCACGATCATGCAACTGGTCACCGCTTTCCCGGATGGCCAGATATGCATTGAAGATAATGGAAAAATCGTCGCCGCCGCGTTAACGCTTAAAGTATCCTACAACCGCTTTTCGCTGCCGCATACCTATGCCAACATCATTACGGATGATGGTGTGGTGTTCCACAACGCAAAAGGGGATGCACTGTATGGCCTCGACGTGTTTGTACACCCTGATTATCGTGGCCATCGTCTTGGCCGCCGACTTTACGAAGCGAGAAAGGATCTGTGTCAGGCGCTTAACTTAAAAGCGATCCTTGCTGGCGGTCGTATACCGGGTTATCACAAACACAATGATGTTTCAGTGACGGATTATATTAATAAAGTCAGAAGAAAAGAGGTTCACGATCCTATCCTCTCGTTTCAGCTGTCTAATGACTTTGATGTTAAGCGTTTGATGAATCGCTATTTACCCGAAGACGATAAGTCTGCAGGTTATGCCACACTGTTGGAGTGGGATAACTTCTTCTATGAAGAAGACGCATCCTCTGTGCATGATATTGAAAAAACCATCGTCCGCCTCGGGGTCGTGCAATGGCAGATGCGTCATGTGCTCTCAGTGGATGATCTTTTGAATCAGGCCGAATTCTTCGTCTCATCCTTAGCCAACTATCAGTCAGATTTCGCGCTATTTCCCGAGTTCTTCTGCGCGCCATTAATGGGGCTTGCACCTGATAAGCGCTCCGTCGAGGCGATCCGCTTTCTCAGTGAATTTACCCAAGCAATTAAGCAACGTTTTTCGCAATTGGCCGTCACCTACAACATCAATATTATCGCTGGCAGTATGCCCGTGTTGGAAAATGGCAAACTGTATAACGTCTCCTACTTAATGCATCGCGACGGTAGTATTGATGAGCAATACAAAATCCATATTACGCCGCACGAACAACGTGACTGGGTCATCGATGGCGGGGATACGGTCAAAGTCATTGAAACCGATGCGGGCCGAGTGGGTATTCTCACCTGCTATGACGCCGAGTTTCCTGAGTTAGGGCGTATTCTTGCCGAGCAAGGTGTACAGATCCTATTCGTGCCCTTTTGGACCGATACCAAAAACGGTTATTTACGTGTGCGCCTTTGTGCCCAAGCTCGCGCGATTGAAAATGAGTGCTATGTCGCGATTGGCGGTAGCGTGGGCAACCTTCCTCGGGTAGATAATGTCGACATCCAGTACGCTGAGTCTGCGGTATTTTCACCCTCGGATGTCTATTT
Source organism: Salinivibrio sp. SS3 (assembly GCF_001722105.1). NCBI lineage: Bacteria > Pseudomonadati > Pseudomonadota > Gammaproteobacteria > Vibrionales > Vibrionaceae > Salinivibrio > Salinivibrio sp. SS3. The sequence goes on along the minus strand of NZ_MEBQ01000043.1, from coordinate 11,994 downwards.
CCCGCACGATGCAACACTTGCGGAAGCGAACGCTAATACCGAGATGATGATTTTCGCTGACGTCGATTTGGACAAGCTCAAAATGCTGCATGAACGAGGCTCGGTGACGAACTTGAAACACCGTAGGCCCAAGCTCTATGCCAGCCATTTAAGCCAAGAGTAGCCTTAATCCAGCCTCGCCGAGTGCGGGGCTTTTATTTGTAAGCAGGAGACAAAAAGACTAGATTTCCATACACACTTACCAAAAGCTTCTATCCTTACCCAACGGACTGCTTATTTTTTAGCCAATTTGACGTTGAGGTGAGATCATGAAGCTCAAATATAAAATGCTAGTTAGCTTACTGGGTGTGGGTTGCCTCCCCGCGTTGATCATTAGCTTGCTTTCTCTTCATACCGCCTCGTCGTCACTCGAGCATCAAACGTTTAGTCAGCTTGAAGCGTTGCGAGAGGTAAAAAAATCAGCGGTCACACGCTATTTCCAAACCGCCGAAGGGCAAATAATTACCACCGCTGAAACCCCTTCCGTGTCCAACACCATGGCCAGCATGATTGATGCCATGGAGACACTCCCTTCTCATACCGCCCAGGCAAGCTCACAACTGACCCGCTATTATCAGCGTCACCTCATTGATCCACTTGATGAGATCAGCACAGAGACACTACCCAGCGCACAGGATCTGGTGAACGATCTAACGCCACAAACGGTGGCGCTACAAAAAGCCTACTTAATCGACAACCCTAACCCCGTGGGAGAAAAAGGCGCATATCAAACCAGTGGCCAATTGTCTCAGTACGATCAAGCGCATCAAACCATCCATCCCTACTTACGCGATGTTCAAGAAAAGTTTGGTTACTACGACATCTTTATGATCGAAGCAAACCAAGGCCACATCCTTTACTCCGCCGCTAAAGAGCTTGATTTCGGCACGTCGCTAACAACGGGTCTGTTTAGTACCTCCGGCCTAGCTGACGCTTTCCGTCAAGCGAAAACGTTAGCAGATGGCGATACCGTGATTATTGATTTCTCACCCTACACCGCCTCAAACAACGCACCAGCAGGGTTTATGGCATCGCCGATTTATCACAACGGTAGCGTCATTGGTGTGCTCGCCTATCAATTCCCGATAGATAAGCTCAGTGCGATTATGGCAGAGCGAGATGGACTGGGAAACACAGGCGAAACCTATCTCGTCGGACCAGATAACTTGATGCGCTCAGACTCCTTCTTAGATGCCGAGCATCGGTCGGTTTTCGCCTCCTTTATGCAACCTGCGCAAGGCAGCGTTGAAACACTGGCCGTTGAGCGTGCGATGCAAGGCGAAACCGGTATCGATGTCATTAATGATTACAACGGTAATCCCGTTCTCTCTGCCTACGCCCCGCTGACGGTCAGTGGACTCAGCTGGGCAATCATTGCGGAAATGGACGTTAAAGAGGCGTTCGCAGCACTCAACGAACTGCAAGGACTCATTATCACCGTGTTGGTGATTGCGGTGACTGCGATCGTAGTCACTGCTATTCTATTGACGCGTTCGATTACCCGCCCAATAGGCGGCGAACCGGCTGAGATGGCCAAGATAGTACAAACAATTGCCGACGGTGATCTGAGAGTGCGCTTTGACGCAAGCCCTAAAGCAACGGGGATTTATCGCTCCATGCGTGCGATGGCAACCAACCTCACGACCATGGTGTGCGATATTATCGGCGCCACTAACCAACAAGCGGCTGCGGCTGAGCAGTTATCCTCCTCGAGCGTGCAAACACTCACTAACTTTGAAGCCCAAAACGCCCGGACAGAGCAAGTGGCGGCAGCGATGGAAGAAATGACAGCGACTGCCAATCAAATTTCCTCCAGTTCCGCCTCGACAGCGGATGCTACCGAAAAGGCGCGTTCACTTATCCATAACGGTGACCAACAAGTGACCGAGTCTGTCGATGCGATGCAAGATCTTGTCACGCGTCTCAATCACGCCAAAGAGCAAACAGATGCGCTCGGGCAAAGCGCTGAAGATATCTCCAGCATATTGCAAACGATTGGCCAAATTGCTGATCAAACCAACCTGTTAGCATTGAATGCAGCCATTGAAGCGGCACGCGCGGGCGAACAAGGTCGCGGCTTTGCGGTCGTCGCCGACGAAGTGCGCACACTGTCGCAAAGCACACAACAAGCGACCAGTGAGATCACGCAGATGATTGATAATCTTCAGCATAACTCCAGCACCACAACACAAGCTATCTCAGAGAGTGCGACAACCGCCAACCATGTTTCAGAACGCGCAGAAACAAGCTTATCGTCGCTCAAGCAAGCGGTGAATGCGGTGGATGAAATTGCAGACATGGCGATGCAAATGGCCAGTGCCTCAGAGGAGCAATCTCTCGTGGCGACGGAGATTAACCAAAACTTGGAAGAGATCAACACCATGACAGGTGAAAACCGTCAAGCAATGGATCAAATCACTCAAGCGACACACAATCTCAGCGAACTCTCTCATACACTAAAAGGCCACACGCAAAAATTTCAGTGCAAACAAGCCTAATCGAGCGGCATCATTTTCTCTGAGTACCCATCGCACTGACTTTGTTCAAGGTCAGTGCATTGACTGGTACAAAGGATCACTCTCTTGATAGAATCAACCGGTTTCTGCGTAAGCGTTATTAAGAGAGATTCCGAATGGGACGAAGTTTTGAAGTTCGTAAAGCGTCTATGGCGAAAACCCAGGGCGCGAAAATTAAGGTGTATTCAAAGTACGGTAAAGAGATTTACGTCTGTGCTAAAAATGGTGGCTCGGATCCTGAGAGCAATCTATCACTGCGTCGTTTGATTGAGAAGGCCAAAAAAGACCAGGTGCCTGGCCACGTGATCGACAAAGCGCTCGATAAAGCCAATGGCACAGGTGGCGAAAACTATGAAGTGGCGCGTTACGAAGGCTTTGGGCCAGGTAGCTGCGCGGTGATAGTGGATTGCTTAACGGATAATAACAGCCGTACTTATATGGACGTACGCCAGTGCTTTGTGAAAAACGATGCGAAAATTGGCACGCCCGGTGCGGTGTCTCATATGTTTGAGCACCAAGCTGTTTTCCAGTTTAAAGGCGAGGATGAAGAAGGCACCCTCGAGGCCTTGGTGATGGCTGATGTGGATGTGTCAGACATCGAAGCAGACGAAGGAGTGATTACCGTTTTTGCCCCTCATACAGAGTTTTTCAAAGTGAAAAATGCGCTAAGTGACTTTCTTGGCGACACGCCGATTGATCTTGAAGAGATCACCTTTGTGCCTCAAATCGACACTCAGGTCAGCGGCGACGATGTTGAACGTTTTGAAAAGTTCCTCGATATGCTTAACGACTGCGACGACGTGCAAAATGTCTACCACAACGCAGAGCTAATCTAAGCACAATGACTAAGCGCCATGTCATCATGGCGCCTTATCGCTCACCCAGTTGCGTGAGTAACATTTGCGAAAATAACGCCCAATTTTGACGAAACTGATCGTCCCCCTGCAAGACATAACTTTGCAACCCCGCTCCAAGGAAAAACGCATCCACGACACGAATCGCCGTATCAATTTGATGCTGCGGGATTTTTCCCTGATAGAAGTACTCAATTGCGCGTGTATATTCCGTTAACCCATGTTGAGAAAAACGCTGAATAGCGACCCTAAACTGTTCATCAAATAAGGCTTGGGTGGTAAAGCTATACATCGCTTTCATCGCATAGGGCTCACATTGCATGGTGAGATACAAGGTATCCCCTGTCACTTCGAGATAACTCTCAAAATCATCAAAATTGGCAGGCTCGGCCACGGCAAGAAACATAGAGATTAATTCATCAACCGCTGCATATTTGACGGCATCAAGGTTGTCAAAATGATGATACAACGCCCCTTTACTGATCCCGGCTTTCTTCCCTAATTTTGTTGCCGTTAACGCAGCAAGCCCCTCATTTCCAACGATTTCTAGCGTAGTCGAAAGAATATGTTGGCGCATAGCACGCGACGCAATTTCGTTTTTGTTCATCGTTTTTTGATCAAAAGTGAAAGTTCAGATGAAAAAATAAAACATACCGAATGTTCATTCAATTTTTTTTGGGTAAAATGTGACCGATAACCGAATAATTCCTCAACACCAAGGCGTCGGAAGAAAAAAGGCATGAAAGTGGGTGTTGTAAAATAACAGAATAAGGTTCAAAGACAGGTTTAAACGCAATGGCTACAATGAAGAGAGGTAGAAATGGTAAGGGGTGAAGTCAGTGATGAAAGGACTATGGGCGTTACTGTTAACATTAGCGGTTACATGGCCGGTGAGCGCTAAGACCACGTATGTGGTTGGCGTACAGAGTTTTTCACAGTATTACCCGTATTCAGCCTATTCTAATCGCAACTATTCTGGCTTTAACCGAGAGCTTTTGGATATGTTTGCCAATGAATATCACTACCGTTTCGTTTATAAAGCGCTACCGTTAAGACGGCTCGATCGTCGATTTGTTGAAGGCGCCTTTGATCTAAAATATCCCGACAGTCCAGATTGGGGGCAAAAAATTAAAAAGAAAGCCAGTGTCACATACAGTGATTCTGTGGTGAGCTATACGAATGGCGTCATGGTCATTGACCAATATTATGGCCGGCCTTTGAATGAATTCCGTTTACTCGGTACCGTTACTGGCTTCACACCTCATCCTTATCAATCTCGCATCAACGCAGGGAAAATACGTGTTGATGAAAGCTACCAATATGATTCGCTGTTAATGAAGGTCATCAGTGGTCGCGTTGATGGAGGCTATACCAATATTGACGTCGCACAGTTTTATCTTGACCAAATGGGGCTAAAAAAAGGCTCCGTCAAATTTGATGATGCCCTCCCACATGTGAAAGGAACACACCACCTTTCGACAATTCACTATCCAAAACTGATTAAAGAATTTAACCAATTTTTAGCCGATAATCATGCCAAGGTCACTGAGTTGAAAGCGCGTTATGGGCTTGAGTAATGAAGGTTTATTGCTTCCTTTCAGTCCGTAATACTGTATACTCGACGCGCCATTTCAGGCAGGATGAGTCGGTTGAATCAGTTAGAGAAGAGTTGCTTTGAGTAATCAGCTTATCAGTCTAGATTTGTTTTATGCGATTGAGCACCTTATGCCCGGGAAGCGCACTGCCGCGTTATTCCGTCGGTCAATTAAACACCTCCCCGTGACCACATTGGCGCTTACCCACTACGACTCCGCTGCAGGGCTTCAGCTCGCATTATTCCGTCATTGCCGCAATTATGTGGCCTTTACACAAGGCAAGCCCATTTCGCCTGATTTTGATTTCTCTGGGACTGCCGAGCAAATTTTGGCGGCTGAATCAGTGATGAAGGCCTTTATTCGTGGTGCCTACTGGTGGGTGGACTATCACATGAGCCTGTATCGTGACGATTGGAGCCAAGAGCAGTCGCAACGTTGGTTAAGAGACTTACGTTTGCTGGTACAAGTCATTATCGGTGTCGGGAATTGCACCAATGCGGAATTTTTGATCACGCACCGAGGGCCAATCCAAGCCCTGACTTACGATACACATCTCGAGCCTTTTCTTACTAATTATTAGTCATGCCTTGGCCACGCCCAGAGATCTCAGCTATCGACTGATTGATAATCACACACTGCTTTCGCTATTTCGTCACGTTTATTCGCTAGCCTAGGCCCATGACGATGACACAAGGTTCACCATGAAGCGACTAAAGCGGTATCAATACGAGCGGTATGCCATTTTATGCCGCGCCTCTTATCCTGCCTATTTTAATCACACGCAGTACGGCTTCAGTCCGAGTGGGCGACGTGATATTTACGATCGCTGGGGGCGCTGTATTATTCGCGTGCTATGGCGAGATGATGACGATGTGGTGGTGGTATTTCGCGGCTCGCAAACCTTGTGGGACTGGCTGGTAAATTGTGCCTGTGGTCCTAAGCGTATTCGCATGGCTAACGCTTATTGTTGCGTACACTGGGGGTTTCACTACTTACTGACACAAAAAAGTTTGCCATGGCAACAGCACAAACGTCGTTACCAAGCAATGACGACCAGCCAGTTTGCTGATGTCGCACATGCCGCGGATATGGCTTCCTTAGACGGTAATACGGTGCTCGATAAACTCTGCTCCGCCCTTTCGCCTTTGGTCCAGGCCAACAAAAAAGTCTCTTTTATTGGCCACTCGTCAGGCGGCGCGATGGCGGTCCTTGCCGCGGCGATGCTTCCAACACCAATGAGCAGTGCCATTAAACGCATCGTCACCTTTGGTCAACCCGCTGCCGGTATGTGGCGCTTTAAGCAGCACTATCCTTTTCACACCAAAACCTACCGTATCTGTTGTGATGTCGACATTATTACCTTCTTACCCGGTATTCCTTTGCTGTATTGGCATGTCGGTCGGCTTCTATGGCTACATGAAAACAAAATCTATACCGACACGTCGTCACTGATTCGCGTGCTGCGGGTTTTATTTAGCTGGCTCGCACGCCCCATCGCTTATCACTACATGGATAAATACATCCGACGCAAAGATTACTTTGACCAACACTAATTTGTCTGTACCAACCAATACGTGATCTTGATACCAGCTTCCTTCACTGTCCCAAGACTGTCACCCAGTAGTCACCGCGTTTTCATATTGCCTCGCCACACTTTCGACCGACTTTGCGATGTACTTTCTAGCGCATCGCTATCACCTAAATCATAAATACGATAACGAACAGAAAGGAAGAATTGTCGTGAGCAAGCATATTGACCAACGTCCGCTGGACGCAGAACCCGAATTCAATCGCTTTATTGATGCCGCCGTCAGTCGTCGCCGCTTTTTACAAGGCGCGGGCGCAGCCAGTACAGTCGCTTTTTTTGCCGCTAACCCTGTCGCAAAGGCCGTGGCTGGCAGCATGAGCAAAAGTGAACTGCTTGGGTTTGAAGCCATCCCCACCTCAACCGCTGATACAGTCAGCGTCCCTGCGGGTTATAAGGCAGATGTACTTGTGTCTTGGGGAGATCCTATTTTTGCCAATGCCCCTGCGTTTTCTCAACAAAACAACGCCGATGCGCAAGCGCAGCAGTTTGGCGACAATAATGATGGCATGACATTTTTCCCGCTCGCCAATGATCGCGCCTTGCTCGCGGTCAATAACGAGTACATCAACGATGAGTATTTGTTTACGCACGGTGGAGAAAACATCTCAGCCGATGATGCGCGTAAATCACAAGCAGCGCACGGTGTCTCCTTGGTTGAGCTCAAAAAAGTCGATGGTCGTTGGGTAGTGAATCCACAAGGCCGCTTAAACCGCCGTATTACCGCGTATACAGAAATGGCAATGACAGGTCCTGCTGCCAGCCACTCATTGCTTAAAACCGCGGCTGACCCCTCGGGTGAGAAGATCCTCGGCACCTTTAACAATTGTGCCAACGGCGAAACGCCTTGGGGCACCTATCTCACCTGCGAAGAGAACTTTAACGGCTATTTTGCCAGCGAAAAAACCGTTACCTTAGGCAAAACCTATCAGCGCTACGGCATCAGCGATAGTGATTGGGGATACGACTGGTATAAACACGACGAGCGCTTTGATGTCGCCAAGCATCCCAATGAGCCCCACCGCTTTGGCTGGGTGGTAGAAATTGATCCTATGGATCCCAACTCAACCCCGAAAAAGCGCAGTGCACTGGGTCGATTTAAGCACGAAAATGCCGCGCTAACGGTCAATGATGATGGTCATGTCGTTGTGTATATGGGCGATGATGAACGTGGCGAGCACCTGTATAAGTTTGTCTCTGAAGGAAAATACGATCCGAGTAAAGGTAGCGCTAATCGCGATTTGCTCGAAAATGGCACCTTATATGTCGCCAAATTTACTGGCAGCGACGACGAGCTAAAAGGCCAAGGAGAGTGGTTAGAGCTCACCTTTGGTAAAAATGGCCTGACCCCAGAAAATGGCTTTCCCGACCAAGCCAGCGTGCTCATTTTTGCCCGCGAAGCCGCGACGCAAGTGGGTGCAACCACCATGGATCGTCCTGAGTGGGTCGCCGTGCACGCCGACAACAAGCATGTCTTCTGCACCCTCACCAATAACAAGTACCGTGGCGTGAAAGACAGCCAACCATTAAATGCGGCCAACCCACGCACCAAAAACCCGTATGGCCATATTATTCGCTGGGCACCGACCCAAGGCGATCATACTCAGCCTACTTTTGAGTGGGACATTTTCGTGATGGCCGGCCATCCTGAAAAGCAATCTGGATTGATGGCGGGTACCGATAACATCAATAAAGACAACATGTTTAACAGCCCAGATGGTATCGGCTTTGATCGTGCCGGTCGTCTTTGGATTCAAACCGACGGTGATTACTCCAACGAGGGAGACTTCGCTGGCATGGGCAATAACCAAATGCTCTGTGCCGACACGCAAACGGGGGAAATTCGTCGCTTCCTCACCGGGCCTACATCATGCGAGATCACAGGACTGACCTTTACGCCCGACTCACGCACTATGTTTGTGGGCGTGCAACATCCAGGCGCGCACTTCCCTGCAGGCGGTGACGGCATTCCTCGCTCTTCGGTTATCATGATCACCAAAGACGACGGTGGCGTAATCGGGACCTAACAGCCCTCCGCGGCGATACACTCCCGTTCGCGCGCTATTTAACCAACACCACTCAGCCCTTGTCTCGACAAGGGCTTTTTAAGCACTACTCGAGTATGACCAAACCCGCAAATTTTGCACTTCTCTGCAAACTATCAACTATATTTACAGAGGGTATATGTATCGATAATGCGCCAAGCTGCACCTAACAAGTTGACAAAAGAATGTAAATCATTCAAAAACAACGCGTTGGCACAATGCAGTTACCGAAGGAGCCGACAGCATGGCGACAGAGACACAAGTCACCGAGACACAAGGAACGGTTGCTGCCGTTCAGCCTGATGGCCAAGTACGTCAAATAGAGGCTAATCAAACGGTTTCGACAGGAGAGCTACTCGCCGCGGTCGGCAACGAGCCAGCTTCAGTGCGCCTTGAAAATGGTGCCAATGCGAACCTCGCGTTGTCCGCCTTGCTTGTCGGCGAAGGCGAAGACGATACGCTGGCACAAGATTTACCTGAGGATGTGCTTGAAATCATTGAAACCATCCAACAAGGTGACGATCCCAGTGCTATTGAAGATGCTGCTACCGCCGCTGGTGCGGCAGCCTCTGGGTCTGCGATCACCGCCATGGCGATTATTGAAGCGAACGGCCGTATTGGCGAGATCGTTGCAGGCTTTCAAACCGAGGGGCTTGCCAGCTCAGGATTTGGCATTAGCGACGAACAGCTTTTTGCTCTAACCGCACTTAGATTGGCAAGTGCTGACGCTGTATTTCCTACCGCAGCCACCAATGAAACACCGAGTGCCGAATCACTCACTTTCAGTACCGATGAGGATCAGCCATTAGTGCTGACACCGAATCAAATACTACAGCAAATCAACGACCCCGATGGTGACACCCTCACCATTGCTTCCATCACCAGTGGCAATCCAGATGTCGATATCGATGAAGATGAGTCTGGTAATATCGTCATCACACCGCCGCCTAATTTCAATGGCGACCTTGACCTCACGGTTATCGTTTCTGATGGTCAAGCAGAAACGCCGTCTGATATCACGGTTACCGTGAATCCAGTCAACGATGCGCCTACGCTGCAATTTTCTGCCACCACGGTCACCGAGGAAGCAGTTGCGGCTGGCGATACCGTCGGCACCGTGTCTGCCAATGACATAGAAGGCGATGTCCTCACTCTGTCGTTGGCCGATGGCGGCCAAAACTATGTCGAATTGCAGGGCAATAATGTCGTTCTCACTCAGGCAGGCGTAGATGCAATCAATAACGATGCACTGGATATCGCCTTGCTGACATTCACCATCACCGCCTCAGACGGCGAAACAAGCACCTCTCAAACCTTCACCTCAGCCGTGGAACGTATTGACGATCCCGCATCCATCACAGGAGACACATCAGGCACGCTCTCAGAGGGTGAAATCGATGGCTCTGACGGAAGTTTGATAGCCAGAGATGCCATTTCCGGGACCTTGTCAATTTCCGACCCCGACGATAATCCCACGTGGATCGATAGCACGCAATCCGGCCAGTATGGTGAGTTCATCTTCACCAATGGCAACTGGACTTACTCCGCGGATAGCGATGCTGTGCAGTCTCTTAGTGAAGGCGATATCGTTTCGGAAAACTTCACTGTGACCGCATCAGACGGCAGCACCCAAGTGATCGCGATAACGATCACAGGCACCAATGATGATCCTGTGATTAGTGGCCAAACTCGCGGCAATGTCATCGAAGACACCACATTAGCAACAACGGGCTCCCTCAGTATTTCGGATGCAGATGACAACAATGCACCGAGCTTTTCCGATGGCAATGTGTCGGGTCAGTATGGTGAGTTATCATTGGTGAATGGTACCTGGACTTATACGCTCGACAATAACAGTAGCGTTATCCAAGGCTTAGACGCCGGCGATCAGGTCACCGATACCATTACCCTGACGGCGAGCGATAACACGCAACAAGATATTGTCATCACCATTACCGGGACGGATGACGACCCTGTAGTCAGTGGTGAGTTTGTTGGCTCGGTGACCGAAGGTGACGTGGGCGATGCGCCTGCCACCGCTACCGGGTCAATTACGATCAGTGATGTTGATGGCGACGATAGCCCAACCTTTTCGGATACCACTGAGACCGGCACTTATGGCTCGTTGGAACTGGTCAACGGCGATTGGACCTATACCCTCGATCAGTCTGCCGTGCAGGATTTAGATGCCGGCGATCAGGTGACGGATACTATCACCCTGACCGCAAGCGATAACACCCAACAAGATATTGTTATCACCATTACGGGGACGGATGACGACCCCGACGTCAGCGGTGAGTTTGTCGGTTCAGTGACCGAAGGCAATGAAGGTGACGCGGCGGTGACTGCCACTGGGTCAATTACGATCAGTGATGTGGATGGCGACGATAATCCAACCTTCGCCAATACCACAGAAACGGGTAGTTATGGCTCGCTCGAGCTGGTGAACGGCGATTGGACATACACGCTCGATCAGTCTGCGGTGCAGAATTTAGATGCCGGCGATCAGGTCACGGATACTATCACCCTGACGGCGAGCGATAACACCCAACAAGATATCGAGATCACCATTACTGGTAGTGAGGATGCCCCTGAAGTCACCGGTGAGTTCGTTGGCTCAGTGACCGAAGGTGACGTGGGCGATGCCGCCGTCACTGCAAGTGGTACGATTGCAATCAGTGATGTCGATAGCGACGATGCACCGAGCTTTGCGGATACCACCGAAGCGGGCACCTATGGCTCGCTAGAGCTGGTCAATGGCAACTGGACTTACACCCTTGATCAAGCCAGCGTGCAGGATTTAGACGCAGGCGATCAGGTGACGGATACCATTACCCTCACCGCGAGCGATAACACGCAACAAGATATCGAGATCACCATTACCGGTAGCGAGGATGCCCCTGAAGTCACCGGTGAATTTGTTGGTTCAATGACCGAGGGTGATGTGGGCGATGCGCCTGTGACTGCCACTGGGTCGATTACGATCAGTGATATCGACGGTGACGATGCACCGAGCTTTGCCGATACTACAGAGACTGGTACCTATGGCTCGCTAGAGCTGGTCGATGGCAACTGGACTTACACCCTTGATCAAGCCAGCGTGCAGGATTTAGATGCCGGCGACCAGGTCACCGATACCATTACTCTCAATGCCTCTGACGGCACTCCGCAAGATATCGTGATCACCATTACCGGTAGCGAGGATGCCCCTGAAGTCACCGGTGAATTTGTTGGCTCGGTCACCGAGGGTGATGTGGGCGATGCCGCGGTGACTGCCACCGGCACCATTGCGATCAGTGATGTTGATGGCGACGATAGCCCAACGCTTGCGGAATCACCAGCATCCGGCACTTATGGTTC